>DATNHO010000111.1:0-6611 GCA_035604895.1 Terriglobales bacterium | reverse complement strand
CTGAAGACTGCCGGGCCTTACCCGGATACGGTCGACCTGCACTTGTCGCCACTGGCGCCCGGCCAGAGTGCGCCGTTCCGTCTGACCTTCGACCATATCAGCAACGATTGGGATCGTGCCTATCCTGACCTGAAAGTAACCGATGTCTCGGTGAAGTGAAAGTCAAGAGCGCCACGGATCTGCACGGATTCTCACGGATCGCCCTTTGTGTTACTTCCTGTCCTTTGTGGCTGTGGCTCTCCGCTCGGGATGGCGAATCCTGCAATCCTTTAGAATGCCTTTATGGCTGATGCAACGCCAATTCGTTTGACGGAGTCGGTGAAAGCTGCGGGTTGAGCGTCCAAGCTGAGTCCGGCGGCGCTGGACGCGGTGCTTGGGAAATTAGCCCGGCAGCATGACCCGAATGTTCTAGTCGGCTTCGATCAAGCCGACGACGCAGGAGTGTATCTAATCGGGCCGGGCATTGCGCTGGTGCAAACCGTCGACTTCTTCACGCCGATGGTCGACGATCCCTACACCTTCGGCCAGATCGCCGCCACCAACGCGCTTAGCGATGTTTACGCAATGGGCGGGCGACCGCGCACATCACTCGCGCTGGTATGTTTTCCGGAAAAAGCCGACCTGGCAATCCTCGAAGGCATTCTCGCTGGCGGACTTTCCAAAATGATTGAAGCCGGGTGCTCGGTGATTGGCGGGCATAGCGTTCGCGACGACGAGATGAAGTTTGGATACTCTGTGACGGGCCTGATCGATCCCGCAAGAGTGCTTACCAACGGCGGCGCAAAACCGGGGGACCGCCTGATTTTCACTAAAGCGCTAGGGACGGGCGTAATCTCCACGGCTATCAAGAAAAAAGCGGCGAAACAACCATGGATCGCCGCCGCGATCGCCTCCATGACCACCCTGAACAAGAAAGCTGCAGAGGTCATGGGAGGCCGCTTCACCGTGCACGCCATGACTGACGTCACCGGTTTCGGCCTGATCGGGCACGCCCGCGAAATTGCACTCGCCTCGAAGGTTTCGCTCCGTTTCCACGCGAATCGCATTCCGCTGCTCGAAGGCGCGCTGGAATGCGTTCGTGCCGGACACGTTCCCGGAGGCCTTAAAGCCAATCGCGAATTCGCCGAGTGCGTGGTTGGCTATGAGGATGGAGTCAGTGAGGAAATGAAGACGATCCTGTTCGATCCGCAGACCGCTGGTGGGCTGCTGATTTCGGTCGCGCCGGAGCACGCGACCGACCTTACCCGCGCCCTGACTGCTGCTGGAGTCCGAGCGCTAGAAATCGGGGAAGTGTTGTCTGCGACCAAGCCCCTCATTGCAGTTGTCCCCTGATCCAGTTCTTTACGCTCTAGTGAAATGACTCGCCTCTGGCCAGCATCGTCAGAATCATTTCCATGCGCCGCTGCTTGGTTTCCGGTTTCTTGGCGGTTTGCAGCCGGTAGGCAATCGCATATCGGTTCGCCCTGCTGAGCGACTCGAAGAACGCGTTCGTTTTTTTGTTCTTGCGGACCGCCGCGAGAAAAACTTCAGGAAACGTTGCTTCCCTTGAGGAATCGTAGGCGGCTGTCCAACGGCCGTCTTTCTTGGCCGCATCGATTGCGGCCTGCCCTGCAGCCTTCATCCGGCTCGCCTTGATCAGCCTTTCCGCGTGCCGGGTGTTGATTTTGGACCAGCCACTCTTAGGCCGTCTTGGAGTGAACCGTTGCCGCCACGAAACTTCGTCATGGCTCTGCTTTAGGCCGTCAATCCATCCAAAGCAGAGCGCCTCATCCAGCGCTTCGGCGTAGGTGACAGTTGGCTCTCCCGAATCCTTCTTGAAAATACGCAGCCAAATTCCTTCCGATTGGCGGTGATTCGCGGCCAGCCACTTGCGAAACTCCGAGGATGATCGAAAGGAAAGAATTTTTGTGTCGTTATCTTTCACTTCAACAGCTCCGAAATCCGCGCCAGATGATGATCGTCGTGCTCCGCGACGAAATACAAGTGGTCGACCAGCCGCATGGGTTTCTTGAGCCGGGGATGCGGAATTGATCGGGCAAACAGCGCAGCGTCAAGCCCTCCAACTCGATCAACCGGTTGCACTCGAGCGTTACGGAACTCAGCCAAAATGTCCTCGATGCGACCCTGATTGTGCTGCGCTTCGTCGGTTTTTCGGTTGCTCAGGTCGGCCGTTGTAAGTTCAGCAGCACCCGCGAGGTAGTCATCGACGCGCGCCATCCACAAAGGTTCGAGATCGAGCAAATGTCCGGCATGTTCCTGCGCCGACCATTGCTTCTCGGGTTTTCGAACTAATCACTCGCGCGGAGCGCGGACAAACTCGTCCAGCCTTGCAGGCGTGCCTCGCAGGCGGACGCACAGGTTAGGATATAACTCCACGGGAAACGCGAATTCGAACTTCCGCTCAAACCAGTTGGGGACTTGGCTCATCGATTCACCGATATCAAAAGGACACGAGTACAGAACGAGACCAGCGCGTTTCGATTCCAGCAAACCCCACTAGTCAGAGACCCGGGTAACCAAAACCATGTAATGGTAAATGATGGACGAAACGACACCAACGTTCCACGGTTCGCCTAAAACTAGGTCCGGATCGACTGACAACGTACTGTTTTCCTTTTCTGATACCCAGTCAATTATCGTGAGCTGCAAGTGATATCGATTCTGCTTCAAGGCTGTCAGAGTGCCCTTGAGTGTTATTTTTCTGCGCCCCCTCATCTCCGAGGTTTCAAAGGCCTTGCCGAGGGGGATCCTCGTGCTAACTTCAACGGGCCTGTCGGATGACGGGAGAGTAACCGTTAGCAGGAATTCATCGGGCGCCGTTCTCGGCGATGCGTGTCCGAGCGAACACAACGCGAGAATGGCGAGAAACCAAGACCAAGTGCCTTTCATGGTGTGGACAGGCAAACAAAAGGGCAGCCCCTGAGCTGCCCTACAAAACAATCAGAATCGAAAACTATCTACGCTCTCGCCGGACTCTCGCCACCTTTGGCAATCCCTGGCCGGCCCGGCTCTGGCTTCAGCACCTGCTGCACGCCGTCATCGGACTTCGGAGGAGGCGTCATCTTGGGCAATTCCTTGCCTTCGATGATCATCTTAATCTCGTTCGCATCGAGCACTTCTCGTTCTAGGAGCGCCAGCGCGATTCTGACCAGAGCGCCATTGTCTGCGGCTAGAACGCCTTTCGCGGTGTTGTAGCCTTGGCCGACGATGCGGCGGACTTCGTCGTCGATCTTAACTGCCGTGGCTTCGCTGTAGTCACGATGCTGGGCAATCTCGCGGCCCAGGAAAATCTGCTCTTCCTTCTTGCCGAAAGTCAGCGGACCCAGATCGCTCATACCGAATTCGCAGACCATCTTGCGCGCCAGCTCCGTAGCTCGCTCAATGTCATTGCCCGCGCCGGTACTCATCTGACTGAGGAACATCTCCTCGGCGATTCGGCCGCCCATCATGATGGCGATTTCCGTCTCCAGATATTCCTTGGTGTAATTGTGCTTGTCGTCGATCGGCAACTGCATAGTGACGCCGAGAGCCATGCCGCGCGGAATGATCGTGACCTTGTGCAGCGGATCGGAATTCGGCAGCTTGGATGCGACCAGCGCGTGCCCTGCTTCGTGATACGCCGTCACCTTCTTTTCTTCTTCCGTGAGAATGAGCGACTTGCGCTCCACGCCCATCAGGACTTTGTCTTTGGCCAATTCGAAGTCATACATGAGCACGGCTTTGCGGTTCTGCCGCGCCGCGCTCAATGCAGCTTCGTTCACCATGTTAGCCAGGTCAGCTCCCGAGAAACCCGGTGTGCCCCGTGCGAGCACAGAAAGATCGACATCGTCGGCCAAAGGAATCTTTCGTGTATGGACCCGGAGAATCTCTTCGCGGCCACGCACATCCGGACGGTGCACAACCACCCGGCGGTCGAAACGTCCCGGCCGCAGCAGCGCGGGATCCAGCACATCAGGACGGTTGGTTGCTGCCATCAGGATGACGCCTTCGTTCGATTCGAAGCCATCCATTTCAACCAGCAACTGATTCAAAGTCTGCTCACGCTCGTCGTGACCACCACCGAGACCGGCGCCGCGATGACGACCAACCGCATCAATCTCATCGATAAAGATGATGCACGGAGCATTCTTCTTACCCTGCTCAAACAGATCGCGTACCCGGCTCGCGCCCACGCCGACAAACATTTCTACGAAGTCCGATCCAGAGATAGAGAAGAAGGGAACATTGGCTTCGCCCGCAACTGCTCTTGCCAGCAAAGTCTTGCCCGTTCCGGGAGGCCCGACTAGCAACACACCCTTGGGAATGCGTCCGCCAAGCTTTTGGAACTTCTGCGCCTCGCGCAGGAACTCGATAATCTCCTTGAGCTCTTCTTTGGCCTCCTCCACGCCAGCCACGTCCTTGAACGTGACTTTCTTTTGCTGCATGGAGAGCAGCCGCGCCCGGCTCTTCCCGAACGAGAGCGCCTTGTTCCCACCAGTCTGCATCTGCCGAATCATGAAGAACCACAGAGCAGCCAGCAGAATCAGCGGCGCCAGGTTCAGCAGCCAACTAGGCCAGCTCCCGCTGCTGGCGTCCCGGACGGTGATATTCACGCCCTTGTCGCGCAGCGTCTTGATCATGTCGGGATAATTTGTAGGAACGGTTGTGTGGAAGGTCGAGCCGTCGTTCTGAAACTTGCCGTGCACTTCCTGCAAGTTGATGGTGACCTCTTTGACGTTGCCCTGGTCCACGTCCGTCATAAACTGCGAGAAGTTCACTTCCTTCTCTTTTTGGCCAGCTCCGCCCGCCTTTACCACCTGCCAAAGGAGGAACGCGGAGAGCACGATCACCAGCCAGAAAACCACGGTTTTAACTGTTGAATTCACCTAAAGACTCCTGAGAAGCTACGCCCTGTTTCCAAAGACGCAACTGGGGCTCCGCACAAAATATTAGATGCCAGCCGCAGGGATTGGATAGAGGAAATTGCCAACCCTCTCATTCTAGCGCTTCTTGTGAAAAAAAGGATGGAGTTCTTGTCGTGACTTAAGTCACACAGAAGCTTCAGCTTGCAGCTGCCAGGTACGGCAGGTTGCGATGCGTCTGCTCGGGTGATCCCAACCCGTAGCCTACTAGAAACGCTTCATCCACCAAAAATCCGAAGAAGTCCGGCTGCAATTGCACTCTCCGAGCCGATTGCCGGTCGAGCAAGGTGGCCAGTTTGACCGACGCCGCTCCCCGGTTCCGCAAGTCATTCATCAGGAACTCGGTCGTCACTCCGGAGTGCACCAAACCCTCGATCAGCAATACGTGCTGGCCGCGGATGTCCGGTTCGTGGCTGAAAAAGATTTCCATAAAGCCCGCCGCAGCGTTCTCCGACTCTCTGCGGTACTTCGGCTTGATGAACTGGCAAATAACCGGTACTTCCAGCACACGCACCAGATCAGCCATGAACACGAAGCCATTTTCCAGCAGTGCCAGTGCATGAATGGTTTTGCCTTGATAGTCATCGGAGATCTGTCGCGCCATCTCGCGCACGCGCTTCTGAATCTGCTCGGTAGGAATCACCATGCGTAACTGCTCGGGTTTTGGGCTGGCATTCATTGTTTTGTCTTGCTCATGTAGTGACGGGCGCCTCGCCCGTCCAATCCCTTAAGCGCTATCTCCCGGATCACGACCGCTTGCTCGCTTCGCGGCCCGAACCGGACTGGCGCTGGAAACCCCCGAACCCAGACCACATCCGTTCCGCTCACCACCACAGGCCACAGTTTCCGTTCCAGCCCGGTCACCTTCCGCTCCTGTAGCAATTCCTTAATCTTCCTTGCGGCCTTGGTATGAGCAGGCCGAAAGCGATCCCCGGGACGCCAGTTCCTGACTTTAACTTCTGCAGCCAAAAGCGCCCTGTCTGTCAAATCCTCGGGATTATAACTCTCGGCAGCATTTCCCGGAACCAATAGTGCTTCAAACCGCGATTGGGTCTCCTGAACCTCGACCGACCCAGGTACGGAAAGACCATATTCGTAGTCCCTTTCCGCGGGCGGTTCTTTCGACTCAAACCGCAACTTGCCCGCTTTTCTTGAGACCACCCATCCGGCCGGCAACACAGTCGTTCGGTTTGAACTCAGGGCAAGGATTTCATCCACATGCTGAAAATCCAGTTGCAAGCCCAAAGATTCGCTAACCGCCCGGAGTACGCGCCGTCGCAGCGCCAGAGGCAAATCCATCAAAACCGGCCAATCAAGGACCCCGCCTGCTTCTGCCCGCACGCGTGGGAGTACCCGCGAAACTTCCTTTTGCCAATACTCCTCCTCGGCCCGCGCAATCTCCGCTGTCTCCGCTAATGCCTGACGTACTGCCGGATTCAAATAACGCTCCAGACGCGGCAAAATGCCATGCCGCACCCGATTACGCATGTGTCGCAAGTCGCGATTGCTCTTGTCCTCCCGCCAGCTTTGTTTCAACGCAAGGAGATAAGCTTCAAGATCTCTCCGGCGGGTTCCAAGCAGCGGTCGAACGATCGAAGCGTCTGAGAACGGGGAGCCTGCAACTTCCAACCGTGGATAAACTCCCGCCAGCCCCCGCCCGCCCGCTCCCCGTACGATCTTCAGCAAAACCGTCTCAGCCTGGTCATCGAG
>DATNHO010000110.1:0-7475 GCA_035604895.1 Terriglobales bacterium | reverse complement strand
CCTCTGGCCGAAACCGAATTCGTCAACACGCCTTGTTGCACAAGGTAGTCGCGCACCGATCCCGCACGGTTCTCAGACAATGTTTGATTCATTTCGTCGCTGCCCACATTGTCTGTGTAGCCGCCGACTTGAATGTCGAGTCCAGGATAGGCGAGCAGAATACCGGCGACTTTCGCCAGCTTCTCCCGTGCACCCGGCTTCAACGAGTATTTTCCGGTGTCAAACAAAACATCAGACATGCTGACGATGAGCCCGCGCGCGCTATCGCGAGTCTGCAGAATGGAGTTCAACTGCACCGACAAGCGCGTGCGCATGGCCGCTTTGTCGGTTTCCGCTTGTTGCGCGCTCGCCTGGGCTTGCTGCGCAGCTATACGAGATTGCTCTGCATCCGCTTGGGCTGCCGAGAGGGCAGCGGCTGATGAAGCCTGACTGTCCGCCATATCGGACTTAGCCTGCGCGGCTTCAGATTGGGCATGAGCAGCGTCGGTTCGGGCGTTTGCCGCATCAAATTCAGCCTGAGCCTTTGCCGCTTGAGCGTTCGCCGTGTCGGACTGGGCTTGCTCTTTCTGCCGAATCGCGTCATTAGCCTGCGCCTGCGATTGTGCTTGAGCGTCCGCTGAAGTTTGGCGTTCGTTGGCCAGGCGTATCTCGTCCAGCTTCTTGACTGCGATTTCGCGTGCATCTTCGGCAGTTTGCACTTCCTCGCGGGCGATTGCGATCAGCGGCTTCCTGTCGATGTGCCTGTTCGTGGCATATTCGTCGGCATTGTTCATTAACTGGATAGCGTGCTGATAACTATCGCTGGCATACTGCTCGGCTCCCTCGGATTGAGCGATGCGCAACGCATTACGCGCCTCGAAGAATTCCAAAGGCAACCTGGCATTCAAAACCACAGGGTCGAACTTGTAGCCGGTGGGAATGTAGCCGCCGCGCTCCATTAGTTCGTAGTTTGCATTTACCGCCTCGGTAGTTCCCTTGGTGCTCTCGCGAACGACATTCTCAAGCACCACCACGTTGCTGGGCTGCCGTACGGCATAATAAGGTTCCGCAGTAACGATCAGAGCGAAGGCCTGAAGGTCGGTGGTCACGCGCAGCTTGCTGCGATGGTTGTCGCCGACTAACACCTCGCCCAGGTTCACGGCCCGGCCTTCGGGAGAAATCGCCCACAAAATGTAGGTCAGATACTAATTGCCGAAAGACGTCGGTCTTTGAAGGCCGCCAAATTCTGCGTCGATCTCAATGGAGCCGCGCTTACTATTTACCTTGGCTTCACCGTTCGCGGAGGGCATCAAGTCCGTACCCGCGAAATCCAGCTTCGAAGGTCCGCTGCGGTGTTGGTAGTTGACGGCCCGCACGTTGCGGCTGACTACATTCACTCGGAATATAGGTGTTGGGCTTATGGGTTCGACAACCAAGGTTGTTTGAGAGTTAGTTTGAGCAAATGCGGCCGCACTGAGGGTGATTCCGACTGCTAACAAAAGCGCTGTCTTCACAGGTCTCCTTTTTCAGGCACACGTCGCCGTGTGGCGTTTTATCGATCTTGCGTTTGTGCGTGCAGACTTATTGGCTGGTTTCCGTCATCCTTCACGTTCCAATGTGTATCCGGGAAAGCGAGCTAAAGAGTCCAAACACATTCAGAATCCACAGAACCACGGCAATGACCACGACGCCGTTCAAAATTGACTTGATCGTCCCCTGCATGGGAATGAAGCGATTCACTAGCCACAGGAGGACACCCACCACGATCAGAACTTCCAGCACTTGAATTAGAGGCATAATGCTACCTTCCTTGTTTCGCGGGCTATCCCCTCTCATCCGCCTGGAGGTGTCGCCCTAACTTCGATGTTCGGGACTTTCTAGGGTCGAATCGTGTCTGCGCAAGGTTCTGCGGCGTACACACGGATGAAGAATGCCGATGTCTGGATGTGGCCGCCGTGACTTGATCAGAGCCCCGATCTGCAGCGACCTAAGAATCAAAGCTACGAATCAGCGTCCGCGGCTCCATCTACACACTCAGGAGAGTAGAGTGACAGGTGTGGACTGTCGTGTCTGAGCAAGATAGCTCCATGTGAAGAAATTAGGGTTGCGATGCTTGGGCGACAACATCAAATGTCCGAAGCTTCAGTTCGTACAAAATCCATGCAAGCTCCGCCATCACCAGAAGAGCGTCCAGCGCAAGAACAGTACGAAGGGCCGGTAGCGTTGTCAAGCAAACGATCGGCTCATTTTTATTTACCAATCACGGTGTCTAGCCCGCGATTTGGGAGTCCTCTGTTACAATTTGATTCGTAGAGCAAAGACAAACGCTCTCGTCGCGGTTTCGCTTGGTGTCGGTTTCGCCCGGAATTTCGCATATACTGAGGTGGAAATGGATGCAACAGGCGAAACATCGGACAGCAGGGAAGTGTAGTAAACATGCGGCTTTCCCGCTAACCCGATAAGAACAGGCTGGGGGACGTAGTTCAGTTGGTTAGAACGCTGCCCTGTCACGGCAGAGGTCGCGAGTTCGAGTCTCGTCGTCCCCGCCATTCTTTTCAATCGCTTACAAGACGCCCCTTCGGGCATTTCCTGTCCATTTTGAAGACTGGGCCCATTTCTCGGAAGGTCGAGAGGAAATTGTTGGCGCGTTCGCGTGTGCGCAGGCACAAGTGCGACGGCAGGAACGCGGTCGGGCGATTCAGATAAATCTACACGTTCCGATTGCAGACGGAACTAGGAAGCGGGCGTGAGGGGAGAACTCGCAGAAATTGCCACACTTTTGATCGCCATCCCCCGGTCGAGGGGCGTTCATGCTCCTGCTTTCTCAGGTTGCCTCCTTCTTTCTCTTTTCTTGGCCGGAACGAGACCCCCGCGTCCTGCGCCGTACGCTTCTCATTGATTGACGCCTGGGCGTAGTGTCTAGGGCGACGCGGATCGTCGTATGCGGACCGTCGAATGCGCCTGCGCCACAATCTGGCGCGCTCGAACCAACCTCTCACGGGTAAACTGAAACCGAAGGTGTAGCGGGGGCCTCCGGGGCCAAGCCCGTCTCGGAGATTCTGACGACGAACCATCAACGGCGACGACCAATCGACGACGAACAATCAATGATAATGACGAGGAGCTTCATACCTGTCCTTGAGCTGCATGCTTTAGAGTATGAGACGCGACGCGGGGCTGGCTGTCGAGAGCCGCCAGCCTGATTGCGATCTGTTTCATTCGAAAGCTTGCTTCAAAAAAGGAGCTTCAAATTGAGTAAGAGTAACAGGCCGATCGGCAGGAATTTGCTCCATTTGAGCAGGCCGGGAAGCGACTCGGCAGAAAGATACAGCGACGACGCCCCCCCGTTGCGGGCAGCGCTGTTCAGCGCCGATCAGATGCAGCAGCATGGCAAGACCCTGGCGGCCTCACACCAGGTGAGCCCGGGAGGCGCTCCCGACCGGCTTCTGGCGCGGCTGGCTGAAAATGAAGGCGTTCTGCTCGGAGTCCGCGGCTTGCTGACGGCTGCGGTTAAGACGAACCGCCGTATCACGCCGGCCGGGGAATGGCTTCTCGACAACTTCTATCTGATCGAAGAGCAGATTCGCATGTCCGAGAAACACC
The DNA here is from genome assembly GCA_035604895.1 of Terriglobales bacterium. Classification (GTDB taxonomy): domain Bacteria; phylum Acidobacteriota; class Terriglobia; order Terriglobales; family Acidobacteriaceae; genus JABDBE01. Next base: position 3,893 of record DATNHO010000110.1, on the reverse strand, counting down.
TGCCGAAGGCTTACAGCCGGGAACTGCCACGCTTGCTGAACGGCCCTTCGGCCGGTTTTCCGCGCGTGTATGACATCGCGTTGGAGACGATCTCGCACGGCGATGGGCGACTCGATCCGGAGAGTCTCAGCAGCTTTGTAGCGGCCTACCAGACGGTCACCGCCCTCAACATAGGCGAGCTGTGGGCACTTCCCATCATGCTGCGTCTGGCGCTGATTGAAAATCTTCGACGGGTGGGAGCCCGGGTTTCTGCCGACAGGATCGCTCGAAACCGCGCCGATTATTGGGCGGACAAAATAACGGAGACCGCCGAAAAGGACCCCAAGAGCCTGATCTTAGTGATCGCCGACATGGCGCGGTCGAGCCCGCCGATGGTGGGCTCGTTCGTTGCGGAATTTGCGCGCCGGTTGCAGGGGCAAGGCCCCGCCTTGGCCTTACCGCTCACTTGGATTGAGCAGCGACTTTCCGAATCCGGGCGAACGATCAAGCAGTTGGTGCAGTCAGAGAACCAGCAACAGGCTGCCGATCAGGTCTCGATGAGCAACAGCATCGGCAGCCTCCGTGTCTTGGGCGCGATGAACTGGCGCGAGTTTGTCGAGACCTTGAGTGCCGTCGAACAGGTTCTTCATGAGGACCCGAGCGGATTCTACGGCAAGATGGACTTCTCGTCGCGTGACCGTTATCGCCATACGGTGGAAGAGATCGCCAAGAGCAGCCGCCGATCCGAGCCCGAGGTGGCGCGCGCCGCGATCCAACTGGCGCGGGAAGCCACGGCCAGGAAGGCCAGCGACGATCGCGAGCGGCATGTCGGCTTCTACCTGATCGGCAAGGGATTGGAGCAACTTGAGCGCAAAGTGGAGGTCCGCTTATCGCCCGTTGAAGCGCTTCGGAGGGTGAGCTCCGAATCTCCTTTGCTGCTGTACCTCGGCGCGATCACGCTGATTTCACTGATCGTCGCCGGGATCTTGGTGGCGAAGGCGCATGCCAGTGCCTTTCCCAGCGCTTTGCATAGTGCCTTTCACGGTTGGGCGCTCGGTCTGTTCGGCATCCTCTCGCTGGTGTGCGCAAGTCAGCTGGCCGTGGCCCTGGTCAACTGGCTGGTGTCGTTACTCGCGACTCCGCATCGGCTCCCTCGCATGGACTTCTCCCAGGGGATTCCGCCGGAGCACCGTGTTCTGGTGGTGGTCCCCACAATGTTCGTGAGCGCTCAAAACGTCGAGGAGCTGATCGAGGCGCTGGAGGTCAGGTTCCTAGCCAATCGGGACGACAACCTGCACTTCGGCCTGCTGACTGATTTTCGCGACGCACACCAGGAAACGCTACCGGAAGATGAATCGCTGTTGCGGCTGGCTCAGAAAAAAATCGAAGGGTTAAATCAGAGGTACGAGAGTGCGGACGACAACCTGTTCTTTCTCTTCCACCGTCCGCGCCAATGGAACCCGCAGGAGCGAATATGGATGGGTTACGAGCGGAAGCGGGGGAAGCTTGCGGAATTGAATTCATTCTTGCGCGGCGGTTCCAGGGATCGCTTCTCGCTCGTGGTTGGCGACACCTCAATCCTCGCCAACGTGAAGTATGTCATTTCCCTGGACACGGATACGCAGTTGCCGCGCGATTCGGCACGGCAGTTAGTGGGAGCGATGGCGCACCCTCTGAATCGTGCGCGCTACGACGATGACAAGCAGCGAGTCTCGGATGGGTACAGCATTCTTCAGCCCGGGGTCGGCGCGAGCCTGATTGGAGCGAATCAGTCGAGATATGCACGCCTTTTCGGAAGTGAACCAGGCATCGATCAGTACACTCGCGTTGTCTCCGACGTTTACCAGGACCTCTTCGGCGAGGGTTCGTTCATTGGCAAGGGGATTTATGAGGTCGATGCGTTCGAGAAGGCGTTGGAAGGGCGTTTCCCCGAGAACCGGATACTCAGCCACGATCTTCTGGAAGGATGTTACGCGCGGTCGGGGCTGTTGAGCGATGTGCATTTGTACGAGGAATATCCGCCTCAATATAGCGCGGACGTGAGCCGCCGCCACCGTTGGATTCGTGGGGATTGGCAGCTGGTGCCGTGGCTGCTGCCGCGGGTTCCGGGCTTTGGCGGGCGTCGCCTGAAGAATCCGCTTTCCGTGCTCTCGCTCTGGAAGCTCTTTGATAATCTTCGCCGCAGTCTGATACCCGCGGCCTTGACGCTGCTGTTGCTGCTGGGCTGGACGGCATTATCACCGCTGTGGTTTTGGACCCCGGCGGCGATCGGAATCATCCTGATTCCGCATTTGGTCGCCTGCGTCCTGGACCTGCTGCAAAAGCCAAGCGATGTACGTTTGAATCAACACCTCGCTGCCACCGTGGGCTCCACATCCAAGCACTTCGCGCAGGCTGCATTTACGCTCGCGAGCCTTCCTTACGAGGCATTCTTTAGCCTGGATGCGATCGTGCGCACCGTCGGGCGAATGCTGTTCACGCACCGGCCGCTTCTCGAATGGATTCCGTCGGGCGACCTGAATGGGAATAGTCGCAAGGACGGGGACCTCGCCCGCTTCTGCCGGAGGATGTGGGTTGCGCCGGCGGTTGCTACGGCCGCCGCGACCTATCTAACGATCTCGAGGCCAGCCGCATGGGGTGCGGCTGGGCCCATACTGGGACTCTGGTTTGCCTCGCCCATTATCGCGTGGTGGATCAGCCGACCGCTTGCGCGCCGCGCCGCCCGCCTAACCACCACCCAGATCGTTTTTCTCCGGAAGCTTTCGCGGAAGACCTGGAAGTACTTCGAGACCTTCGTCGGTCCCGAGGATCATTGGCTGCCGCCCGACAATTACCAGGAGCGTCCCGTCGCCAGGCTCGGTCATCGCACGTCACCAACCAACATTGGACTGGCGCTACTCGCGAACTTGTCGGCCTACGACTTCGGTTACATTTCGGCCGGACAACTCATCGAGCGCACGGCGAATGCTTTCGACACGATGGAAATGTTGGAACGCCACCGCGGTCACTTCTACAACTGGTACGACACACAGTCCTTGAAACCGCTGTTGCCTATGTACATTTCGACCGTAGATAGCGGGAACCTCGTAGGTCACCTGCTGACACTGCGACCGGGGCTGCTCGCGATCCCCGATCAGAAGATCCTGAGTGCGCGATTATTTGAGGGTCTCAATGACACGTTAAGTGTCCTCCTGGACGTAGCCAGAGAAGACGTGGCCAGAGAAGACATGGCCAGAGAAGGCGACCCGGTCCAACTTACCCTCCAGAAGGATTTGAAATCCGCATGCGACTCCCCGCCAGCTTCGCTCGCGGAGGCGCGGCGCAGCCTCGGCCGGTTGGCTGCGTGCGCCGCGGAATTCGCCAGCAGCCTCACCGCCGATTCTGAGAGCGAGGCGATGTGGTGGGCAAGGGCGTTCTCTTCCCAGTGCCAGAGCGCCCTGGATGAGCTGACGTTTCTTGTTCCAGATGCACTCGAAGAGATCCCGACGTTGCGCCAGTTGGCTAGTCTCGCGGGGGACCTTCTGCATAGCCAACGCGCCGCGTCGAGAATTGCTGCTATCGAAAATCTCGCGCGCCAATGCGGAGAATTCGCCCTTGTGGACTATGACTTCCTGTTCGACGAGGCTCGTCATCTACTTACTATCGGTTACAACGCCGGGGAGCACCGGCCGGACCCGAGTTACTACGATCTGCTCGCTTCGGAAGCAAGATTATCCAGTTTTGTGGGGATTGCACAAGGACAACTGCCGCAAGAGAACTGGTTTGCTCTGGGGCGCCTCCTCACCACCGCAGGTGGAGATCCGATTCTCCTTTCCTGGAGCGGTTCGATGTTCGAATACCTCATGCCGCTCATCGTGATGCCGACCTACGAAAACACGCTGCTCGATCAGACCTACCGGGCCGCCGTGGCCAGA
>DATNHO010000109.1:0-9589 GCA_035604895.1 Terriglobales bacterium | reverse complement strand
GTAGTCACTGCGGTCGAATACGGTCACGGCAAGCGGATTGGCGTCCTCAGCGACTACACTTTTGCAGTACGTGACGGCGACCGCCTGGTAAATATCGGCAAAGCTTATTCAGGCCTGACCGATGCGGAGATCGCAGAAATGACCAAATGGTTTCTCGATCATGTCGTCGAGGACCAGGGCTTCCGCCTGGTTGTCGAACCAAAGATCGTGCTCGAAGTTGCCTTCAATAACATGATGCGCTCCGACCGCCACGAAAGCGGTTATGCGCTACGCTTCCCCAGAATCGTGCGGATCAGAACGGACAAGCCGCCCGAGGAAGCGGACACGATCGAAAGAGCGAAAGAGATCTACGAGAAACAAGGGAGCGAACCTAGTATTTAGCGCTAAGCCGAACCCCGCCCTTGCTACGAAGTGTAAAGGCTGAATGCTGACGACCAATTACCAAACTCAGTGTTCATGCCCATGTTCTTCGCTCACCGGAATTACGCATCCATGGGCTACTTCACAAATCACGTGCTCAAACTGAATAGTCGTGTGATCAATATGGAATTCTTCATGCAGCCGCTCTTTCACATCGCGCAGAATCCGCTCACTGACGGAAGGCGGAATGTCTTCAATCGAGATATGACACGATAAAGCCCGCGTCTCCGAACCAATGTTCCACACATGCAGATCGTGGACATCGTTCACCCCTTCGACCGCCCGCATGGCAGCTTCGACCTTTTCCAGCCGGATGCCGCGCGGCGTCCCTTCCAGCAGGATGTTGAGGGTCTCGCGACAGATGCCGAACCCCGACCACAGAATCAATGCGCCGATGCCGAACGACAGCGCGGAATCAATCCAATACTGCCCCGTCGCCAGAATCACCCAGCCGCCAACAATAACGGCGGCAGTGGAAACCGTGTCGCCAATCTCGTGCAACAGCGCACTGCGGATGTTGACGTCCCGCCCCGAGCGGTACAGCAGCAGCGCGATTACACCATTCATCACAACGCCGGCGGCCGCAACCCAGATCATCACGCCCGCCCGCACATGCTCCGGATTCTGCAACCGGCGGAAGGCTTCGTAGAAAATCAAGAACGAAACTATAACCAATGATCCTGCATTCACCAGCGCAGCCAGCACTCCCGCGCGATGCCAGCCATAAGTCTTGGTCGCGCTGGGCGGACGCGCTTCCAAATACACTGCACCCAGCGAAAGCAGCAGCGCAACCAAATCAGAAAGGTTGTGGCCAGCTTCAGACAGCAGCGCCAGCGAGTGGGCGCGAACGCCGGCAACCACCAGCAACACAATGTAGGCCAGCGTGACCACGAGCGACACCCGCAGAACCTTGGAGGTTCGCTCGCCCGCGCCATGGCTGTGCATGTGCATCTGCATTCAGTTTAAGGCGATGGCAGGAAGGGTTCAAGGCGAGATCGCTTGCCGCAGGAACCGGAAGCGCAGCTCAGTAACTCCCAACCCCGTTGGCATTGCGTATCTTGAACCACGAATAGCTCAGATTGTAGCGCACGAAACTATTGCGGATTTTCATAAACGACTGTTGAATGCGCGCCGTGGCTGCGCCATTCACCTTCAGCGTGGCTTGGTCATCGTGCGCGCCGCGCATTTCTTCCTGGCGGCGGGTCACACAATTTTCGTAGGTGGGGGAATTCTGGCAGATCCAGTACCCATTGTAGGTCGAATCCACTCGCCGTTCGCTGGTTCGGGTGTTCTCCCGGATTGCAGACTCGAGCATGGCGTCATACTCACTGTACCAGCTGTGAATGGCTTGCTCGGTCTCCTCTTTAGTGTGCTTGCTCTGAAAATCGCCGATGGCGTCGATAATCTCGTCGGAGTTGTCCACATCGTCCAGGCTCAGCCGGGGCAAAGGGCCTTTGTTGAGGTCATCCTCTGTGATGAGTTTCGTCGCATGCGCAGTCTTATTCTTTTTCGATTCCTTGACGACATCGGCCAGCGACTTTGGCGAGTCCTGCGGCGGCGGTGAAGCGGGGGCAGACGCCGCCTGTTGGGCGTGCGTGGGAAGGCAGCAAAGCAACAGCGTCAATATCGCCAAGCCGCTAATGGCACGTCTTTCAGCCAGACGCATAACCCTCCCTCCGACCAACCCGGCAACGGACGGGCGCAGCCGTCCATGCGAAACTCTACCATCGAGGCGCGAGGATCAAGAAGTTACCAGAGTTTGCGGGCAATGGGCCGGAAGTGACTGATTTCACTGCTTCCTGGCGAGTGCAAATGAGGAGCAAACAGCGAATGCCGGCCCGCAATTTTGTGTTCAAATACTTTCGTGCTTCTAAAGGACGCGCTCAAGTCCGCAATAGACCGGCTCACGGCAGCTCACGTTGGCTCGCCGCGCATGAATGCCGAGTTGCTCCTGATGTTCACTCTGGCCCGCGACCGCGCATATCTCTTCGCTCATCCTGAATGCGAACTCACACCGGAAGAACAATCCCGCTACGAGGAAGCGATCACCCAGCGCGTCGGTGGAGTTCCAGCGCAATACATCACCGGCCACCAGGAATTCTGGGGTATGGATTTCATAGTTTCACCGGCAGTGCTGATTCCCCGCCCAGAAACCGAACACGTGATCGAAACCGTACTGCAATTGAATAAAGAAACGGTTAATGGAGGCCGGGCGTCCTCGCCCGGCTCCGCTGCGAGCATCGTCGACGTCGGGACCGGCTCAGGCTGCATCGCTCTCGCCCTCGCCAAGGAATTGCCTGACACAGAAATCCACGCCACGGACATCTCTTCTGCCGGTCTCGAAGTCGCCCAAGCTAACGCAGCCCGCCATCAACTCGACAAACGGATTCATTTCCACTACGCCGATCTGCTGCAAGGCTTCGGTCCCGCCACGTTCGATTTCGTAGTCTCGAACGCTCCCTACGTTGGCGAATCTGAGGTAGACCAGGTACAGCTCGAAGTCCGCACGTTCGAACCGCGCAACGCAGTTTTCGCAGGGCCCACCGGACTGGAAGTGATCGAGCGCCTGATCCCACAAGCCCACACAACGTTGAGGTCTGGAGGCTGGTTGGTAATGGAGATCAGCGGTACCATCGCGAACGCCGTTAAGTCCCTGCTCGCCGAATGGGACCAGGTTCAGATCACCAATGACCTGCAAGGCATTCCGCGCGTAGCCTCCGCACAAAAGCGTTAACCCTGCGGTGCGGACCCGCCCTGAAGTTAGTCAAAGAATCCCCGCTCACGTGAAGACCCAGGCTCCATCCAGCTTCTACGAGCTCTGGTAGTAGCTCGCTTTGCACGCTAGTCTCGTGTTCGCTTCCGCTCCCAGGCAGCCACTTTAAGCACGATCACGCAGCGACGCGGCACAGCCGCGTCAAGCCTTCTGCGGATCGTTGGGGAACTCGATCAAGATGCAATCCAAACTGGTGCAATCCAAGCTAGGAAACGCAGGCTCGCTCGCCGCCATTTTCGTTTTTCTCGGCATGATTTTGCTCTCGGTGGCGGCGTATGGCCAGAATCCGAACGGCGCGCTTCGGGGAGAAGTGCAGGACGCGAGCGCCGCGCGCGTGGCAGGTGCGCGGGTTGTCTTACAGTCCGCTGGGTCTTCCATCACTCGCGAGGCGGTGGCAAACGATCGCGGAGAGTTTCGCATTGAAGGCTTGCTGCCTGGCTCCTATCACGTGGCGGTTACGGCCAAAGGTTTCGCCGCGGCCACAGCCGACGTGAATGTCGCCGTCAGTGTGGTGCGCGATATCAGCGTTACGTTAAACCTCCAACGCGGGCGTGAGACGGTGAACGTGCGTGGAACCTCTTCCTCGATTACCAGCGAAGCCATTGATACGTCGAGCGCTGTGCGCGGCGGTGTAGTTGGCAGCCGCGACCTCGAATCTCTTCCGCTCCCGGCGCGCAGCTTTGCCAACATCGCGTACCTCGTGCCCGGAACTGAACCTGTCGAGCCATCCGATCCGACCAAGGCGCGCATCACCGCGGTCTCAACCGGGGGAAGCTCTGGCTTGAACAACGAGCTGTCGGTTGACGGCGCCGACAACTCTGACGATTGGATCGGCGGCTTTCTACAGAACTTTTCGCCCGACGGCATTCAGGAATTTGCCGTACGAACCTCCAACGAGGACGCGGATACCGGCTGGACCACCGCCGGCTCCGTCGTGATCACGACCAAGCACGGCACTAACGATTGGCATGGCGACGCGGCCTTCTACGAACGCGCGGCAGCGCTCAACGCCCGCTTCCCCATTGAGAATCCCGCGCAAACATGCACCAACGGCGTGTGCGTAAACAATCCCAAGCAGCCGTTCTCGCGCCAGAACTACGTGGCCACAATCGGTGGTCCCATCGCGAAAAACAAAGTATGGTTCTTCACCTCATTCGAAGCCGTGCACGAGAACGCGAGCATTGCCTACAGCCCTAACAGCCTTACGCAGTTTCAAGCCCTTGCGCAATTGGCATCACAGGGATTGATCACCGGCGTTCCTTCGATCAACGTCACCCCAAATGTTCCGATCCCTTTCCGCGACTACATCAGTTCTGTGCGCTTCGACTGGGCACAATCACCAAAATCGAATTGGTTCCTGCGCGCTTCTTCGGACAGCTATCTCACCCACAACGCCCTGGTAGAGCAAGGCACGCTGCCCTCCACCGGATTGACCACACACAACAACTATTGGAACGTGGCGCTCAGCAATACCTATACGTTCAGTCCGACATGGCTTGGCAATCTGGTTCTCGATGCCAGCTTGTTGCATCTCACGCAGACTCGCAATTCAGATCTGGGCTTTGCACTCGCTTTCCCTTTCAGCTCGACAGCGCTGACCATCTCCGGTTTCGAAACTTTTGGCGACAACCAGTTCGCCACCCCCATTACTCTTTTCCCCGACTTGCGCAATCAGGATAAATACCAGTTTCGCTACGACCTGAGCCACGTTGTGGGAAGTCACGCGCTCAAGTTCGGAATCGACTTCATTCACGAGCCCGTGCTGAGCGGCGCCTTTGCATCCACGGCAGAAACTCTTGCCAGCTACGTCAACAACCCGACCTTTTACGTGCAAAACCCAGGAGTGTTCGGAACATTCACTCCACAGTGCGTGAATTTCATTGCTTCCGACAAATCGACTTGCAGCTTTACTCCCGCGGGCGACGGCACCTTTTCGCAAAACGTTCAGCGGCTCGCATTCTACGCCGAAGACTCCTGGCGGGTTTCGCACCACCTCACCGTCAACTACGGCCTGCGTTATCAGACCACTTTCGGACTTTTCGAGGGTTCGGGGCGAAGTCAGCTGGAGAACAATGCATTCATAACTCTGCAAGCGTTGCAGATTCCGATCGCGCCCAGCGTGCCGCACGATTACCACAAACAGATCGCGCCTCGTCTCGGACTTGCCTATTCGCCCGGCGGCAGCGAGAATACCGTGTTTCGCGCGGGATTCGGCTTGTTCTACGACGACCTTGCTCAGAATGGATGGGCCACCGCGTTTCAGGGACTCAACAACACCAACGCAACCACGGGCACTTGCAGCCTTACCGGTGGCCCGGGCACCTACGCCCTTGCGGGCGCTGGATGCCTCACCGGCGGCATCGGAAGCACTGGCAACCTCATCGGCTCCGATTACAAGACGCCCTACTCCATTCACATTACCGGCGGGGTGCAGCACGCCTTCAACGAACATTGGCTGGCCAGCGCAGATTACGTACACGAGCAGGGCAATCACGGTTACCGCGCTTTCCCTTATTCCAGCGGCACCAACCTGTTCACGCCGCTCATTCCCACCACGGACCCAAACTATGCCGCCGATCAGGCGAACGTGGTTCCCAACGTCAACGTGTTCCAGTCTGACAATCGCTCCAGTTACAACGCGCTGATGCTGCATGCGCAGGGCAATATGCACCGTTTCGATCTGGTTGCGAACTACCAACTCTCCAAGGCGCAGACCTGGGGTTGCCTGCTCGGTGAGCTCTTTGACTATGTGGACGGCGTCTGCCAGCAGCAATTCCCGAAGCCGCCGTTGCTGAACGCCTTCGGACCCGGCGACTACGGTCCCTCCGGCGAAGACGTTCGTCATCGCTTCGTGCTCGCCGGCACGTTGCGCATCCCCGGTGGATTTGAAGTGAGCACCATCACTCAGGTCGAGAGCGCCCGCCCCATCACCATCACCAACGCGAACAACACTGGCCGCATCTACGTAAACGGAGCGTACACCAGCCTCGACGAATTCCGCGGCACGCCTTACATCCAGTCCGACCTCCGCGTCACCCGCCCCTTCAAAATCGGCGACCGCTGGCAGGTCAACCCCTTCGTCGAGTTCTTCAACATCTTCAACCGCAACAATCCCGGCGCGAACTTCGCCGTCAACGTGGTCCAGCTTCCCGTCCCGGCTGCCCAGATGGTGCCAAATCCGGTCACAGGGATCACCAACGTCACCAGCATCTGCACCAACGCGAGCTGCTCCCAAACCACGCCCATCACCAGCCTGAACCAGCTCGAGATACCCGAGGGCGCGCTGGGAGATTTCTTCGGCCCCGGAACCACAGTAGGCATCCCGTTCGCCGCCCAGTTAGGCGTCCGGGTCACGTTTTAGGAACAAGTTCGTATGGCGCACACAAACCGTTCGCGGAGTTGGAAGGCCGAAATGGACATGAGTCGCATGACCTTGCGCAATAGCTGCAAGAACTTGCCTACCGACAAACATTTGACAAAGTTTCAGATTGACTTACATCTCAAAGCCCCCGAGAATCGCATGGCCTCTGCTGCGCCGCCGCAAGTGATCCTGGACCCGCCGAGGAATGTTGTTGAGAATTTTCTTCACCTATCGCCCAAAAACAGGAGAGTACTTAAATCATGAATCGACATGCCGTGAACTTCACTTTGATCGCTACGTTGCTCTTAGCTTGCGCCGGACTGGCTTTCGCCCAGGGTGCGCAGGACTATCCCTACCCGAATCCCACGCCGCACTTTGTCGCCGGCCCCCCACACCCGGCATCGCCGAACCAGACCCCTGGCAAACAACTCGTGCAATGGAACGGCAGTTTCACTGACCTCACTCACAATAAGATCACCTTCACCATGGTCGGCACCGACCCCTCCAAGACGAATGTCACGACCACCACGACGGTTTGGATCATTCCGGTCAAGTTTGTTTTCGACAAGACGCACGGGAACAAGACCTTCGATCCGAAACATAAATTGTCCAACGGAAAAACTGTCATTCAGAACACAGTGGCCTCGCCGCTCTTCCAGTCAGGTATCGACTTTAAGATCGGCCCGACCGATCTCGGCAACACCCAATATATCGACGCATTCCAGCGTGGCACCTGGTGGGGGAAGGACGTCAAGAAGAACTCCAAATACCACGTTTTGATGAAGGCCGTGGTCAAGCCAGAGCAGACTATTAACTGTGATGTAACCGGCTCCTGCGCGGTCGGCAGCGAGTTCGGCGTCACCGTAGGTCTCGCCGATATCAATCTCTACGACACCGCTGTACAGGGCTTCATGACCAAGCTCGGGGCGACGCCGGACATCCTCCCGTTCTTCATTTTCTATGACACGTATCTGACTTCCGGCGGCTGCTGCATCGGCGGCTACCACAACGCGAACGGCGCCCAGCCAGGCGGCCAGACTTATTCCAACGCAGCTTACGTAGACAAAGTGGGCGCATTTTCTCAGGACGTATCCGCGATGTCTCACGAACTCGGCGAGTGGATGGATGACCCGTTCGTCGATAACAACGTCAACTGCCAGGACAACAGTATTCTGGAAGTAGGTGACCCGCTCGAGCGTATGAGCAACTACGGAGCGTTCCCATACAAGCTGCATGGCTTCACCTACAACCTGCAGTCGCTGGTCTTCATCGGGTACTTCGGCGCCCCGAGGACCGACTCGGCGAACAAGTGGCTGGCCTTCCAGAACGACGAACCAAACGTCTGCCCAGGCCAGTAAGTTCTTTCCCTGCATTGCCATCGAGCCCGCTCCCTGTGGAGCGGGCTTCTTTCGCTTTCACGTTCGTGTCGTGGTCTGCCCAGATAACGACGAGAACTTAATCGTCGAAGCCAGCGCCCCGCATAGGCTTGCGCAATAGTTGCAAAAGATTGCCTACAGACAAACCTTTGACAAAGTTTCAGATTGACTTACATCGTAAGGCCGCTCAGAATCGCATGGCCTCTTGCTGCTCCCCCGCGGCTGGTCATTCTGGATTCGCTGAGGAACATTTTGTTGGCTTTTTCTCGGCGGAGATCCTAGGCCATCTCGTCGCTTTCCGGATGCATGATGTGGAATTAGTGGGTGTGTTCAGCGAACGATTTGAAAGGCCAAACCGATTTACCTCGCGGGGCAAACGTAGAATCCTTGAGGTCGATTGTCTCTCACATAGCCATGCGATACCGATTTAGAAATCAAGACAAACCGAATCAGAAATCAAAAAGGAGACGTTCCAAATGAAGCGTACAGTTTTACTACTTCTCGCCAGCGCCGTGATCGCGTCGACTGCGGTTGCACCAAAAGTGTTGGGTCAGGACGATCAGGCGCTGTTGAAGGGTTATTTTCTGTCGAAACCAGTACAGAGCATCGACCCCATAACCTTCCAGAATGAGTCGGATGCTGCCACCGGATTGAAGGTATGGACGTATAAGGCCACTTCTACCCGGTCAGGCTCGAAAGGGCAGAAGTTCTCAGGCGTGATGGTCGGGAACAGCCCATATACCAACAAGGCTACCACCACGACCACTATGCAAGTGGTTCCGCTGATTATCACAATCGGCTCGACCGTCTTCGACCCCACCGTCGCCGACAGCGCATGCTTCGACGGAAAAGTCCCACTCACAATCTATAAACAATCCCCGATCACCAATGCTGCCGCCTTCACAATGAACGGCGTCAACGTCGGCAAGACTTCGTATACGGACGCGTTTCAGCGCGCCAGCTTCTGGACGCCTGTCAATAAGAACGGCGGAACCTACCACAACAAGCTTAAGCTGGTAGTTCTCAAGCCGGTCAAGGTGAACTTGGGAAGCAGCAATTCCGCTATCCTCACCAGCACCTGTGGACCGCTGGGCGGCGTCAATCTCGATCCGTTCGAGACTTTGCTGGAGCAGACCATCATCCCTTCGCTTTCCGGCCAGGGCGTCAACCCGAAAACCTTCGTGACCTTCCTGATGTACAACGTAGTCATGTATGAGGGCAGCACCAGCAATTGCTGCGTTCTGGGCTATCACTTCGGCATCGGAAACCCGCTTCAGACTTATTCTCCCTTCGAGTTTGACACTACCCACGCCTTCGGCGGCGACATTCTGGACACTTACGTCGCGGCCCACGAAGTGGACGAATGGCAGGATGACCCGCTCGGCAACAACCCAACCCCAGCTTGGGGACACGTTGGACAGGTATCTGGCTGCCAGAACAATCTTGAAGTAGGTGACCCGCTGACTGGCATCGGCAACCCCTTCTCGGTACCAATGTCGAACGGCTACACGTATCACCTGCAAGAGTTGGCGATGTATTCCTGGTACTATGGCCCGCCATCCATTGGAGCAGGCAAGAAATTCTCCGATAACGGCACGTTCACCTCCGCGCAAGGAGCCTGCACAGATTAGGCACCAGAACGCGCGAATACCTTTAACC
>DATNHO010000108.1:0-10410 GCA_035604895.1 Terriglobales bacterium | reverse complement strand
GGACCGCAGGCGATGAGGCCGGAGATTAGCGGGTCGCGGCGGTTGCACACGAGTGGACCGTTTTCGAGCGTGCTGACGAATCCTCCGGCGCTGTTCACCAGAGCGACGCCGGCGGCTACATCCCATTCATTTTTCGGGACGAGAGTGAAGGTAATGTCGACGAGGCCGGCGGAGACCAGGGCGAGTTTGTAGGCGACCGATCCCATGGGACGCACTTTGAAATTTGCGCCCTCAAATTGCTTCCATTCTCCGCGCTTGGTTTCGCTCCGGCTGGCCAACACTGTGGCACCATCCAGGGTAGCTCGCTGGCTGGGCCGAGCCGGTTTGCCGTTGTAGGTGACGCCCGATTCGAGTGAGCCGAGGAAAACCTCGTTGGTGGCCGGGTTGCAGATTCCGCCGGCTACGGGACGGCCATTCTCCACCATGGCGATAGAGACGCAGAACTCGGGAATACCGGCAACGAACTCGCGGGTGCCGTCGAGTGGATCGACCACCCAGACGCGGTTCTTCTCGAGGCGCGTATAGTCGTCAACGCTTTCTTCGGAGAGCCAGCCTTCGCCATCGCGGAGCAATTCTTTGCGAAGAACCGCATCAAGCGCCCGGTCGGCTTCGGTGACCGGGTCGTGCCCAATCTTATATTCGGTTTCAATCGCGCCCGCGGTGAAACGGCTGAAGACGATGCGAGCTGCGTCGATCGCGGATTGAATTCGTTGCAGAGTTTCGGCGTTGGAGTAAGTCGTCATGGTTATTTGTGAGATTTCTCGCTCAGGCCCACAGCATGCGCGCGCCGGTGGCGAGCAGCACTGCGCACAGCAATCGCCTTAGCCAGGGTACAGGAAGACGCGTGCTCAGGTGCGAACCCAGCAGTCCGCCCGGGATTGAACCAATCAACAGGGAACCGACGAGATAGGGATCGATATTGCCGAGCCGGAAATGCAACAGGCTGGTCACGCCGGTGAGGATGACCGCGTGGACAATGTCGGTGCCGACCATCACCTTGGGCGAGAAGCTGTAGAACAGGAGCAAAAGCATCATGATGATGCTGCCTGAGCCTACCGAAGTCATGCCTACCAAAAAGCCCGCCAACAGCCCGATGGCGGACATACCGATGAAGGATTGCAGGGTCGGAGAACGATGGGCGACGTGCTCCTCAATTTTGCTTTGGAACAGAAGAAGAGTTGGAATGCAGATTAAGAGAATCCCGACGGCCGTAGTGATGAAGGTGTTGACGCCAGTGCCATAAACAGTTCGCAGATGTCCCAGCAGGCTGACCCCAAGAATCGATCCAGGAATGCTTCCGGAGGCCAGGGCCACAACCACATTGCGGCGAACCGTGCCTTTATTGAGGTGAACCCAACTGGAACCGATCTTGGTAACAAAGTTGAAAAGGGCGTCAGAGCCGACCGCGATGATAGGAGGCACTTTCAGAACAAAAATCAGGACGGGCAGCAGAAGCACACCGCCGCCCACCCCAGTCATACCGATCAGAGTACCTACCACGAAGCCGATCAAGACCTTTTCGATGAGCATTACAAATCCCGTACTGTTCCTCTGCTACTCTTCGCTCCGCGATTAGGACGACTGTCCGTTGACCCCGATAAATCCCTCGCGCTCCAGGTGCAGAATGATCTCTTGCGCCGCTTCTTCGGGACTTAGTTCGGCGGTATTGATTACAACTTCGGCATCGGTGGGCACTTCGTATGGATCCGAAATGCCGGTAAACTCCTTAAGAATGCCAGCGCGAGCTTTCGCGTACAGACCTTTACGGTCGCGCTGCTCACAGGTTTCAACCGGCGTCGCGATGTGCACCAGAATGAAGCCGCCACCGGATTCCACCATGCTGCGCACCGCTTTGCGGGTTGCGTCATACGGCGCAATGGGAGCACAGATCGCGATGCCACCGTTTTTCGTGATCTCCGAGGCTACGTATCCGATGCGTCGGATATTGATGTCGCGATGTTCTTTCGAGAAGCCCAGCTCCGAGGAAAGATGCTTGCGCACCAGATCTCCATCCAAGAGCGTGACCGGACGGCCACCTGCCTCCAGGAATTTGGTTACGAGAACATTGGCGATGGTCGATTTGCCTGAGCCCGAGAGTCCTGTGAAGAAAATGGTTACTCCCTGCTTATGCCGAGGAGGATAGCTGCGGCGTAATTCCTTCACGACTTCGGGATAGGTAAACCAACTGGGAATGTCGCGTCCTTCGTTGAGGCGATCCCGTAGTTCGGTGCCGGAAATGTTCAATACGCGCGAGCCGTTGGTCACTTCATTGTCAGGCACGTATTGGTCCTGATCTTCGAGGTAGACCATCATGTTGAAGGGAACCATGGTCACGCCGATATCGGCTTCGTGTTTCTTGAAAAGTTCCTGAGCTTCGTAAGGGCCGTAGAAAGGTTTGCCATCGGAATCTTTTCCCGGACCCGCGTGGTCGCGGCCTACGATGAAATGCGTCACGCCGTGATTCTTGCGGATTAACGCGTGCCAGATGGCCTCGCGCGGTCCGCCCATGCGCATAGCCAGCGGCAGCATGGAAAGCTTCACGCTTCCTGCGGGGAACTTGGAAAGAAGCAGTTGATAGCAGCGCACGCGAGTGAAGTAGTCGACGTCGCCGGGTTTCGTCATTCCAACAGAAGGATGCAGCAGCAGGTTGGCCTCAACCTGTTTCGCGGCGCGGAAGGTCAGTTCCACGTGGGCGCGGTGCATAGGGTTGCGGGTCTGGAATGCAACCACGCGACGCCAGCCCAGACGGGCAAATTCGGCTCGCAATTCGGCTGGAGTGAGGCGCAAGGTGCGGAAGTCATAATGCGACGGAGCTTGCAGGCCTTCGACACGGCCGCCCACGTACCAGGCGTTGCCCTTGTTCAATAAATAATCAACACCGGGATGAACCGCGCTGGTGGTGCCAAATACCGATTTAGCTTCAGCCTTGCGGTCGGGCTGCCAAACCTCTTCGACATGCAGGACGGCGAGCATCACGCCTTCAGCGTCGCGCAAAGCGACCTTGCTGGATCCCGGCTTGAGCGACTTGGCGAACTCTTCTTTAACATCGAGAGTAATCGGCATGGGCCACAGAACGCCGCTGCTCAATCGCATGTTGTGGCAGACGCCCTGGTAATCTGCCTGGGTCATGAATCCTTGCAGAGGCGAGAATCCGCCGCTGATGAGGAGTTCGAGATCGCAGATCTGGCGTGGCGTCAGATCCCACGACGGCCACTCCCGCGATTGGGTTTTCAGTTCTGAGATTCTTTCTGGCGGCGCGATCAGGTCGGTGAGTTCTCCGCCGTGCGGCGCAATAATGTGGCTTGTTGAAACGGTCAATTCTTGCTCCTTATGAGTGCAGGTTGATTAGCACACTATGTTGTAACTGCTTGCCATGCAGGCAATATGACGGTGGCAGCTTTGCAGCCCACGAAAACCAGCAGGGGAGAACGAAACCAGCGATGCCCAGAATACCGCTTAACTGGCGGGGCATCAAGTACCGACTGGTTAGTGCGTGTCAAGCTTGTACACGAGCAATTAGCGTACCTTTGCCGACCCCGGTTCAAGCCGCTATGTGGTTCTTTATGGGGTGGTTAGTGAAAGCGGTCATTTTGCCTCCCGGGCATGAGGAGAGAATGTGAAAAGCTTTGCACTCTGCAGTTCCTATTCTGCCAGTGGGGCCGTTTATCTGCCACCGCTTGAAAGCCTTCTTGGGCCAGCAGGTTCTTGGAGTGCTTCTACAGGCTCCGCTGCCCGGGCTGCAACCACAGGTTCCTTGATCGAGTATTTCAGCAGACACCATACGGCGCGCGCCCCGTCCTTCCAGCCTATTTTTTTTCCTTCTTCGTAAGTGCGTCCCCAGTAGCTGATGCCGACCTCGTAGATGCGCAGGCGACGCTTGGCTACTTTGACCGTGATCTCCGGCTCGAATCCGAAACGGTTTTCCTCGATTGGAATGGACTGGATGACCTCACGCCGAAAAACTTTGTAGCAAGTTTCCATGTCGGTGAGGTTGATGTTGGTAAGACAGTTCGAAAGCAGCGTCAGCAGTCGGTTTCCCACCGAGTGCCAGAAATAAAGCACTCGATGCGGAGCAGCGCCAAGAAAGCGGGAGCCGTAAACTACATCGGCTTTACCCTGAATCAGCGGTTCGAGTAATAGTGAATAGTCTGCTGGGTCATATTCGAGGTCAGCATCCTGGATGACCACGAAGTCTCCCGTAGCCTCCTGAATCCCGCGGCGCAGCGCGGCTCCCTTGCCCAGATTCCGGGGTTGCAAAAAGACCTGGACCTGCCGGTATTGGCTTTGCAATTCGGAAAGAATTTCGGGTGAACCGTCGCGCGAGCCGTCATCCACGCAAAGCACTTCGAGGTCGAGTGGAACCGCCAACACTCGCTCGACCACGGAGCGCAAAGTTGAGCGCTCGTTGTAAACCGGTATGACGACCGACAATTTCATGGCGTAGGAAAAGTTTCCCTAGTGTAGAACATTCCTTTGTTTTGCTTTCAATCTTTTCCCGGATGGAACCAGATCAGGCTCGAGTGTTGCGCAGCCTGTCAGTTGGAATTTGTTGCTCGCCAACCCTGGGGCAACTTGTTCATCGGTCGCTTCCCGTTGTCAGAAGTGTAATTAGTTCCTACGACGCTTACATGATCGGGGAATTTTGTCCTAAGGTTTTTGCCCTAAAAAGGCATCGAGCCTTTAGGCTGCACCGGCTGCCATCAAGTTAGGTGCCGAAGTGTCGGCACGGGCCGTCTTTGGCTGTAAATGTCGGCGTTATTCACAGGCAGAAGTTGGTAACTGGCCAGATGGTTGGGTTCCGCGATTTGTCTCTTAGTTTTCTATGACATAAGTTGTTTCTCGGCACCACTTCCAGGAATCAGGCTACCGGCCCTGCCCGGAATCGGCAATCCATCCGTATGGTCTGATTGGGGTTACTCATATTTCGGCGCACTGCGACGGCGAATCTTGAAATCACAAGCGAAATCCGGCGCACTTGGCAGGGTGCATGCTATGAATTTCTGGAGACCCAGCCAAAACTCTGTTCATTTGTGTCGGCTGGGCTGGCGAAGGGCGCTTCCAGCAAGGCATCTGTGGAAAACTTGCGTTGCGTCAGTTATTATTTCACCTTTTGGGGAAGAGCCGATATGGAGGAAAAGCCTGTTCGTCTGGGTCCGCGCGAACAGCAGATTGCTGAGTTGCTGTTGCAGGGCTGCGACAATACAGAAATTGCCGCCCAGCTCAAGATGGCCCGGCGCACGGTGAAGGCCCATTTTAATCGTCTCTTCCTGCGCTTTGGAATTGACGGCGGTATCAAGCGAGTGAAACTCGCAACAACCCTATACCGGAGGCAGTTATGGTTGGAGGAGAGCGCTACGGAAAACGTGTTCCGAACGAACGGGAGCGGCGAGTCATCGAACTTGTCGCCCAAGGACTCAAGAACAGTGAAGTCGCAGAAGCCATCGGCACGACTGAGCATGTCGTGAAGAATTATTTGCGGGTCATTTATGACAAACTGGGACTGTGGAATCGAGTCGAACTCGCTCTGTGGTACGAAGCGCGCCGACACGAGGCTCTAGCCCAAGCTTGAAGGTCTGAATCAACATCGAGCAGATATTAATATTTAAGACCCCTGCGTTGCGGACGCGGGGGTTTTTGTTTTGGCTGCCGATTCGAAGCGAACAATGAACCTGACACTACCTGGAAATCAGTCGCAGTTTTTTCGAGCTGCGGGCTCGAACTGGTCGAGTTGCGCATCGCGCTGCGTGGTGAATTTTCCTCCTGGGGTTTTGCCGTACAGGTCTGAGTCAGAACAATAATAAAGAGCAGTGTGAAGATCAACCCATACTTGAGCGTTGGGGTTGCCGAGATAAACCGGCGTGGGCGGTGTTTCCGCCAAACCCAAACTCACCAGCAGCCGTTCAAAGAGCGTGAGACTGGGCTGAGGAGGGTTCTTCGGTTTGACCTGATTTTCCGCGGAATGCATTCCCCAGCCAGATAGCACGATCAGGAGCAGAAGTACGGCGGCTCCGACGTAGAGGTCTGCGCGATGCTTGGCCAGCCAGATTCCGCCCGCCGATTTTGGATGCAGCGAGGCCAGCCATTCGTGAGTTTTGCTGGCCGAAGCCCACGGCGAGGGCGATTTCGCAGGCCCTAAAGCTGCCGGGGCAACCGGAACGGCATTCTCCGCGAGTTCACCTTTAATCACTAACGCGGATCCGCTTGCCGGCGCCACTTCCGTTTCGTCCGGTTCTCCCGATTCGTCGGAGAACTGGTCCATCATTTTTTTCAGTTCGGGAGAAAGATTGGGAGGGAGTTTGCGGGAAGATCCCGAACCAGACTCAACCACCGCGGCTAAGCTCGTAGCGGACTCTTCGCTGAGCGTTTCCACCTCGTCGGATTGCCGGTTCTCCTCTTCCTGTTGCAGTTGCAACATCGACGC
Source organism: Terriglobales bacterium (assembly GCA_035604895.1). Taxonomy (GTDB): domain Bacteria; phylum Acidobacteriota; class Terriglobia; order Terriglobales; family Acidobacteriaceae; genus JABDBE01. Next base: position 3,989 of record DATNHO010000108.1, on the reverse strand, counting down.
CCATTTGCTGGCCAGATCGCCCGAGGGCAAAGTGCCTGCCGGACGCGCGGTGCCGCAGCGTCCGCAGAATAGTTCGTGTTCCCCGAACTGGTAACCGCATTGGGGGCAGATGGTGTCGCGGCCTGATTTCGCGCTGGCCGCGCTGGCCGGAACGGCAACGCGCGGTGTAATTTCTGGCGCCGGTTTGACAACGCTGTCTGCTGGCTTGACGACGCTCTCCGCCGATTCGACAACGGTCTTCGCAGGCGCAACCGTATTCTTCACTGGTCCCACTGCAAGACGCTCAAGCTGCGGCTTAATTCGTTCCAAAGCCTCCAGCATGGCGGCACGCTCGGCCGCCAGGGTTTCCCTCCACTCTTTGTCGGCAGCTCTGGCGATTGCTTCCGTCATCAACCCTGCCATAAGCTGGCAACTTCGCATCTCGGGGTCTGGAACGGAGTCGGCATCCGCAAAGCGCACCTCGAGCAGGCCGGCTAGATCGCCTTCGTGCTGAAGGGGTAGAGCGATGGATTGTTTGTCCGGGTGTTCACGGCTGAACTTGGTGGTGAGTTGACCGTCAGAGGATAGACTCGAATCCATCGCTAAGCTTGATCCCGCCAGATTGGCAGCATCTCCGGTCGCGGCACAATACACCAGCCGCTTGTCCCGCACCAACGCGACGGCCACGCCCGTGGCATGGGTGATGCTATGCACACGCTCGACAATCAGATTCGCCGCGACTCGCAAATCGCTAGGTTGCGACCGCAGGAATTCCTGGGTTTCGATGATCTCGGCGAGCGCTTCCTCGGGATTCGGCTTCGGGCGGCTCGCGACCTCAAACGCTTTTTGCTCCTGGAGCACATGAGCGGCTTCCAGAAGCTGCTGGAACGTTTCTTCATCCAGTCCCGGCTTTTCCCGAGCGCTTATGATCGGTTGCTCCAGATGCTCACGTGTTTCCGGCTTGTGCGACTCTGCCATGGGCTAGTGCAATTCATTGTCCACAGTGCTGAGTTCAACCCCGCAACCGCTTGATTCTAGCAGCCTTGGTTGGCCCCGGGCCATACCCGAGTGAATACACACAAGTGCTTGCACTCCTTGGGATTACCGGGTCGAAGCAGACGTCACCCTGGGACGCGAACTCTGCGGCGAGGGTAACGCAGTACAGCGGAAACTTCACAGTGCAACAGGCCGGTGGCGTGTGCAAAGGGTTGCAGTTCTGCGGTCCGTGGAAGTATCGCCCGGCATAAGGCGGGCGGCGCTTTCCAGTTCTGTTGGAGTGACTGGAATTACCGCGATGCCCGGCGGCTGCGTCGTCGGCGAAGAGCGTAGTACTCGTTCAACGGCCAGTCGTCGCGCAGAGCAGGAGCGTTGGGAGATTCCGCGATCAAGTGTTCGAGAGACAGTTCGCGGTTCAAAATATTCTCAAACTGTCCCTCGGCTGTCGGTTGCGGTCCCCATTCTGTCAAATCCTTGACCGCCGAAGCTGGCATACGCTGTGCTAATTCGGTGGCTGTCTTGTCAGGTATTCGATCGTCGCTTGCAATGAAGTGATAACCCCAGCCTTCAAAGCCACCGAAAACGCGGACGTGAGGAAAGGACTCCATTACCGCGCGAGCGATGGAGGACTCGACAAGCGCATCTCCACCAGGAAGCCACAACTGCAGAATTCCCCCTGGCAGCAAACGCTGCTTGACGGTTAAGAGAAATTCTTCCGAATACAGCAGGCTCGAGCCCGCTGCCTCAATGGGAGGAGGCGGGTCGATGGTGATGACGTCGTACTGTTCCGTGGTGCGCTCCAGGTACCGTCGTCCATCGTCAATCACGACATGCGACAACGGTGAACGCAAAAGCTGCGGGCCATCGGAGTGGTAGTACCAGAACATTCGCGGAACGCTCGGAACCAGTTCGACAGCCGTAGTCGGAATATTCCAGGAAAGCAGCGAACGATAGGTCGTGCCCATGCCAAAACAGACGACCAGCGCGTTGCGAGGAGCGTGCCCCAGAAATGCCAGCGGGAGGTGGGCCATCATTTTCGTGATCGGAGTCAAGCTGGTGATGCCGACGCCATTGACCAGCAACCGCTTTTCGGTCCCCACTCCGGTTGCCACGATGGTCGCGGTGCTGTCGCGGAGCACTTCACGATGGGCAAACTGATCTTCGTAATCCCGGCCGAGGCAGACTAGCAGCAATGCCAGGACAACTGCCGGATAGAAGATCAAGGGACGCCTTGCGCCACTCCCGGGGATTCGGTCTTCCCACGACCGCGCTGGACTGCCCGCAAGCACGAACCATGGAAGCGCAAACAAGAACAGGACCCAACGCTCACTTATAAATGGCAAGAAAAGAAATCCCGAAAGCAGTGGTCCCACAATACAACCAACCACGTTCACCGCGTAGGCGCTTCCTGCCTTTTCCGGATCGCCCCCTGACCAGCGATCGACAAACATCGGGGTGAGGAATCCCATCGTAACCGAAAATGGAACGACGCCCAGCAACAGCCGCAGCAGCCTGGAAGCATGGAACTGCGGGCTCGCGCTGAGCAATGGCAGGAGAATGAAGAGGCCCACCAAAGCTAAAGCTGTATCGCTGGCGGGCTGATGACTACGGCTCCAGTTTCGATAAATCCGCGATCCGGCGAAGTTCGCCGAGAGGTAGCAAGCAAGGATTGAGCCGAAGGCATAAACCACCGTACCCAGGTATGGAGTAAACTGCCGAATCCATACAACTTCCACGCCCATGCTTGTGCATCCGGTAGCAAACAACAGGAAAAGCAGTCTGCGGCTCGGCATGGGCTGTTTGGGCATCTCTGAAGAATTCGGGTCCTTCGTCGGCCGATCGAGTCTTGCGGGAGTGCGCTGCTGCAAGCTGAGAGCGGTCGCCGACACAGCAAGCAAAAGGTTGAGCCACGCGCCCGCCTTCAGGGTGCCGTGGAATCCATAGAGTTCGATGAGGAATAGAGGCACCAGCGCACCAGCGACCGCACCCAGAACATTTGCTAAATACAAAAAGCTGAAAGAGCGCCGCTGTTCCCGCTGGAAACTGTTCCTGATTGCCAGCATCGCTATCGGTATGGTTGCGCCCATGCAGGCGCACCATGGGACGAAAGTCAACGCAATCCAAAACCCGGAAGCGATATTCCAAGCCCACGAGGAGGACAACGAAAGGCGCACCAATTGAGTTCGTCCCCAGACTAACTCGTAGGGCACGAGGACGGCAGAAAGTCCGATCAAGAGTTCGGCAACCGCATAAAGTAGTAGCGGTGGAAAGCGCAGCCGGTCCTCGTATTTTCTGATCAGATAACCGCTTCCCCACGATCCCAATCCCAAACCGGCCATGAACATGGAAAGCACGATGGAGACGAGAGCGCTGGTGACGCCGAACTGCGCCATGGACAGCCTGAGCCACACGATCTCGTAGAGGATGCTGCAGAATCCCGAGACAAAGAAGAAGACAAAAAAATAGGTCATGAAGATCAGCCGTCAGCGCGAAACACTCGGGTGGAGCGAAAGCAACGTAGAGTACCAAGATTCGGAGACGGGCGCTATATCAGCAGCGGCACTAAACCCTGCGTCAACAATCCTTGTGCTGTCCGATTCCGGACATTCCATTTTCGCCAGCGGACACACGGTAGCTCACATTAACGTTTCCGGCGCGTCGAATCAGCAGCTTGGCGGCTCATGTGGGGGAAGGGAAGTTGCTCCACACGAGGACGATCAGACCTTCCGCTGAGGGTACAGAGTGATGCAAACACTGCTCGAAGATCTTCGCTACGGATTCCGCATGTTACGGAAGAACCCCGGGTTCACCTTCGTGGCCGTTCTCACGCTGGCTCTTGGCATCGGCGCGAACACCGCGGTCTTCTCCATCGTGAATGGCGTGCTGCTGAACTCCCTGCCGTTCCCCGAACCTGACAAACTGGTTACGTTGTTTGAAAGCAAACCGAATTTCAAGCAGGGATCTATCTCCTATCCTAACTTCCTGGACTGGCAGCGGGACAATCACTCCTTTAC
>DATNHO010000107.1:0-46920 GCA_035604895.1 Terriglobales bacterium | reverse complement strand
ATTTCTGGCGCATTCGCAAAGATGGCGGCCTCTATGCGCATCAGAGCGAGCCAAGAACACTCGCTGCTCAATCGACTGCGGCGGCCGTGAAGGGGGCGCAATAACAACCATGACCGATCCAAAAGATTTCATCGCCGGAATAGACTCGAACGCGCGCAAGTCGCCGAGGCGAGTTGTGTTCGTCACGAGGCGAACTTCGGCGCAGGTCAAGACCACCGACGAAGATCAGATTCAGACCTACCCCGAGGTTCTGTTCCGCGCCATTGTCGCCATCGAGGTGCTAACGATCGCATTGGTGGGCGTGGCACTGCTGTTCAACGCGCCGCTTGAGGGCATTGCCGACCCCTCGCACACACCCAATCCCGCCAAAGCACCGTGGTACTTTCTCGGACTTCAGGAAATGCTGCACTACTTTCCTCCGGTCGTGGCGGGTGTGCTGGTTCCGACTCTGGTTGTGATCGCGCTGGTCGTGATTCCTTATTTCAACATTAACGTCGAGGCCGAAGGCGTTTTCCTGAACGATCGCAAACGGCGCATCCTTATTTTCTATCTGGCTGCGGCTGCGCTTTCTTTATTCTTGTTGTTTTTTGACGTGTATGTAGCGCTGGCGCCGACCCTGATTGTCGCCGGGTTCATGGCGCTGGCGGCGCAAAGTTCGCCGCAATCGCCTTCGCCTTTCCGGCATTATTTGGCTGCGAAACCACTTTCTTTCTGGATCATGACCTGGTTTCTGTTCGAGCTGGCCGTACTCACAGCGGTTGGTACTTTCTTTCGCGGCCCAGGCTGGTCCTGGGTGTTGCCCTGGAGAAGCTAATTGCAATCATCCTCCCAAAACCCGACGTCTCTGTGGCAGACGTTGTTCGGCCATCCAGTTCGCGCTTTTGGTGTGGTCAGCCTGCTGTTATTAATTTCGCTGGCCATTGCACCGGCGAAGAATTACTTCAGTGAATGGCGTCATTACCAGAAGCAATATCTGGCACTGGTTCGGACGCGGGGAGACGCGGTTACATTGCAGCGCCATTTTCACGCGGGGATCCAGCAGATCTGGCTTCCACAACTGGGAGTCGTCGATCGCTGCACCACCTGCCACGTCGGATTAAAAGAAGCCAGCTTGTCGGATGTCAGCACGCAACCGTTCCGCACGCATCCGGTAATCCCGCATACATCCGATCAGTTCGGCTGCGCCATGTGTCACCGCGGACAAGGACCCGCGACCACCGTCGAAGAAGCGCACAGCAGCACGCTGGCATGGGAACAGCCAATTTTGCCGGCGCGGTACGTGCAATCTTCCTGCGGACAATGCCATCGCGCTGCGTTAATAGGCACGCCGCAACTCAACTCGGGCCGCAATCTTCTGAGTCGATACGGCTGCGTGCATTGTCATACCATCAAGCTCGCCGACGGCACCGCGATCAAACCGACCGATGATCCACCGTCGCTCGAACACATCGCCGATAAGACCACGCGGGAGTGGATTTATGCGTGGCTAAAAGATCCTCAGGCTTACGCCGTCACTGCAACCATGCCGAACTTTAAGTTGAGCGATCCGGACGCGCGCGATATTTCCGCCTTTCTGATCGCAAACAGCACGCCAGTCGCTGGAGACACGGCACCGGTGAACAACGACAAGAAAGCGCCCGATCCGACGGCCGGAGCCAGTTTGTACGGAGAGTCATTCTGCGCCTCCTGCCATGCCGTGCAGAACGCTGCCGGAAATGTGGTTGGCGGCGATGTTGGTCCCGAGCTAACTCGGATTGGCACCAAGGCAAAGCCGGAATGGTTGCAGGCATGGGTACGCAATCCGCGCGTCTACGATCCGGGAACGGCCATGCCGCACTACCGTTTCACCGATCAACAAGTTTCCCTGCTGACGGGCTACCTTGGAAATAAGACCGATTCCGATCTGTTGGCCAACGTGCACCTCGACGCCGCCACGCCGGAGCAGATTGCGCACGGCAAGCTTCTGGTGACCGAGAACGGCTGCGCCTCCTGCCACGCGATCAGCGGCATCAAGAAGCCGGATAACTTCGCCCCGGAATTGACCCGCATCGGAAGCAAGCCGCTCACGCAGGTTATTTTCCTGCCGGGGATGCAGCATTCTCTTCCGGATTACATCTCGGCCAAGATCCGTCAACCCCGGGCGTTCGGAGCGGCACTGAAGATGCCGCAGTACACTTTCGCACCGGCACAGATTGATGCTCTGACCACCGCCTTGCTCGCATTCACCGACCGCGCCCATGACTTGCCGCTGGCACTAACCGTGCCCGCGCAACCGCCTTCGAATTATCAACCCGCGGGCAAGGCCGGACAGCTTATGTCAGATCTGGCCTGCTTCAGTTGCCATGCCATTAACGGCCGTGGCGGAGACATGGCTCCCGACCTGACCTGGGAAGGCAGTTCTGTGCAGCGGTCTTGGCTGCAGGCATTCTTGAAGAATCCCGGCACGCTGCGCCCCGCGCTCATCCGCCGCATGCCCAGGTTCAATCTTTCAGACAGCGACATTACGGAGCTGACCGATTACATTATGACGGTTTATCAGACGCCTGCCTTTGATCGCGATTCGATGCCATCCAGCGGCTATCCGCCCGCTCAGATCGAGCAGGGACGCCAGCTTTTCTATTCCAAGTATGCGTGCCAGTCGTGTCACATCGTCGATACCAAGGTAGACAAGGGCTACATCGGGCCGACACTCACGCAGGTGGGTTCGCGTCTGAACGCAGCGTGGATTTACCACTGGTTGAAAGACCCGCAAACCCTGCGGCCAGGGACCATCGAACCGAACCGCAACATGAACGACGAAGATGCCCGCGCACTCACCGCATTCCTGACGACGCTCAAGCAGGAGGCGAGGAAATGAAAACGCGAGCCATGCTCATTGTCTTGCTGGGTTTGACGCTTTTCGGATGCTCTCGCAAAGGAACGCCGCTCCTGGTTACAAATTTCGGCACAGCTCTGGTTGAGTCGAGCGGAGGCAAGCAGATCGGTGCAACCGGCATGGTGCTTGCTCAGCCCGTCGTCGTGCAGGTGAATGACGATCAAGGAACTGCGGTTGTTGGCGCACCGGTCACCTTTAGTGGTCCGGCTGGCGTCAGCTTCGAGCCCGCAATCGGTACTACCGATACCAGCGGACAATTCACGACCAATGTCCGGCTCGGCGGCATGGCAGGCCGGTATCAGCTGACCGCGCGCACACTTACCAAAGCTCGGAAACCCGTCGAACTTAAAATTGAAGAAATCGCGCTGGGATATCAGCAGCAGGTGGGGTTCCGGCTTGATGACAAATATTGTTCCCGTTGCCACAATCCGGAGTCCACGGCAGAGCGTGTTTCCAATTACGACAATCTTGAGGTCAAGCCACATCCCTTCACCGAGGGCGACACACTCAACAAAATGAGCGATGCCGATTTGACCGCCATCATCAGCCACGGCGGACCCGCGCTGAACAAGTCTGCCTTGATGCCACCTTATGGCTACAGTCTGAGCAAGAGCGATGTTGACGCACTGATTGCTTACATCCGCTTGATTTCCGATCCTCCGTATCGCGCTTCCGGAATCGTTTATGCACAAAGATGAGACTCGTTCGTTGGTATCTCCGTGGTCATCGCTAGGCGTGCGGTAAGCCATCAATGGTCTTGGAAACTGTTGTGACTGCAACCGCACGACTCCATCAGTGCCTCAGGTAGCAGAGACAGAACGCAGGATGGCTGCGCGATTGGTTGCCTAGATGACTTGGCACAACATTTAATGGGCTTACAGCAGTCTTCTCTTAGTTGAAAGGGTTCAGTGAGTCGGATACCGACAACACCTTCCTGATCGAGAGCCGGAAATCGGTTGACGGGTGATCACCAGACGCGTGGTACTAACCGGTAACGCACCTTTTGGAGATATTCCTTGTAGCCTTCCAGATCGCGTGCCAACAACTTCTCTTCGCCAAAGATGCGCACAACGAGCAGTCCGACCATGGCGAGGCCTGCGAGAACGCCATAAACGGAGCCGAGCAGCAACGCCGCGCCAAAGAATACCAGGCTTGCCCCAAGATACATAGGGTGGCGAACAAAGCCATAGACACCCGTGTCAATGACATGCTGCCCGCGCTCGGTCTGAATCCGCACCAACTGCGACGCAAACGTGTTGTCGGTGAATGCGCGGAAGAACGGGAAACTGCCCCCGAGGAGCAGGATGCCTCCGCAAACTTCGCTCCACAGCGGCAGGCGGGGTGTCCAATCGAACCGCACATCCAGCGCCGGCAAAACGATCAAACCCAGGAAGCACACTTTTATCCCGATGAGGATAGCCACATCGGCGCGCGATTCACCGCCGCTGCCGGGCATGCGCATGCGCTCGACCAGCAGAGCAGGGTCCCTGAAGCGAAGCCACAAGAGAAGGGCGGCAGCGAAGGAACCCCACCAGACACCGAAGATCCAGCCCTCCACCCAACGCCAATCGCCCGACAGCGATGGCAGCAGGGCCGCGAACCCTAGAATGCCGACAGGGACAGCCACCAACATGAGCCCGGTGATGATCGGCGTGGAGCGCATCAGAAACTGAAAACATCATACTGCCTTCTACTGTCAGAGCGGAATTCCGCGTGAGTTTGACAGGACGGCAAGAGTCCTTTGGGCGGCTCACGGGCTAACCGGAAGTCAACTGCCGTTAACAGGCGATTACAGGTTTTGACCGAGGGTCACTAAGTGTAACCGCGATGTTACGTCAACCACTAACGAATGGAACGTTTCGCCGCGTTCACTCGATGCCACACGTTGGCTATTTCTGCGTGGATTCCTCAACGGAGGGATGCTGAAATGTTGATGACCACTGGCCGAGCACTTCGGTATAATTCGGTCGCCAGAATACGAAAAGGAGACTTTGTGGCGTACTTAAATCAACTCTCGTGGGTGGTCGTGCTGTTGCTTGTCGCCTGCTCCAGCGAACTGGCAAGCGGAGCCGAAGCCCCGTCCGACTTGTGCTCGCTGTTGCCCTCTGCGATGGTAAGCAAGACATTGGCATTCGCTTACGATGCTCCGAAAAAAAGTGTTGCTCCACGGCCATTCCGAAATACCAATGAAGGAACCGATTGTAAGTATGGATCTGGGTTGCGCCTTCTGTTGTTCCGTGTGTACGTGGATCCGTCGCCATCGGAATCGGCTGAGCTCTTCGCGAAGCTGAAGAGTTACCTTGGAGAGGGATCAACTACGGTGAGCGGCGTAGGAGACGAAGCTTATTCAGACAAGGATCATGGGCTGCATGTCCGCAAAGGCAAAGTCCGTTACTTTCTGGATGGTGCGGGAACACCCAAACAGAAAACCGACCTCGCCGCTGGGATCGCAGGGCAACTCTGAGTCAGACGTGGCGCTCCTAGCGGTCGTGTAAGTCTTTTCCTGTTCGGATGATCAATCAACACGCTTCGTGTATATTTTTGCGGGCGATAGCACGAGTGCGTCCCTTTTGTTCGCCTTGGCAGTGTTAATAAGCGTAATCGAGATTTTGCGGCAACCACCTCAAAGAAGGATGCTTTTTGATTAGGCTGTGAGACACTGCCCCGCTATCAACCCGCACAAAGAATCGCCGAGTGATATCGCGATTTATCGTCAGTTGTCCTGGGGAGGTCTTTTTGGGTCGGCCCTCATGTAGAACTTGTGCTGGTCTTCGTGGGTGATCCGAAATCCGCGCTTCTCATAAAAATAGCGAGCGGGATTTATCTTTACAACCGCGAGCGTCATGGCCTTTGATTGATGAGCGGCGCGCGTCAAAAGTATATCCAAAACTTTCGTCCCGATGCCGCGTCCTTGCATCGCGGGCAGCACATAGAAAGAGCCGAGGTTGACCGTCCTGTCTTCGACTTGCTCCTGAATCCAACCCACATCCTGTCCGTCGGCGATGATGATCCTGACTTCCTCGACTTTGAAGAACCCAGCAAAGTTCCTCTCCTCGCGCTTCTGATCCCAACCGAAAAGGCGTTCGATCATTCCCCGCATGGTCTCGAAATAGAGGTTGCGGGCGAAGACGAAGTCTGCACCGCACGCCGTTCGAAGCGCGATCTTCACCGTTCGCTGCCCTGTCACATTCTGCCCCTTTTGAACAGTGGCAGGCAAGGTCATTGAGCGTAATCGGGATGTTACAACAGCCAGACTCAAGCAGCCCGCTGCATAGCTCGGAAACCGTAGTAAAATCGGTCGCATGAACGCATTCCACAGTGGGCGGGAAGCCAAAGAGTTCTTGATTTCCAGAATTGCCGCGGAAGCCCAGCGTGAGAATGTTTCGCTCTCAGAAGTCGAGCTTAAGATGCTCTACTTTACGGAGAGTGGATCGACTCTTCCTGATATGACGGCAGTTTCTGAGCATTTCGATAGCGTTTACAACCAAAATGAATATGAGCACAAAATTGCAAGGCTTATCAGGAATGCTGCCAAACATGATCGCAAGGAATCTCGCGACGAATATGGCACATGGTGGGATGCTATTCATTTTCTCAGGAGAGAGGATCATTATATTTCGGTCATGATAGGGATTGCCGGTTTGCGGCCAGCGGGCGATGTATCGAGACTTCTTGCAACCAGTTTTGCTTTCGCAGCCTGCTTGCTGCTGGCCGTTTTTCTTCTGGCAAAATATCAGATCGACTTACCGTCGCGAGGCGCTGTCAGCTTTTACACCTGGGCAACCGGCATTTGTGTGGTCATCGCCTATCTGCTTCTCCGATTCATCATTGGCAGTAAAAGGGTCGATGACTTGACCTCCAGTGTGTTGGAAAAACTTGTCCGCATCTACCAACGTGCACGCTGAGGGATGTAACTGTCGAGAACAGGCCATAGCACTCAAAACCCTCGCAAACGTCAATGAATATAATGGCGATTTTTTCAACAGTGACGCGACCAAGTGGCCGCAACTGAAGGTCCTGTGCTAGCCTTCCGTCTTGAACCGGAGGCCAAGATGCTAGAGAACAAGACCAAGGCTACGATTTTGAGTGTGGGTGTGTTCATTGATGCCCTGGCCGATCCGGCGCGACGCTCCGACGCGAGAGAACTGGTTGAACTTATGCAACGGGCTTCCGGCGAAAAGCCCAGACTTTGGGGACCGTCCATCGTTGGCTTCGGCAGCTATCACTACCGATATGACAGCGGCCGTGAAGGAGACATGCCGCTTATTAGTTTTTCGCCGCGTAAGGCCGCCATGGTTCTGTACAGCATGCTGGACCACAGCGAGGCAAAAGCCCTCTTGGATAAACTGGGAAGACACACGACAGGGAAGGGCTGCCTCTACATCAAAAAGCTTGCCGATGTGGATAGAACGGTCCTTGAGACGCTGATCAAGAACGCGGTCGCCCACTACCGTGCTCGCAAGAACATGCGTTCTTGAAGGCGACCACACATTGATCCGATGAATGCACCGGCTTGATGCTGCTCATCTTGATCTGATTGATCTGAACGTCACAACCTATTCCAAAAGGGCGCCCTTTTATAACGCGATTGCGACAGTTGGGATGGGAACTCTGTCAGGACGTGAGGAATCCCTACCATTGATTGAGTAGGGTGAGCAGACACGATCACCGCCTGATTTCAAGCACGCTCGGGTCCCGTTTGGGAAAGATCCCTCGTCGTCCGGACCGAGTTCTGCAGTTGCTGGGCGACGGAATTCGCTGCGCGCTCAACTTCCGGGGAAAGTGGCGTACCAAGGGAAAACTGCTTGCCTTCAATACCGACAATCCACAAGGTTGGCGGTAAACGGTTCATGGCGCGCGCCAACTCTACCGCTTCGCGGGCGCCAAACGCATGCGTGGAACAGGGGAAGATGTCTTTGGGCAGCTTGTCGGCGCGGGCGTTCCACATCTGAACTTGACCGGGCATCCCGCTCGGAGCAGTCGCGTCCACGAGAATCACGTACTCAAAGCCCATCCAGCAATCCATTAAAGAGAAGCTCTCGCCGCTTTGCTCCATGATTTCGACACCGGGAGTTTGGGCACCGAACCTCTGCAGGCGACGCGCGACCAGCGGACCAGCCGCATCGTCCCCACGATCCACGTTCCCGCAGCCGATGATGCAAAGGGCCAATCTAATCACGCTCCACATGTAACTTAAGGAAATGGGTCGCGCAGGAAATGCAGGGATCATAGTTGCGCACTGCCTGCTCACACTTCCAGGTGATCTCTTCAATTGGGCGGGATGCAACCTGGGCGACAAAATGCCAGAGGTCCTCCTCGATACGCTTCTGATTTTGCGAGGTTGGAGGAACAATCTTCGCCGAGGAAATCAGCCCCGCCGGATCGATCCCGTAGCGATGATAAAGCAGGCCCCGCGGCGCTTCCGTGGCGGCCTGGCCGGTCGAGACGCGCGCGGTTACCTGTGCGCGAGGTATGGGAGGCGGCTCGTATTCGCGTATCACGCGCAGCGCCTCATGGCACGCGAATACCAACTCGATCGCTCTCACCACGATACTGCGAAACGGATTGCGGCACGGCACTTGAAGTCCACAATCACGCGCTGCCTGTTGGGCCACCTCCGGCAGTTTGTCGAAGTTCAGATTGAAGCGGGCCATGGGGCCGACCATGTAGGACCCGCGTCCTCGCAGGACAGAATGCAGAGCATTCGAGTGCTCCACATGCTGCTCAGTGAAATTATCCTCATATTCGGATGCAGCAATATCAAGCCCACGATTCGATACGATCCGGCCTTCGTTGAACGGGTACTCGTCCGGATGAGACAAGGATACAAATTCATAGTCCTGCTCGAAATCAGGAAAGTCGAGCCCTGAAACCCAGCACGCCGTGGCCAGCGAAGCATCAAGCGCCCATGTGAGTTCGTCGACCAGTTCCCGAAGCGCGCTCTTGGATGGCGCTTTATAAAATCCGCCGACCGCGGCGGAAACCGGATGAATTTCGCGGCCGCCCATCAAGGCCACGATCCGGTTGCCGGCCTTTTTCAGGCGCAGGCCCTGCTGCACGATCGCCTGATGGTCACGTGCCATCGCGATGGCGTCGGGATAGCCAAGGAAATCAGGCGCATGCAGCATATACACGTGGAGCGTGTGGCTCTCAATCCATTCTCCGCAGTAGAACAGACGTCGCAGCAGCCGCACGGAAGGATCAATTTCAACGCCGAGAGCACACTCGATGGCGTGTACAGCACTCATCTGATACGCAATGGGGCAGATTCCGCAAATGCGGGCCACAAGGTCGGGGACTTCGGAGAAGTGCCTGCCCCGCAGCAAAGCCTCGAAGAAACGAGGCGGTTCGTAGATCTTCAGTTTGACGTCCTGAACCTCATCGCCCTTGACCTTGACGTAGAGCGCACCTTCGCCTTCAACTCGCGCCAAAGTGTCAATCTTGATTGTTCTAGTCGATTGCTTGCTCACGTCCGCTCACTCTCTTCGCTCGCCTTTCGGAACTGCCAGGCCCATGCATTGAAGCTGCGGAAAGCCCGTGTAATCTCTGCGTTGTCCTGGCCCAGAATGCGAAACTGACTGCTGAGCGATTCGGTATTAGGACTCTCCATGGGGCCATAACAACCGTAACAACCCCGGTCGAAGCTAGGACACAGCGCGCCGCAACCCGCGTGGGTAACAGGTCCGAGGCAGGCCACGCCTTGCGCCACTGCGATGCAAATGGTGCCCTTGCGCTTGCACTCCATGCACACGCTGTACGTCGGCACATTCGGTTTGCGTCCGGCTAGCGTGGCCGTGATCAGCTCGATAAGCTGACGCTTGTTGATGGGGCAGCCGCGCAGTTCGAAATCCACCGGAACGTGTTCGGCGATAGGTGTGGAGAGTTTCAGTGTGTTGATAAATTTCGGGGTCGTGTACACGATCCGAATAAACTCATCTACATCTTTCCAGTTTCGCAAAGCCTGAATTCCACCGGCCGTGGCGCACGCCCCAATGGTGATCAAAGCCTTGCACTGCCGCCGAACTTCCTGGATGCGTTGCGCATCATGGTGCGTGGTAATCGACCCTTCCACTAATCCGATGTCATAGGGCCCCTTGACCATTGCACTAGAGGCCTCGGGAAAATACGCGATGTCGAGAGCTCCTGCGACGCCCAGCAGTTCGTCTTCTGCGTCGAGCAAACTTAACTGACAACCATCGCAGGAAGCAAACTTAAAGACTCCGATTCGCGGCTTGCGTCTGATTTTAGAGCTCATATTCCTCCAGTAGGGGGCGCAGCCGATCATAGGAAAAGATGGGGCCGTCTTTGCAAATGAAGTGCGGGCCATACTGACAGTGTCCGCAGAAACCAACCGCGCACTTCATGTTTCGTTCCATAGAAAGGTAAATATTCTCCCGGGCGAGTCCGTGAGTTTCTAGATCGCGGGCGACAAATCGCATCATGATTTCGGGCCCGCAGACCATCGCCACTGAGCGGGGGGGCTGCAGTCGCGCAAATTTGAGCAGGGTCGTGACCACGCCCACGTGACCGCGCCAACTCAGTCCGCCATAGTCCACTGACACCAATACTTGCGTGTCGGGTTGCCGCGCCCAGGCGGTTAGTTCCTTACGATAAAGCAGGTCACGAGGACTGCGCGCCCCATAGAGAATGACAAGACGTCCATACTTTTCGCGGTTGTGCAGAACCTCATAGATCACTGGACGAAGCGGGGCCAAACCGATTCCACCAGCGACGACCAGAACATCTCGGCCATGCGCTTGCTCCACCGGCCATCCAGTCCCGAATGGACCCCGGACTCCGATGCCATCGCCGACTTCGCAACTCACCAGGGCGTAGGTTGCCTGACCCACGGAGCGCACCGTGTAAACCAATCGGTGGTGTTGGGCAGGGTCCCCGCTGATAGAAATCGGCAACTCGCCCACGCCGAACACCCACAACATGCTGAACTGCCCTGGGTGGAACCGGTCGGCTGCCGTTCCATTCGACGACTCCAACGTGAGCGTGAAAGTATCCGCGGTCTCCTTAACCACTTCCCGCACGGAATACTGCTGCGGGAGCATTGGATCGATCTTGGGTGCTGCGGCCATCGTCGTCACCGAACCGCGTAAACGTCGAGCAATTGGAAACGCGTTGCCTCTAACCGCTGCTCCAGAATCAAGGCAAAGCGTTTCAACATCTCATAACCGAGATCGTGGTTCTGTTCGCACTTGGTGCGCAAACACTTGCCGTCGAGCGCAATCGCACGCACGGGCTCAATGGCGCGTGCGTGAAACTTCCGGTGGTACGGAGGTAGCAACCATGACCAACCCAGAATCTCTCCCTCGCCCAGGGTTGCCACCATGATCGGCTTGCGTTGGGGCGCAAAGATCTCCACTGCCACCCTGCCCGCGCGGATCAGGTAGAAGTCGTTAGCTTCCTCGCCCTCCTTGAAAATGTAAGTGTCTTCGTCAAACCGCGCGTTCGAGGCGCACCCTGTCAGCAGGTTAGGAAAATGCGACTCGAAACCGGCGAAGAAGGGATGTTCCGCGATGATTCGCTCAAGCGTTTCCATGGTTAATGTCCTTTAAGGAGAGCGGCAAAGAAGAGGCAGGTGATTCCCGGATGGCGCGAACCTCCTCGGTAATGTCAATCCCGACCGGGCACCAGGTTATGCAGCGGCCGCAGCCGACGCATCCAGAACTGCCGAACTGGTCGATCCAGGAGGCCAACTTGTGCGTCATCCATTGCCGGTAGCGTGCTTTGGCCGAGGCCCGCACGTTGCCTCCGTGGATGTAAGAAAAATTCAAAGTGAAACATGAATCCCAACGGCGCCAACGCTCGGCGTGGTCTCCAGTGATGTCACTTACATCCTCCACGCTCGTGCAGAAACAGGTCGGGCAAACCATCGTGCAATTAGCGCAAGTGAGACAGCGTTTGGCAACATCGTCCCATCTCGCATGGTTGAAGTTCTCGTACAGCAGCTCTTTGATTCCCGTGTTGTCAATGCTGCGCATCTGGCGGCGTCCTGCTGCCTCCACGGTAGCTTCTGCTTGTTGCAGATCGTCAACGCTCGCGGGAGTCGCTTCAAGTCCCGCCAGGACTTCCGTTCCCCGATCGCTTCCAGCCTCCGCCACAAACCTGTGATTTCCATCCGCATCCAACTCCGTTAAAGCCAGGTCAAAACTGCCTCGCGCCTTCGGCCCGCTGCCCATCGACGCACAGAAACATGTCGCAGCAGCATGAGTGCATTGCACTGCAATTATGAAAGCGCCTCGGCGGTTCCGGTCATAGATTGGGTCGTGATACTTATCTTCCAACAGCACGCGGTCTTGCACCGCGATCGCTGCTAACTCACAGGCTCGAATCCCGAGAAAAGCAAGGGGGCGTGCAGGTTGCGTTTCGTTATTTAAGATCCGAAAGGTATTGTTCTGACGCTCGGCCGACCACAACCGCACCTCGGCCGGGTGCAAATACTTTTTCCAGCTTTGCGGGCCTACGGCGTAACCAAACCGTGCTTGATCTTCTCGTCGTTTCAGCCGATAACGCCCCGGCTCTTGCTCGTCGGTCCACCCTACGGGCAAATCGTCAGCCGATTCGATGCGATCATAGACAATGGCGCCGTCACGCAATGTCGGGGCAATGACCTCGTAACGCTTATCCGCCAATAATCGGATTAGCGTATTCAACTGCGACGGCCGCAATACAATCTGCGTCACGATATCCTCGCCCGCCTTTCAAATCTCAAGCAAGCGCGCTCACGCAACAGTTTATTATGCGCTTGCCTCGGTCGCATGATCACAACTTATTGCTATGTCACAAAGATGTATGCCGTACGTCACAAATTGTGGCAGCGGGAAGTGTTGTAATCGCTCTCGAGGAGAAGCCAGCGTGTGCCTTGCTATTCCAGGAAAGATTCTTGAGATCCAGATTGTTGAGAACCAGGAGCAGCAACAAATGCGTGCCGCCCGGGTACAGTTCGGCGGTATTGTTCGCCAGGTTTCTCTCTCCTTTGTACCCGAGGCGGCAGTCGGCGATTATGTGATGGTTCACGTCGGCTTCGCGATCAGCCGTGTCGATCCCGTCGAAGCTGATCGCACTTACAAACTTCTGCAAGAGATGGGAATGCTGGAGGAGGAGTTTGCTCCAACAAGTCCAGACTCCACGTAAACCTAAGCCTGTCCCACTCTGTGTAAATCTATTCATTGAATCCGGCCTCTTTCTGAGCTTTCACCGCTTCTGCTCACAACCTCCTGTGACGGAAATCATCGATACTGGCTCACCCAGTCGTTAGAGTTCTTTCAGGTGGGTTCACCTTTACGTCAAGTTGGTGGCGCCGCATTATGAAGTACCTCGACGAATATCGCGACGCACGAATTGCCCGGGCGCTGGCCGCTGAGATCGTCCAGCGCACAACTCAGTGCTGGGTACTGATGGAGATTTGTGGAGGACAGACCCATACGATCATGCGCTATGGGATTGATGAGCTGCTGCCTCGTGAAGTGGAACTTGTGCATGGCCCGGGATGCCCCGTGTGCGTCACGCCATTGGAAACCATCGATAAGGCGATTGCGTTGGCGTCCCGCCCAGACGTGATTCTGGTCTCGTACGGAGACATGTTGCGTGTGCCCGGATCGCATTCGGATCTATTGCGTGCTAAGGCGCAAGGGGCGGATGTGCGGATTGCGTACTCTCCCATGGAAGCGGTGAAGGTTGCCCGCTCGAACCCGAGCCACAACGTGGTGTTTCTCGCAATTGGTTTCGAGACCACCGCCCCTGCGAACGCGATGGCTGCGAGGCAGGCGAAGCGCGAGGGTCTGATCAACTTTTCGATGCTGATTTCGCATGTTCTGGTCCCACCCGCCATTCGGACGTTGATGGCCGCCGACAATAACCGCGTGCAGGGTTTCATCGCGCCCGGACATGTCTGTACGGTAGTGGGTTGCACCGACTACGAGGCGCTCGTACATGATTTTCGTATTCCCATCGTTGTGGGAGGGTTCGAGCCCGTCGATATTCTGGAAGCAATTCTTATGTTGGTGAAGCAACTGGAGGCGGGGGAAGCAAAGTTAGAAAACCAGTATGTTCGATCAGTCAGCTACCAGGGAAACTTACCCGCCCAGCAGATCATGGCCGAGGTATTTGAAATCGCAGACCAAAAGTGGCGCGGAATTGGCGCCATTCCGCAAAGCGGGCTGCAGCTGCGCGAGGAATACGCTCCCTATGATGCGAACCGGATTTTTGATCTGGCCGAAATCACGACCGACGAGCCGTCGGAATGCATCAGCGCGCAAGTATTGCAGGGTTTAAGAAAGCCGACGGACTGCCTTGCATTTGGCGTGAAGTGCACTCCGGACAATCCGCTGGGTGCGCCGATGGTTTCCACCGAAGGGGCGTGCGCTGCCTACTATCACTATCGACGCCACGCCGTTGCCCGTTAGGAGGAATGCGTGTCGAAGACTACGATCGCCGAGTTTACCTGCCCGGCTCCATTGCCTGCCAAAGATACCATCCTTTTGGGTCACGGCAGTGGCGGCAAGCTGAGCGCTGAACTCATCCGTGACATTTTTCTTCCCCGCTTGCAAAATCCGGCTCTGGCGCGGCTCGACGATCAAGCAATCGTGATCATTAATGGCCAACGGCTGGCGTTCACAACTGATTCCTTCGTAGTCAAGCCCCTGTTCTTTCCCGGCGGCGACATCGGTTCGCTCGCGGTACACGGCACAATCAACGATCTGGCGATGGGGGGCGCGACACCGCTCTTCTTGAGCGCGGCATTCATTATTGAAGAGGGCTTCTCCATCCAGCAACTCCGTCGTGTCGTAGATTCGATGCACCGGGCCGCATCAGCAGCAGGCGTGGAAATAGTCACGGGCGACACCAAGGTGGTTGAAAAAGACAAAGGCGATGGATTGTTTATCACTACCACCGGAATCGGTTCCGTGCCCGAAGGTGTCGATCTCTCGGCTGACCGCGCGCGTCCTGGCGACAAAGTTTTGTTGAGCGGCTCCATCGGAGACCACGGCATCGCAATTCTGGCGCAGCGTGAAGGTTTGGAGTTCGAGACAACGATTGAGAGCGATAGTGCTGCGCTTCATACCCTCGTCGCCGACATGCTTGGGGCCAGCCGCAAGATTCGCTGCATGCGCGATCCGACTCGCGGAGGTCTCTCCAGCTCGCTCAATGAAATTGCCCAACAGTCGAAAGTCGGAATCGAGTTGGAGGAAAGCTCCATCCTCGTGCGCGACGAAGTACGTGGAGCTTGTGAGTTGTTGGGGCTTGACCCTTTGTACGTCGCAAATGAAGGCAAGCTGATCGCAATCGTGGCCGCCGAAGCCGCGGAGAGTCTGGTGCAAGCCATGCGACAGCATCCCCTCGGAGCCGAAGCACGAATCATCGGTGCGGTGAACAACAAAGACCCAGGGTGGGTAACCATGCGAACCCCGTTTGGCACAACGCGAATCGTCGACATGCTCGCCGGAGATCAATTGCCTCGGATCTGCTGAACGTTATGCACGAAATGGGGATCGCCAATTCGGTGCTGGATGCGGTTAGAACCGAGGTCGCGCGCTATCCCGGTACGTATGCGGCAAAAGTCTGCGTGCGAATCGGCGAGGTCGCGGCCGTCGATCAGGACGCGTTTCGATTCTGCTTTGAAGCGATGACTCGCGACACCGATCTGGAGTCGCTCGAATTGGAAATCGAATTCTGCCCGCGCCGGCATCGTTGCACCCTCTGTGCGCAGGAGTTCGTGGTACGCGACTACGAGGTTCGCTGTCCGCAGTGTGCGAGCTTGGACACAGCGTGCATCAGTGGCGACGAGCTAGAGCTGGCCTATCTGGAGGTGGAGGAATATGGAGCGAGTCCTGCTGGAACGAAAAGTACTCAGTGAAAATGACCACATCGCGGCTGAACTGCGCAACCGTTTTCAGGAACATGGCGTACTGTGCCTCAACATCATCAGCTCGCCCGGATCCGGTAAGACTAGCTTGCTCGAGCGCACGTTGGAACGCCTGCCGCGCAACGAGCGAGTTGCTGTGCTTACGGGAGACATTCAAACCGATAACGACGCGGCTCGTCTCCGTCGATTTCATTTCCCGGTGAAGCAGATCACAACTGGCGGCACCTGCCACCTCGACGCACGCATGATTGAACGTCACTTGTCAGATTGGCGGATTGAAGATTTAGATCTGTTGTTGATTGAGAACGTCGGCAACCTCGTGTGTCCATCGAGCTACGATCTCGGTGAAGCTGCCAAAATCGTGTTGCTGAGCGTTACCGAGGGCGAAGACAAGCCACTTAAATATCCTTCCATTTTCTTCAAGTCCGACCTGCTCATCGTGACGAAGACTGATCTGCTTCCCTACGTGCCTTTTGACATCGAAGCTGCCGCGGAAAATGCGCGCCGCGTACACCCAGGAATGGAGGTCGTGAAACTATCCAGCCTCACTGGTAGCGGCTTGGACGAATGGCTGACGTGGTTGACGCAACGGCGCAGAACGGTACGATCACTTTCGCCCGTGGGCTAGAAGATATGGAAGTTCGCCGGCAAATCGAGGTCTCAGGAATTGTTCAAGGAGTTGGTTTTCGACCGTATGTATTTCGCCTGGCGTCCAGCAGACGACTGAACGGAATCATTTGCAATACCTCTGCCGGAGTTACGATCGAGATCCAAGGTCCCGCTGAAACGGTTCAGGACTTTGTAGAACACTTGCCCGCAGATGCGCCGCCGTTGGCCCGTATCACCAGTTTTGCCATACGCGAACTACCCTGCAATGGCGATCAGGATTTCCGCATCGTCCACAGTCAGGACGGCACGGAAGTCCGCACGCTGATCTCGCCGGACGTCGCGATTTGCCCTGATTGCCTGCGGGAGCTCTTCGACCCGAATGACCGACGTTATCGCTACCCGTTTATCAATTGCACAAACTGTGGCCCACGCTTTACTATCGTGCGCGATATCCCTTACGACCGGCCTCGCACTTCGATGGCCGCATTTCCCATGTGTCCGGCTTGCCTGAGGGAATATGAGAATCCCTACGACCGGCGATTTCATGCCCAGCCCAATGCTTGTTGGCAGTGCGGACCTCAGGTGGAGCTCTGGGATAAGCGCGGTCGGCCAATCGAAAGTCGAGATCCGATTGCAGAGGCTGCCCGTGCGCTCCGATCCGGCCTGATTGTCGCGGTGAAGGGCCTGGGGGGATTTCACCTGGCAGCGGATGCAACCGACGCCGCAGCCGTGACGCTTTTGCGTGAGCGCAAGCGACGCGTCGAAAAACCATTCGCGGTGATGGTCCCTGATCTCGAAGCCGCGCGGGAATTGTGTGAGTTGGATCTGCCTGCGCAAGCTGTTTTGGAGTCCGCACAACGGCCCATTGTTCTTCTTGCGAAGAAACAAAGCACGCCGATCGCGGAAGAAGTTGCGCCCTTCAATCGTTATCTCGGGATTTTTCTTCCGTACACTCCGCTTCACTATTTGTTGTTGCGGGCAGGCAATTTCAAGGCTCTGGTGATGACCAGCGGCAACCTCAGCGAGGAGCCGATCGCGATTGATAATCACGAAGCAGTTGCGCGCTTGGGTAGTCTTGCCGATTACTTTCTGGTGCACAACCGGGATATCTTATTACGCTGCGACGATTCAGTTGTGCGAGTCAGCGGCGGAAGCGCGCGCCAGTTGCGTCGTTCGCGCGGATTCGTTCCCGTGCCGGTTTTCTTGAAGAATGAACAGCCTTCCGTGCTGGCGGTTGGGGGAGAACTAAAGAACACGATTTGCTTAACCAAAGGGAAGCACGCCTTTCTGAGCCAGCACATCGGGGATTTGGAGAATGTTGAGAGCTTCAAGTTCTTTCACGAAGCCGTCGATCACCTTGAGCAAATTCTAGAAATACGCCCCGACATTATCGCTTACGATCTCCACCCTGATTACTTCTCGACGAAGTGGGCTCTGCAACAGCGCGGCGCCCGCTTGATTGGAGTGCAACACCATCACGCGCACATTGCCAGCTGTATGGCAGAGAACCACCTCGAAGGCAAAGTAATTGGGTTTGCTCTTGATGGAACTGGGTACGGAACCGACGGCTGCGTTTGGGGCGGCGAAGTTCTGATTGCTGATTATTGCGGCTTTGAGCGCGCCGCTCATTTTGAATATGTTCCTTTGCCTGGCGGATCGGCCGCGATCCATGAACCGTGGCGGATGGCCGTCAGCTATCTGGCGCACTATTTTGGACGCGATTTCTTGAGCATTCCGATTCCTTTTGTACGGACACTCGATCCCCGCAAAACTGAGCTGTTGCTGCAGATTATCGACCACCAGTTGAACTCACCTTTGACCTCCAGTTGTGGCCGCCTTTTCGATGCGATCGCGGCGCTGATCGGAATTCGCCAGCAAGTAAATTACGAAGCACAAGCGGCGATTGAATTGGAGATGGCGATCAGTTCGGCGGAAGAGAAGTCTGGATATCCCTTGGAACTCGTGCGCGATGGTGAGCACTGGATTCTTAGCAGCCAGCGCTTGTTCGAGGCCGTTGTGAACGATCTGCAGGAAAATGTTGCCGTGGGTGTAATCAGCCGCCGCTTTCATCAGGGGCTCGTCGAAGGCTTCACGCGAATTGCCAAGATAATGCGCGAGAAGACTGGTTTGAAGCGCGTCTGCTTGAGCGGCGGAACCTTTCACAACCTATATCTGTCCAAGCATTTCGAAGAACAATTGTTAGCGTCGGGATTCGAAGTGTTCACCCACCGTGAAGTCCCCGCGGGAGATGGAGGACTTAGTCTGGGACAGGCCTTGATCGCGGCGGCAAAGTTGCAGATCTAAGTCGCCTAACGCTACTGGAAAGTGCGCTATTTGAGCGCCTCGGCCAGCGGTTCCGTCGGTCGGACAGGTGGGCAATATGTTCAGCGCTGACTTCGAATTCTTTGATCAGTTCCACAGGCGCCCTGATTCGCCGAACTGTCGCGTACCCCAACGGTCAGTCGACGGCTGAAAGGGTTGGCCAAGTAATATTGACCGGTCCAAAGTAGGCTGGTGATTCGCTCGATGAGGCAACTCGTTAAGCCACCAAACCCGAAAAACCAAATGCCCTGCGAGGAGCAGCTGGGGTTTGGAAACCGCAAAAGCGGTGATCGCATCAGGGCTGCGACGGTGCACACATCCACGCTGCTGACTCCCTTGCAAGAGTTAGTAGCCAGAGCGTAACCAAGGCCGCAGCCCTTTTTCCTTTTCTTCCCGCTTCCGTGCGGGATTAGCCGTGGCTGTGCTCGCCGCCCCGAAAACGATTTCGCCGCGTTCGGTATTTCGCTTATCACGTTCCTGTGAGGCATGCGTCACTGACAAGCACCAGGTGAAAGAGGGAGGATGTTTTTAGTACCTCGGAGAGGACTCCCCATCCTCTTGATCATTTTCACTCCAGACCGCATGGGAGGAGACGTGCCCCATGCCCGGCAAGCATCGATTTTGCAGGTTCCTTTACCGAACGGACGCACCCACGACAAAGCTCGAACTGCGGACTGTTGTTGGAATAGCTCTGTTGATCCTCGTGACCCAATCGGCATCGAGTCAAGCACACGAGAGCACCGTACCGTCTGCCATTGGCCTGTCTCCGTCGTTCCGCCTTGAACCGCCCGCGCAGAATGTTCGCGCCTTTCCGCGAGTCAGCCTGGGGGGTGGTCGGGAACTGCAATATCTTGGTACTTTTTGCGCTAATGCAAAATACAAGAAGTCGTCGAAGTTCAGTCGCACTCTTGAATCGCTGACTTCGACCTCGCAGTTCACTTCCGTTCTGGGCGGCGACGTGGCGGTACAAAGCGTGGCTCCCGGGTGGATGCTTGTTCCCTCCCGCAGGGTAGTAGAAGACTTCGAAGCCCCGGCCTATGCCACTAGAATCGCAGAACTAACCTCCAACCTGACAAGTATTCGCGATAGAGTGGTGACCTTCGCCTATGGGCCAGCCAGGGTGATGGCTGCGCCGCATCAAGTGACCACGGATTCCATGCTGCGCGTCATCATCAGTGATCCTGACTTGCTGGCGGTACACGTTTTTGATCCGAAGGGTAAACGTTCGTTCAGCATTCTGGGCGGCCAACATCACCGACTGCGGCAGCCTGCTGGCGTCGCTGTGGATGCCGAAGACAACATTTACATCGCTGATTCCGAGCGGGGAATCGTGTTGGTCTATAACCAGCATGGGCAATTCGTACGCTATATCGGGATGTTCCATGGCGAGGCCATGTATGAACGTCCAACCGGAATTGCAATCGACCGGAAGGCAGGCCGTTTATATCTCGCCGATACCGCACGCAATCTCGTGTTTGTCCTCGATCTGCAAGGTAACATTCTGGAGCGTGTGGGCAAGGACAGAAACGGCAATGGCACGGGAGAATTCGTGTCTCCAAGCGAGATTGCTGTGAGCGATCACGAAGTTGTCGTTCTGGATGCGGCGCGGTCACGCATTCAAGTCCTGGATTCTGATGGCAAACGCTCGGGTCTTTTTCGCGTGGTTGCCTCCAACGACGGAGACGGCGGGCTGGCAGTAGATAACGATGGAAACATCTACATCAGTTATGTTGCCGACTCCATTATCGGCATGTACCAACCGGATGGGATGCCACTGGGTACGTTTGGACAACCCGGTAACAGGGTCGGGGAGTTTCGCGCTCCTCGAGGTTTGTGGGTCGATGGCAGCAACCGCATTTACGTTTCTGATACCGAGAACGCGCGGGTGCAAGTCTTTCAAGTCAGCGTCCCGGAAACTTCCAGGCGTTAGGTTACCGCCGGGAAATCGGGAACCCGGGAGTGATGCGCCGAAACGTTATCCGGTTCACCTTATCGCATACGCGGCATGGTTGGTTGTCACTGACAACCTGGTAGAAACGGTGTTAAATAAAATCGAGACGGCCGTTTCGCACCGGCTCCTCTGCGGAGGGAAGTCATGAAAACACTGATGCATTTCCGCACCCACGAAGGTGGTCTCTTCCATAGTCATCCATTTCACCCGGCATTCGCGCTGATCGCAAGTTTTGTCTTGGCGCTACTGTTTGTACTGTTGTTCGTGCCCACGGCACGATAAAGCTGCGTGCAGACATAACTCGTGAGGGTCCTCGCGCAGCACGGATCGGCTTGAAGAGTCGGGGACACCTGCCCGCCAGGGCATCACAAACCACTGTGCGCCGGGTCCTATCGCGTGCAGCTCCGAAGTGATAAAGCAATAGTGAGGAGCTGTATTCAAGGAACAGAAGGGGGTCTTCGTATGCGTCTCCCAGCTTTTCTGCTTGCACTATCTCTCGCCGCGATGGTCGCGTTTGGCGCCGCGGTCTCCTCCCGACTGCCCACGAACACTCCATCGGCGAATGTCGCGTTTCATCAAAATGTCACGGCCGTTCAGTTGAACGACGATACCTCTCGCATGTGGCGCCGTGCGGAAATTAATGTCATACCGCTGGAACAGGCGGAACGCAACCGTGCTGCACTTGAGTCGCTGCGCAACCGCGTGACCCAGGCGGAGCAAGAGAGCGCCAGCTTTTGGCTGGTTGAACCCAACGTTCGTGAACAACTCTCCTCGCAGGTTCAACTGATGAGGCAACTACTGACGTTTGCCGAACAGCAGCAATCGAACAAGGGGAAGGGGCCGACTGCGATTGCGGTAGAACACCGGCTGAACCAACTCGAGGGTCAGACGATGTGCGAAGCGTGCCACAGCGGTATTGTGGCTCAAAATCACGGTAGCGGAGTACGCACGGCTCAATAGGCCGTGGTGGAATCCGCCTAGACCGGTCTCGGCAGCCGCTCAGCGGTGTTGGGGAAGACCGGGAATGGTGTCAAGACAAGGAGATTTGTATGTCACTTCTCAGGCTCAGGCAGTTTCTTGACAGCTACAATACCAGGTACGTAGTTATTTCTCACTCCGTGGCGTACACCGCGGGGACGATCGCCGCACTCACACATATCCCCGGAAGGGAGCTCGCCAAAACTGTCGTTGTCAAGGTCGACGATACCTTGGTGATGGCCGTGGTGTGTGCCTCCCAGCACGTGGATCTGGAGCTTTTGAAAGCGGCCACCAAAGCCAAGGTGGTGCAGTTGGCGGCAGAGCATGAATTCAAAGGTAGGTTCCCGGATTGCGAAACCGGTGCCATGCCCCCCTTCGGCAATCTCTACGGAATGAGAGTGTTCGCGGACGAGGCCTTGTCGCGGGACAAGGAGATCGCTTTCAATGCAGGTTCCCATCGCGAACTGCTGCGATTGGCATGGGAGGATTTTGAAAGGCTAGTTGAACCCAAAGTGATAAAGCTGGCGACCACAAAACAGGCAGCCGAAGCAGCCTGAAGAAACTTGGCCCACGATTTTGTGGCCAAGTTTGAAACGGGCCGCGCGGGAGGAGTCGTATGGAAGTCACACTAACTTCTGCAGAACGGGAAGTGTTGCTGGAAATCCTCAACCAACACCATCGCGAGTTGTTTAAGGAGATTTGTCGAACGGACCATCGTGAGTTCAAGTCTGTTTTGAAGAACAAAGAAAAGCTTCTTGATGCGGTGATCTGCAAGCTGGAAATGGCGCAAGGGGAAGCGATACTGCGGTCAGCGTGAAAAAAATGCAAGGAGCGTGCGGATTCCATCCCGCTCCGATCAAATGATGTACGCCAAACCTGCGGGAACTCGCAATCTCAATAAAGGTCGGGTCGAGTAAATCGTGTGCGAGGTCGTTCGTGATTCCGTCATCACGCTCGTGGAAAGAGTTGAGAGTCAACTGTAAGTTGAACGCTCATTCGTGATAAAGCTCACCGACAAACACGGTCAAAAGGGTTTAGTAATGGCGCAGGAGGAATCAAAAACTGAATACCGCAAAACGGGCCCGGCCATGTCAAGACTGAGGACACTCGCTCAGCCGTCGCTCGACGGCGAACGGCCGGGCCCTTCTACTAACCCTTATCAGTCGACAATCCTCAATTAATTTAAACTGGGCGTCCCCGCGCTGGCGCTTGCTTGGATTGCAGAGGTGGAGCGCTGACTTTCGGAAGACGACCCGGTCTAATCCTTCTTTACACCCTATTGCCTGAACCTGACTGTGATGTAGATCACGGCACTCCTCATGGAGATTGCAGACTGCTGTGATCGCGCCCAAGCACAGCAGATCAAGACGACTCTTGTATTTTCGCTCCTTGTCGCAAGTGGTGCCGTCACCGGCCTCACACTTTTCTAGGTTGTCAGTGACAATTCGAACTGGCTTGCGTGATTGCGTTTTTCAGGAGCGAGGATCCGTACCAAATTATGCGCAACAGAGAAGTAGGTGATGCACGCATTAGTGACTGTGATCACTGAAGATAATCAGTTGCGAGCGGAGAATAAGAGATCGGAAATAAAAAAGCAGAAGTCTGCCTGCAAGGAGTGTTTATGGTCATTGCATCCGAGTTGAAGGAAGGGGCAGCGATCCGCATCGACCAACACATTTACAGAGTCCTTGAAGTGGAATCGAAAGCGGGAGCCGCTAAATTAGGCGGCGTGGTCAAGACCAAGCTCAGCGATGTCAGGAGTGGCCGAATGTGGGAGCCGCACTTCCGTCCGCAAGAACGGCTGGAGGATCTGAAACTTGACCGGCGCATAATGGAGTTCCTGTTCAGAGACGAGGATAACTGCACCTTTATGAGGCCGGATACCTATGAGCAAATTGCGATTCCCAGAGCCATCCTTGGGCCGGCGGCACAGTTTCTGCAACCCGGCATGGAGCTGCCAGTGGAGTTTTTTGCAGAAGAGCCGATCAGCGTCGTCTTCCCTGCTGTTGCCGAAACCCGCGTGAAACGGACGGCGTCGCCGTCGCACTCGCAACAGGAAAGTGCTTGGAAGGAGGCCACACTGGAGAACGGTCTCTCGATACAGGTTCCTCTATTCATTGCGCCGGGCGAAGTGGTGCGCGTCGAGGTAAAGACAGGTCGCTACGTCGAACGAGCGCACCCAGATCGCAGACGAAGCGCATAAGAATCATCCTGCGGAAACCAGAGGAGACTACCCCTGCTCGAGACTAGGGCGGTTCGCATGGAACCCGCCAGCGCCAACGTCATTGTGGGTCAATCGCATTTCATCAAGACAGTGGAAGACCTGTACGAGGCGGTGGGGCGGATGTTACATGACGATTCGTAAGGAGCAGGCGTAGAAATTGGTATCCGCTGGCCGACTATCGTTGCTGAATCCGCTAGTGACCACCTGCATTACTTCCGGTTTGCCGACCGTCCGAGGATATTCCCGCGGCCCGAGTCCAAATGCCTGGCGAGGCCGTTTCCACAGATATCCAGAAGTATACGCAGCCTATTTCACTCGTCCCACAATCAGGCCGCTCGGCCCCGGTAGGTTGATCCGGCATACCTCGGCAAAACCCGCGGTCTTCATCCAGTCGGTGTACTCTAACTCGCTGTAACTGGCGCCGGAATCAGTGGCGACGAGCATGTTCAATGAGAATAGCGCCGCGTGTTGCGGCCCGGTTTTGTCGGGATTGAGGATGAAGTCTTGCACGACGAGGCGGCCGTTTGCGGCAAGTGCGTGGTGTGCACGACGGAAGATCTCGCGGTTCTGCTCCTCGGAAAACATGTGGCAGATCGCGTTCAACATAATGAGGTCATAGCCGCAGCCAAAATCGTCTTGGAGCATGTTTCCCGCGTGAAGGCCGACTTGCTCTGAGACGCCAGCCTGGCTGACATACTCAGCGGTCAGGGGTACGACCTCCGGGAGGTCAAGGATATTGCAATGCACATCGGGGCAAGCTTTTGCGAACCCGATGGAGTACGCCCCGGAGCCGCCACCGAGATCGAGGATGCGACGAACCCCGGATGTGCCCAGGGCCTTCACCACAAGGGGGGCACGCTCTTTGGCGTTGCGCTGCATGCCGGTGATGAAGTTGCGTGTCCATTCGGGAGTATTGTCGCCGGCATCATTGCGAAGATCGATGGGGACGCGGGTACCACTGCGCACGGCATCGGTCAGTCTGCTCCAGCGATGCCAGATGTTGGCTGTGTGCAGCAGACCAAGACGATGGTTGTCTTTGGAGCCTTGGACAAAGAAGCGTGCCGACTCGGGCGTGTTCGCGTAATCATCCCCGCTCTTGGAGAGCAATCCGAGCGCGACCAGCGCGTTGAGCAGCATGCCTACGGCGCGGGCATTCGCGTGGATTCTCATCCCGATCTGTTCCGCATTGGCTCCCTCTCCGACGGCAGTAAAAATGTCGAGTTCAAGCGCCGTGAGAATGCACCGACTCGGCATGTAACCGCGGATCATCTGCTCAATGCGATCGGGCAGCATCCCTGCTTTATCCCGGGCGGCCATCGCGGCACGGAATTTTTCTTCGTGTTCGACGGCCATGGCCTTCATGGCAGGGGGATCGTTCCATACGAGGCGATCGAGAGGCTTTCCGTCACGCAGATGGGTTCTGACGATTTCGGATACATCACTCGCTCGGACACGTCGGTACCACACTCCGGCCGGATAGACGACCATCACCGGACCTTCATCGCACAGTCCCATGCAGCCACAGGTAGTGAGTTGCACAGCGCTCTTGAGGCCGCGCGCCTGTAGTTCGTGATCCAGCGCGTCCAGCACAACGAACGACCCGTTGCTCGGACAGGAAGGCACACCTTCTGGTTTTTGCTGCGAGCAGATGAAGAGATGAAAACGGAACGGCTCCATCACGGTCTCCGATCTTAGATTGCTGGTAACCCTTTGTTCTAAGCGCTGCGGAAAAGCCTCACTTTCCCTGCCCGGTGGCCCGTCTGTTCAAACATCACCGTAATCCGTTGTCGGCTTATCGCAGACGGCTGGTTCCGCCGTTCAGAGCTTCCGGTTGCGACAGCGCCTTCCGTCCATATTCCGTACCTCGCGCTTCAAATGACCTGCCATACGCTGTCGAGCACGGTACCGTCTACCCACTTGACGATAGCGACCGGGCGGTCACCGCGCTCAGGCCGCTGGGGCCTGCCGCCACAGATGCGCTCCACTTCGGCCTTGATCTCTGGCAGCGACCGGATGGGGAGCTTGGAGCCCTTGACCGCGGCCATCAAGTCCTGGCGGCACGGGTTGATGGCGATGCCGCGCTCGGTCACGACTACATCAATCAATTCGCCAGGCCCGCACAACGTGGTTACCTGATCGACGACGACGGGAATACGGTCGCGGAAGGAGGGCACGGCCAGGATCGTGCATCTTGCGGCCAGGCAGTTCTGCCAGCCGCCAATGCCGTGCAGGAGGCGTCCGTCGGAGTGAGTGACCACGTTGGCATTGAAGTTCGCATCGACTTCGGTCGCGCCGAGCACAACGGCGTCCACCATTGATGCGAAGTTCCCTTTTCCGTGATAGTTGTACGAGGTGAATGGAGAAGTCGCAATGTGCTGTGGGTTGCTGGCGATTGATTGGACGCCACTGAGATCGAACGTCTGCCCGTCGAGAATGTAGTCGGTGAGGCCGTCTTCCAGCAGTTCGACCAGATACTTGGTCGAGCCCCCGCGCACGAATCGTGCCTTTACGCCCGACTCCTTCATCATCTGCTTGAGGTAGCTGACGAAGGCCAGTGCAATCCCGCCCGCGCCGGCCTGGAAGGAGAAGCCATTCCGCATGATGCCGGCATCACGCAGGAAGCACGCCACGAACTCGGCGATGCGCAGGCGGTCGGGTGAGCGCGTGATTTGCGTTGTGCCAGAAACAATCTTAGCGGGATCACCAACGGAGTCGACCTCGACGACGTAATCAACGTTGTTGCCTTGAATCTGCCAGGGAATGCAGGGGAACGGCGTCAGGTTGTCAGTAACGGCAATGACGTGGTCGGCGTAGATGGAATCCGCCAAGGCAAAACCGAGAGAGCCACAGGCGGACTTGCCATGTGAGCCGTCGCAGTTGCCGAAAGGATCCGCGGTGGGTGCGGCAATCACGGCAATATCAATGTGTACTTCACCATCCTGAATCGCCTGCCAGCGTCCGCCGTGCGAGCGCAGAACCCCCAGGCCATGCATTTTGCCTTGGGTGCAGTAGTCACCCAGCGGTCCATTCATGCTGCCTTCAATATGGTCGATCACGCCCGAGGCCATCAGTTCGATGGCTCCCTGCTGCGAGGGGAACGATGCGCTAGGAAACCACATGAGATCCTTGATGCCAATTTTTGC
Organism: Terriglobales bacterium; assembly: GCA_035604895.1. Taxonomy (GTDB): domain Bacteria; phylum Acidobacteriota; class Terriglobia; order Terriglobales; family Acidobacteriaceae; genus JABDBE01. The sequence continues at coordinate 19,941 of DATNHO010000107.1, read as the reverse complement.
CGCCGCTTCCAGCGCCATAAGCGCGACGCGGTCTCCATCACGGAGGTGGTGATGAGAGGAGATAACCATGCCGTCGCGCAGGCCACATCTGCGGAGCGCAGTCTCGAGGTCTGGCAGGCGCTTATCGCCATTCTTGGGATAATCGGCGGCGGTCCGGATGGGTGGTGCAGCTTTACGTCCATGAGGTTGGTACTTATCGATGCCCAAGTACGGAACCTGCGGACGACCATTCGCGAACCCCGGCACCATTCGCCCGGCGGCGTTGAGGACCAGTCCGGCTTTTTCGAGAACTGCCATAAGAGCCATCACCTAGCAACTACTCAGCGCCACCAGTCCCATCGCTTGAGCCCGCGCTACCAGCTTCAAGGCTCGCTGCACCACTGGCGGGTCGATCATCTTCGACCCTAGGCTTACCACGCCCAGACCTTTCTCCTCGGCCTCGTGATACGCGGCTACGATTTTCTGCGCCTTCTCGATCTCCGCCGGCGTAGGCGCGAAAGCCTGATGAATCACGGCAATCTGCACGGGATGTACACATCCCATGCCCTCAAAGCCCATCGCGCGCGAATTCAAGGCCCAGGCCCGCAAACTGTCCAGGTCAGCGACGTCGCCAAAGACCGAATCAATGGCCTGCACTCCGGCGGCGTGGGCAGCGTTCACCACACATTGCCGCGCGAAGAGCGACTCTGCACCAGTCGCTGTTTTCACGGCGCCAAGGTCCGCCGTGTAGTCTTCCAATCCAATCGTCAGCGCCGCAATTTCTCCGCTCGCAGACGCAACCTCATATGCCTTCTCGATTCCCAATGCCGACTCGAGGATCGGCATCAGCCAGATGGGACGAGTGATACCGTAGTTCGCTTTGACCTCCGCGATCTTCCGACTGACATCGATTACCTGGCCCGCAGTCTCGACCTTGGGAATAAGAATCAGGTCGGGAGATTCGGGAACGACCTCCTCCAAATCTTCCAATCCCAGGGGAAGTTGGTTGATACGCACCATACGCTCGCATTGCAGAAAGTCGACGGCGCGCAGTGCGTTGCGCACCAGCAACCGCGCCGCATCCTTGTCGCTGGGATGGACGGAGTCTTCCAGATCAAGAATGATGGCGTCGGATCCGTGCAGCGCGGCATTGATGAAATACTTAGGCTCGCTGCCTGGGACATAAAGCCGCGAGCGCCGCATACGATCGCGGCTCGAAGGCTCAGGAAGTGAAACCCTGTCCCGGAGCACTCGCGTGCTCTTGCTCTTGCCCATTCTTGCGCGCCGGGCCGCGGCTTCAATGCGCGCCGCAATGACAAACGGCAAAGCTCCTTCATCGTGGATGATCACCTGCGCGTGCTGCACGTCCAAAGCTTCGAGCACCTCTTCGGTCTGCCGGCGGATGGAATCGCTGTAGTAAGGCTTGACGCGTGATTCGAGTTCAATGTCGATGCCGCCGTGCTCCCGCGGCTCAATGCGCACGTGCACATCGGAGCGAATGTCCTGGCCCCAGTGTCCGGCCTCACCTGTGTGCTTCGTCTGGGTTTCGATGCCCACGCTCATGAGCTTCACCTCAATCAGCGAACTCTGTTCCCGTTGCCAGCCGTCGCGAGCTCAGGTTCCCGTGCGCTCGCCTCTCGATGCAACTCTGCCAGAACCGCATCCGTCATCTGTGTCGTGCTGGCAGCTCCCTGAGCAATCGCCTTTGCGCCGCCCGGAATGCGCATCATATCGTACGTACGCACTTTACCTTCCCTGACTACGGCGGCGATCGCATCACGAATGCGCCCAGCCCTCTTGGTCTCGCCCACGTGCTCGAGCAGCATGACGGCGGACAAAAACATGGCAATCGGATTGACGATGGGTGGATGCAGCTCCGCATACTTCGGGGCCGACCCGTGGGTGGGCTCGAACACTGCTACTTCATCTCCGATGTTGCCCGACGCCGCAAAACCCAGGCCTCCGATTAGCCCGGCGAAGGCGTCGGAGATGACATCGCCAAACAAGTTCGAGGCGACGACTACGCCGTAGTCTTCCGGATTCTTTGTCAGCCACATGGTTTGCGCATCGATGTTGGTTGACCGCAGCGCAATTTCCGGATACTCCTTCGCGACCGTCTTAGCTTCCTCTTCCATCATTCCGGAGGTTTCGCGCAGCACATTCGGTTTCTCACAGATGGTCACCGATTTGTAGCCGTACTTGTTGGCCCACTGGAATGCAGCCTGGCAAATCTTGCGCGCTGCCGCGCGAGTGATGACGCGCACCGAAATAGCCAGATCTGCCCCCGGTGTTCCGACAAACGGTTTGAACTTTACGTGCGTGGCCAGCGCCGCGCGCACGGGCTCAGGCGGATTGGTCCACTCAACTCCTGCGTAGAGGCCTTCTGTATTTTGCCGGAACACAACCACGTTCACGAGCGGCTCCTCGAATCCTCCACCGGCCTTCGTACGAATGAAATTCAGCGGATTGCCTGGAAACGAAATGCAGGGCCGGATGCAGGTGTCGAGATGGAAGCGCTGCCGCATAGTCACGATCGGACTGAAGTAGGAGCACCCCTTGCCCTTGAGTTCGGGTAAGAGCTCGGCTTCTGCTTCCTTTTTGGGTTTGGAAGTGATCGCACCGAACAGGCCTAGCTTGTACTGGGCCAGAAGGTTAACTGTGTGCTCGGGCAGCGCGTTGCCTTGGTTTCGCCAGCATTCCCAGCCGATGTCGGCGTGCATGTACTCGGCATCGAAGCCGACTGCTTTCAGAAGCCGCAAGGCTTCCGGCAGAACCAGATTACCGATTCCGTCTCCGGGCATTGTGACTACCGTGTATTTCGCCATAAATCTGTCCTCTGCTTTTCCTCTGCCAGCCCCAGCCGCTTTGCGACCAGGTTCTCAGCACCGCCCGCAATCACCAGCGATTGCGGCACACTGCCGAGTGGCGGAAAGATAAATGTTTCGCCGAGCCACGTGATCGTGCCTGAGGTGAAATCAACACCCACGTCCTCGTCGGGGATGATCGTTTTCTCTTTCGCAGTGATCTTCGTGGAAAACCGCTTCTGCAGCCGCTTGACGAGCTCGGGAACCTCCACGCACAGAAACCCATTGTTGTATGCATTGCGCAAGTAGGTTTGCGAAAAACTAGCCGCGATCACCAGCTGAATGCCTTTCGCTTTGAGGCACGTGACTGCTTGTTCGCGGCTCGATCCAGTGCCGAAGTTGAAGCCGCCCACAATGACGTCACCGGCGCGAGTGCGTGCGGCAAACTGCGGGTCGTAGTTCTCCATGACGACCCCGGCCATCATTTCCGGCGTCAGGTCGTCACGGTACGTGTAGTCCTTGCCGTAAATGGCGTCGGTGTTGAGGTTGTCCTGCGGAAGGAAAACCAGACGGCCTTGCACATGTTCCGGGAAACCGGGAAGAATCTCCACTTTTTCGGCAGATGCTTTTCCGTTTCCTGCGAATTCGGTAAACTGACGCGACGGTGTGAAATCCTTGAAGGGATACGGCCCAGCGATGTATCCCGCGACCGCAGATGCGGCGACGACTTCCGGGCTTGCCAAGTAGCACTGGGCATCCCGCGCTCCCATGCGCCCTTTGAAATTGCGGTTGGTGGCCGAGATTCCGACTTCCCCTTTTTCCAACAGTCCCGCACCCAAGCCGATGCATGGCCCGCATCCCGGCGGCAGCGGATTCGCACCCGCATCGAGCAGCGTCTGCCAGAAGCCGCGTTTCTCGGCTTCTTGCTGCACCCACGCGCTGGCCGCTCCCAGATAAAACTTCACTCCAGGCGCAACCTTCTTTCCTTGTAAAACATGCGCTGCAGCTTCCAGGTCTTCGACTCTCGAATTCACGCAGGAAACCAGGTAAGCCTTTTGAATTGCTATTTTCTTTTTTTCGACGGCAGCGACGGATTGCATCACCTGCACAGCGTCGGGCCCGGAAACATGCGGCGTCACTTCTCCGAGGTCGAGCAGAATACGCGCCGCGTAGGAAGCATCGGGATCCATGACTGGCGGTTCGTTGATCCAGCTCTCGATGTCCTCTTCTGTGAAGCGCTCGATGCCATGAGCCTTCAGATCCTGGCGTACGCCGCGCAAATGCTCGATCGTGATTTCATCTACCGGAAACCAACTTACCAGCGGTCCCCACTCGGTGCTCATGTTAGAGATGGAAAATCGTGCGTCCATCGACAAACTGGCCACTCCAGGTCCCGAGAACTCAACTGCAGCGTTGAGTGCTTCGTCGTGGTCGAAGAGCCCGCAAAGGGTGATAATCACGTCTTTGCCGCTCACACCGCTGCGCAGTTTGCCTTCCAGCACAACCTGGATCGACCGCGGAATCTGCCACCAAAATTCGCCGGTAGCCCACACCACAGCAGCGTCGGTGCGCACGATCGGCGTCCCAATCGCGCCGAGCGCCCCATACATATTCGAGTGCGAGTCGGAGGCGACGACGAAGGATCCGGGCACAACATAGCCGCGCTCCACCATAATTTGGTGTCCGATGCCCGAGCCTGCGGGATAGAAGTCTATCTCATGTTCTTTGGCAAAGGCCTCAATCGATCGATATTTCTTCAGGTTGGCCTCGTCCTGATTCTGGATGTCGTGATCGAGCGCGAACACGAGCTGCCTGGAATCGAAAATCTTCTTCGCACCAAGCGCTTTGAACTTGCTCATCACCGCTGACGTGTTGTCGTGCGTCATCACGTGGGAAGGCCGGATGGACAAAAAGTCACCCGCACGCAAAGGACGCTTCGGCCCTTCCGCCATGTGGGATTGCGCGATTTTTTCAACGATGGTTTGAGCCATAATGAACTCCTCGCCAGATCCCCTATCCAGACAGGACCTTTACACCGATGCAGCCTTTTTCTTGCTGTTCGCGCGTGATCTCGCTTTGCTCCCGATCTCAGTGGGCGTTTTAGGGATGTCTGCTTTCATCAGCGCCATCAACTTTCCGACCGAGTTGCTGTTCTCCAGATTCCAGATCGCCTCTTTCAGTCTCTTCTGGGCGCCGGCCGAGAGCACCCCCTCGGCGAGCGCAGCGAACTTTTCCTCCACATCTTGATCCGTCAGCGGATTTCGTGGATCGCCTTTGGGAAAGTCGAGTTGCTTGCCCAACACGCGTCCGTCCGTCGTGGTGATATTCACGACCACTCTCTGCAGTGCCGGAAAGACCTTCTCAATCTCCGGATCTGCAACCACCTCCACCTTCTTCAACTGCGCGCGGATCGCCGGATCCATGATCTTTTCCATGGTGAACTGTGCAGGCGTAACCTGCCGCTCCACCAACGCCGCTGCAATCACGTAGGGCAGCGAGTGGTCCGCCGTTTCCCTAGTGTGCGGATCGTACTTGCTGGGATCGGACAGAATGTCAGCAGCCCGCGCCAGCGACCGTACCTGTATTCTCTCGACTTGATCAGGATGCAGATCGTTTGTCTTGACCAGATCGAGCACGGCCGAGATCGGCGTGTGGGTGAGGGCTTCGGTAGGAAAGGCCTTCATCCCGCATTGCGTGATGCGCCACGACTCGCCGAGGCCATCAGTCAGAAGATTCAACTTCCAGTCGGGACCGAAGACATGAGTTAAGCCTTCCTTACCATCCGCGACATGCTCGGGACCGGAGTAGCCCTTTTCCGCCAGCAGCGCGGCAAACACACCGCTCTGTGTCGCCATCGGGTCGACCGTGTTCTTCATCATGGTCAGCTTGCCCGCAGTAACCGCTCCCAGCGTGCAGTGGTGGCTGGCGGAAATTCCGATGGCATGCTGAATCTGCTCCCCCGAAAGATGCAGCGCGCGCCCAGCAACAATCGGCGAAACAAAGGCGGTCAGCGTGGCGTGATGCCATCCCCGCTCGCGGATGCCCGGGAACGCTGCCTCGCAAAATCGCATCTCGAACTCGTGGCCTAAGACCAGGCCCACAATCAACTCCTTGCCACCGCTGCCTGCCCGCTCGCAGCACGCCAGCGCCGCCGGAAAGATGTCGGAGGGATGCGAAGGATCCTGCTTCCAATAAATGTCGTTGTAATCCATGCTGCGGATCATCAGCGCGTTGGCCAGCGCTGCGGAGACGGGGTCGACTCGTTCGCCGGTGCCAATTACCGTGGCCGGGCCTCGTCCGGCTATCTCGCCGAGAACTGCCAGAGCGATCTTCACGTCGTGCTGCTGGTAACCGCCAAGCGCGCAGCCGATAGAATCCAGCAGGAAACGCTTGGCCCGGTCGATCGCCTCTTGCGAGAGATCCTTATATTGCAGGCCGGCGGCCCAGCGGGACATTCTGGCAGTGACAGCTTCTTTCGGTTCGGCAATCGACTTCGGTGCGGACAAGGGCTCTCTCCTTATGATTTCATTTTGATGTTCTTGAGATTCTTAAAGGGCAGGAACGCCATGAAATCAGCGTGATGCACAATGAAAGCCTCGGTGGTGCGCTTGACCAGATCGCCCTCGCCGGCATGGGCCGCAATAATGTGGCACACGGCGTCCGGAACGCCGCACTCCAGCGCCAGGGCAACTCCGGTGAACGGGTGCCGCAACGCTTCGCCGCGTTCACTCTGTCGGCTCTTGCCATCGGGTCCTAGTTCGTATTCCAGCAATTTGCCCACGTCAGCCAGAATCGCCCCGGCGATCACGGTATCCAAATTAATCTGTAAAGCACGTCCCATGAACTCTTGCATAGCCTTGCCGCTGGCGCGCGCAATGTGCACCACGCAGCGTTTGTGCTCCATGAATGTGATGGGGCAGTTCGGAACCAGCAGTGTGAAGGGAATCTGGTTCAGATCTTCCGGCTGGAGAGGGCTGCGCTCGAGAGCTTTGATCCAGACCTGCGTCACTTGTTCTCGCAGTTGGAGATTCTCAATCCATGCGATCTCCGGCCACAGTTTGGTAACGATCTCACGCACTCATTCGCTCCCATCCCTGAACGCCTTACTTTATCTCGCGCCGGAAAGCGAAGACATGATCAGCGTCACAAGGGCTCGTGATCCTCCACACCGACAAAAGTCCTATTCGCTGATCTCCTAAGGCGTAGGTGTAACTCACTTTCCCGCTTAGCGGGTGTGTGCGGAGGCCCAGACGTGACCACGAAATATGTTTGCTGCACGCGGTGCCACAAGAAAGGTTCTACGTTCCTGAAATTGTTCGAAACCCTGTACGAATTTTCTAAGGTCAGTCCGGAAAACTGCCCGGCTTGTGGAGGGACGCGGGAGTTGCATGTGTCGCTCGATTTTCAACTAGGCGTGGGTGACGGGGACTTTAAGGTATTGCATGCCTTTCTTCCAGAAAAGTTGGAGTCGTGGCTGGGCGAGGAAGATGAGGAAGTTACCCTCTATCCTTTTCTCGTCGTGCTTGAAAGTGCCGGAGGCAAGCAGTTCAACTGGATGCCTTACTGGCATGTGGTAGGAAGGGACGCCTGCTACGGGCAACGTCCGCTTTGCCTGGACCATACGCAATTCGAGAGCTTGGTGGCACAGGCGGCGGAGCGGACACTCGCGGCAGTGTAGAGCGTTCTATCCGGATGCTGTCCCGCCATTGGCATAGCCTAATATGCCTGACCTGGGATTAGCGATTCGAGTGCGCAGCATTAACTCCGATCGCATGACAGGCAATCCCCAAATTGGTTTCGGGCCAGAAGTCAGCTCGTCGGAAGTTTGCAGGGATCGGTACTGATAAACGCCCTTGTGGTCTTTGACGAGCGACTCAAGACTATCAGCGAGCGGAAGAGACAGGCAGCGCCAGACGCCGTAAACGCATGACTCCCGAACAACGGGCATCACTCCGGCCTTACAAATTCGGGGACTCGGCAAACCCTGGACTCCGGCCAAAAAGGATGTCCATTTTGGGCTCGCCGAACGACTATCTAATGAATCATGCGTGTGTTGATCGTGGATGACGAGCCCAGGGCCCAAACGGCTTTGGCAAGTGTTCTGTCGGCAAAAAGCGAGGTCGAGCATTTCGATTCGGCCAACGATGCCATTGAAGCGCTCGATAAACTGGCGACGCACTCTTACGATGTTTTGCTTCTGGACATCAATGTGCAGGAGCAGTCGGGCGCTGAACTGGTCGATCGGCTTAGGGAACAACACTCTCCGTTGCCGCCCATCGTGTTTGTAACGGCCCACCTTGAACACGCGATCGCGGCCTTCGAGAACCACACCGTAGACTACGTTCTAAAGCCTTTCTCGAACGAGAGCATCAGCGAAGCCCTGGACCGGGCCTGTCGGAGGGCAAAGGGCGAGCGCGCCACGAAATTGATCGAAGCTTTGCCGCAGTTGCAGAAACTGTCTCGTTCGCAGTATCCGAGGATCGCAATCAAAGCTAAAGGAAGGATTCTCTTTATCAATCCTGGCGATGTGGTCGCAGTTCAAGCTGAGGGCAATTATGTATTGCTGCAGCGGGAATCGGACTCCTATCTGCTGCGCGAATCCATCTCAGTGGTGGCAGAAAAGCTCAAGCCGTACGGATTCATTCGGATCAATCGATCTGCGCTCGTGAATACCTCGTTTGTAGTAGAGATCAAGCCATACTCGACGGGAAAGTACGGCCTCCGCCTGGAAGGTGGGAAGGAATACGCCGTGGCCCGCGGTTACAAGAAGAATCTCAAATCCCTAACAGAATTCCAGATCGGCGGCGTGCTTTCCTAGCGGAATAGCCTGAAAAAGTCGGCCACACCCCGCATTTCTCTCCATGCGGTGCCTTACATCTAGTTCGGCGTTCCATCCGACCACACGCCGGTGGGAATAACGAACAGATCCATCGGTTCCGGCTTACCTAGGAACTGTGGAGTCAGATAGATCGGAGAGTTCGGGACCTTAACCGAGAGATGGTTTGTGTCGTCTAGCGTGTTTGCGCCCCATACCGCGCCATCCATGAGTGGCGTGTAAAACATAATATGGGCCATGTTGTGGTCGCCGCCATCATTAAGATATGCGTCTTTCGACATCATGTAGCATATCGCGCCTGGCTCGAGACCGGGCAATTCCTTTCTTTCCATCGCAGCCTTGATACTCTCAATCATTTCAGCTTTCGATTTTCCCGCTAAGACTAATTTTGTCCGGAAGAAAGTGTACGGCACCACGGTTCGCGCGGCCGGCGGATTGAAGCACTCTGCGCCGCGTGTCTTGGGACTCCAAAACTCGGGGGCCTCGAATGAATTCATCCAACCCCGCTCTACCATGCAGATAAAACCGTTCTTGCCTTCAACCGCCTTTTCGTAGCCATTTCTTCCGAGGACCATAACCGTCGCATCGCCGGAAATGGCTGACGGGGCCGCGCTTCTGGCCATGGCGATCTCGGCATTCCGCTCCATGAGATATTGGTCGAGGGGTGGCATGCTCGGATACTTTGCAGTAGCGTCCGCTGCCCGCGCTTGCAGTGCCGCGCCTAATGCGATAACAACCAGCGCGCAGGTTCCGAATGCGATCGTCCTAGCTATTTTTCCGTTCATCGATTTCCTCCTGTGGTGCGGCATCTTCGAAAGGTGTGCGATCAGGGTAACTCTTTGCCATAATACATACTAGTACGTATGTGATCAAACAAAAACGGACAATCCCCCAGCCAATATAGTCTTGTCCTCATCAAAGTGATCGGCACGACAGTTCGCGCAGCCGCCTCAGTGAGCGTGATCATCCACCGGGGTTCCGTCCGACCACTGGCCCACGGGAATCAAGAACGTCGTAATTGCCGCGATAGAATCCTGTCCCAAAAGAACGATCGGGGAGTCAGACGCGCCGGCGCCCCAGCTGGCAGGGTCCGTGGTCGGGGTCATGAACATAACGTGGCAGAGATTATGGCTGCCCGCGTCGGTTAGGTAGGCCTGCTTGGACATCATGTAGGCCATCGCTCCCGGCTCCGGCGGAGGAAATTCTTTCTTGGCTATCGCGGCCTTGAGTTTCTCGATGATTTGCTCCTTAGGGATACCGGCCAAAACCATCTCCGTCCGCATTGTGGTGAGAGGCAAAACGGATCGGGTGCTTGCAGGGTTGTAGCAGACGGCACTGCGGTTCTTCGGGTTCCAAAACTCGGCGCTTTGGAAATCGGACATCCAAGCGCGTTCCACAAGACATACAAAACCGTTCTTGCCTTCAACCGCGGTTTCGTATCCGTGCCTTCCGAGGACCATAACTGTGGCGTCCTGGGAAACGGATGGCGGAGCCGCGCTTCGCGCCAGGGCGATCTCGGCATCGCGGTCAGGTATGAGGTATTGCTCAAGCGGCGCCATGCTCGGATACGGAGCCTTGGCATCCTGTGCTTGCGCGTACCGGGCTGTACCCAGGGCAACGGCCAGCGCAAAGAATCCGAATGTGATCAACTTGACTGTCTTTCGTTTCATGTGGTTTTCTCCTTGGATCCTTGCGATGCAGATTTTGTCATGCCGATTTAAGGTATAGCTCCCTACGGCACGGCGCACGCGAAACTCGTCGCATTATTCGGATCGCCACTGCCTTTGTACTTCGCTGCCTGCGGATACGGGCACAGAGGCCGCGTCATCTTTGCGTGCGTTGGGTCCTGGTCCTCGAACTTCGACGCAATAATGATTGACGGCGCCGTGGCCTTTTCCACCCACTGCTCCAAAGACGCGCCCACGCTGTGCTGCGGGTCGTCGAACTTCAGATCATAGAACGCTCCGAACGAATCCGGTCCTGGGCCTCCGAAGCAGTGTTGAAAGCCCGGCACCATGTAGAGGCGGACGAAAGAGTCGACATCTTTTTGCCCCATCTTCTTGATGACGCTCTCGTAATAGTCGATGGTGTTCAACGGCGTGAGCGCCGGATCACTCCAACCGTGATAGAGAACCAATTTCCCTCCGCGGGCTTGGAATGGCTTGAGGTCGGGATCGGTAGCGTCCAGGGCCTGCGCGGTTTTCTCATGGGCTGCTTTCAGGTCGGCATCAACCTTGAACGTCTTTGAGTCCCAATCGGACTTCCCGAATACAAAGCCGGAAAAGAATCCGTTGGCGAAAGCCGCCGTGAAACTCTTCCCGGGCTCCGGGCCGGTAATCCATAGTCCCCAGCCGTTTTGGCCCTCTTCGGCGCCGGGCAGATAGCCGGGGTAAACCAGGTGCCCTTTGGAATCGAGCATTCCCGCGTAGAGTTTCTTCAGCGCGCTGACCTGCGCAGCGGTCAGGCATTTGTCGGAATCCTCTCCCTTGCACTGGATGGTCGCGGGATCGAAGTGACACTGCCGCGGATCGTTCAGAATCCCATCGTGCACGCCGTCCGCCTCGTCGCACGCGGCGTTCACCGCTGCTGCAATCGTGGGAATCTTCGCCGGAGGAATGTAGCTGGCCGAATCCATCGTCAGGACCTGGGTGTTATAAGCAAAAGTCGCCATCAGAGCAGAAAAGTCGTTCGCCGGAGAGCCGACTAAAATTCCGTCATAGTCCTCGGGATAACGTTGGGCTTCCATCAAGCCCTCACGCCCGCCGCCGGAGCATCCGGCGAAGTATGAGCGCTGCGGAGGCTTGGAGTAGTAAGCCGCGATGACTGTCTTGGCGACGCGCGTCATCTCATGAATTCCGCGATAACCGTAATCGATAATCTTTTCAGGGTGCCCCATCGCCCAGCCTGAATTGATCGGAGATCCCGTATGGCCCGTGTCAGTGGCCGTCGCGGCGTACCCCGCCTTCACCGACGTTGCGAGTTGCGCATTGTCAATCGATCCGCCGAATCCGCCAACACCGATCCCCTCTAGCTTGCCATTCCATCCCGAGACCGGAAGCCAGACTTCGAGTTTGATGTCGGAGTCTGAAGTCGGCTTCGCCTCGGCAACGACGCGGCAGAATGCCGGAAGACTCTTATACAAAAGCGAGAGCTCGCCGCCGCTCTTCGGCGCGGGAGGGCCGTTGAACGCGCCCGCCGCAACCGTCTGCGCAAGCGTAATCGTGGTGTTGGGAATCTTTGCCGCACTCAGGCGCTCGCACGCGTCCTGGGCGTAGGCTGGTGCACTGGCGACCAGCAGTATGAACGCAACAGCCCATCGGGAAGGTCTTTCTTTCATCTGTGCTCTCCTGAGTCTCAGCCACCGTGGTCCTGCAGCTTTTTCCATGAAAGCCGCCTGATCCGCTTTCATCTTCTTTAACTACGATCAACAGAGATCGACGTCAGTGAGCATGATCGCCCGAGTCCGCCGGCGTTCCATCCGACCACTCGGACACCGGAACAATGAACTCTGTCACGGGCTCCGGAGCACCATTAAAGTGTGGAGCCAGCAGAACCGGGGCGTCGCCAAGCGGGGCTGCACCCCAAGTGTGAGCGTCTTTCACCGGAACATAAAACATGAGATGGGGAGCGCAGTTCCCGCATTTGCTGTTAAGAAACCCTTGCTTCGACAGCATATAGGCCATACTGCCAGGCTCGAGAGACGGCAATTCCCCTTTCTCACTCGCGGCCTTCATACCCTCGTTCATTTCAGCTTTCGATTTTCCAGCCAATGCCAATTCCGTTCGAATCAAAGTGATCGGCAGCAGCGTCTTGGCAGCCTGCGGGTTGTAGCAAACCGGACCGCGCCTCTTAGGGTTCCAAAACTCGGGACTGTTTTCGAATTGGTCCATCCACGAGCGGTCTACGTTGCAGACAAAGCCGTTCTTGCCTTCGACCGCAGTTTCGTAGCCTTGTTTGCCGAGGACCATGACTGTGGCATCGTTGGAAATGGATGGTGGAGCCGCGCTTCGCGCCAAGGCGATCTCGGCATCGCGATCCATCAGGTATTGATCGAGCGGCACCATGCTGGCGGGATACGGATTCTTGGCGTCTCCTGCCCGTACTGGCCGCGCCGCGCCCAGTACGGCAACCAACGCCAAAGCTCCCAATGTGATTTTCTTGACTATCTTTACCTTCATTTGATGTCCTCCTTACAGTCCCTCTGAAAATGAAGATTCAAAGTATGGCTCCAAACCTATGATCGGCGACACCGATCAAGGTTAGGATCGGACCTCAGTGAGCCATCTTCCCCGAGTCCGCGGGGCCAAAATACTTTTTAAATTCTTCGCTTGCGGACGTTCCGTCCGACCACATGCTTACCGGAACGTCAATTGTGGTATAGCGGCCTATTTTTTCTTCGTGCGCGTCCAACGGGACGTCATCCCCCAAGTCGGATCCCAAGGCTTTAGGGTCGATTTCGGGGACAAAAAACATCACGTGGGGAAGCCAGGGTCCTTTGATGCCGGCATTCAAATACCCTTGCTTTGACAGCATGTAGGACACCGAACCGGGTTCGGGCGTGGGCAACTCACCTTTCGCGATGCCGTCTATTATGGCGTCCTCTATCTGAGTGTTCGAACGTCCGGCAATCGCCAGTTCGGTCTTCTTGAAGTAGATCGGAAGAAAAGACCGCGCACCCGGAGCGCTCAGACAGATCGGACCGTGTATCTTTGGATCCCAAAAAGCCCGATTGTTTTTCGGTAAATCCCATGATCGTCCCACCGCGCATACGAAACCGTTCTTCCCCTCCACGGCTGTTTCATAGCCATGCCTTCCAAGAACCATAACCGTGGCGTCCTTGGCAACGGATGGCGGAGCCGCGCTGCGGGCCATGGCAATCTCCGCATCGCGGTCCATCAGATATTGATCGATTGAGACCATGGTGGTGGGCGGCGCTGATTTATCTTGCGCCTGCAGAGCGGTGCCCAGTGCTAGCGCAAAGAGTGCCAATGCGATCATCTTGACCGTGTTTCGTTTCACGTGGTTTCTCTCCTTGAATCCTTGTGATGCAGATTTAAAGTATGGCTTCAAACCCATGATCGTCGAGCACCGTCGATCGGCCGACGCTTCCCTTCCTTCTTGTGAAGCGACGTAAATTCTTCGTGTGCCCTCGCATAACATTCTGTAAACGTCGTTATAAAGAGGCGTACCGTTCGATGAGTTGAGCCACGGCCTCGGGTTGCTCGTCGGCAACGTAATGCACGCTGTTCTTGATGACCTCGACCTTGACGTTTGCACACCGATGATCCCGTAACGCTTCGGCGAAGCTCGGCATGAGTTTCTCGAAAGGCGAGTTTTCTCCGGGAGCCAGCACCAGAGGCACGCTGATCGCCCTCTGTTGTGCTGCATTGAATTTCTCGTTCGCTGGAAAAGCCCGGTATATCTCCAACGCCGCGCGCAGATGGTCAGGAGCGGCATAAGCCCGGGCATAGCGGGCGACATCCGCATCACTGAAGGTGTCGGGATCGAGAAAATGGCGGAAGTAAATAGCTTCGCGGCCGGCAATGAGTTGCTCGGGCAGATCCGGCGTCTGCTGAAAATTGATATGCCAGGTAATGGGACTGGCTTTGACTGCATCCCACGGCCCAAGCCCCGGCACCGGTGCGTCGAGCAACATCACGCCGCGGCAGGTTTCCGAATACCGGCGGGCGAAAGCATAGGCCACCATTCCACCAATATCGTGGCCGACAACGTAAATGTGCTCCAGATGCAAGCTTTCTGCCAATTGATGAACGTCTTCCGCCATATTTGCCGCATCATAACCATCGGCCGTCGCGGCAGAGCCGCCTATGCCGCGCAGATCAACTGCCACGACCGTAAACCGCTTCGCCAACAACGGCATGACGCGGTGATACGCGTACCAGTCTTCGGGGAAGCCGTGCAGCAGAATGACAGCGGAACCAGTCCCTCCGCGAACATAGTGGAGGGTTGTTCCGTTCACCTGCGCAGTGTCGGAGACAAATCCATTTCCCAGCGCCGCCACCGCCGGATCGGCCGTGTGCTTGGGCGGTGTTTGGCAATGAACGGCGGCGCATGCCGCCACCACAAAAACCGCCAAAAGCCTCAAAATCCAACGATCATGGATCCGCATTTCCACCCCCTGCTGGCTCGGCTGAAACCGCTGTAGCTCTTCTTCATTGAGACATTCCTACATAGCCGGTGCAGCCGTTCCATCCGACCATTTGCCAACAGCAATTACGAACTCGGTGATGGGCTCCGGACCGTCGCGAAACTGCGGATTCAGTGTGACCGGCGAATCGCGCAGATCCGCGCCCCATGAGGACTTGTCTGTCAGTGGAAAATAGAACATCAGATGAGGTACATAGTGCCCAAGGGAGTCATTAAGGTAGCCCGCCCGGGACATCATGTAACACATCGCGCCCGGCTCCGGAGCTGGAAGCTCTTTGTTGTCGAATCCGGCCTTGATGCTGTCGATCATCTGAGCTTTCGATAGCCCGGCTAATACCATCTCCGTCCGCTTGAACGTGAGGCGCAGAATGGATCGCGCGGCTGCCGGATTGAAGCATTGCGGCACACGTACTTTGGGGTTCCAGAAGTCAGCGGAGTTGAATGGGGACATCCATGATCGTTCCACCATACAAACGAAACCGTTTTTTCCTTCGATGGCGGTCTCATAGCCCCGCCACCCGAGAACCAGGATCTTTGCGTCGCTGGATATAGCTTCCGGGGCAGCGCTTCGCGCTAAGGCAATCTCGGCGTTGCGATCCGGCATCAGGTATTTCTCGATCGAAGCCATGCTTGGATACGCTGTCGAGCGATCCTCATTCCGATTGCGGCTGGTGAGTGTTAACTTCAGTCCCACGACCACACAGACGATAGCCAAGGCCCCGGCCCAGACCCAGCGGCTAGTCATCACTCTGTTTTCGAATCTCGACGAAGTGACCTTTGCCGCTTGCCGCTTCTGGAGGCGCTCCCCAAGCGCCGCGTTGAGCTCCGAGGAGATGCCTACTTCTGGTGACTCAACTTCCCAAGCCAATAGTTCTTGGGAAACACCCCGGAAATCGGCAGCAAGGGCCTGGCACTCCGGGCACAGTTCCAGGTGCGACAAGGCCTCGGTGGCTTGGTCCGCGGACAGTTCGCCGTCGAGATAAGCCATGAGTTCTTCCTGTTCGATCGGATGTCTGTTCGTGCTCATTGCATGCCTCGTCTTCGTGGGTGCGGCTGCCAGGCGCTCGCTCTCAGGCCAGGATTGGTTTTTGCCTCCGACTCTAGGTAACTCTTCAATGCAAGACGCGATCGAAAAAGCCTGGACCGGACCGTATTTACGGGAATTCGCAAGAGCTCCGCAATGTCGGAGTAACTCAGTTGTTCGTATTCGCGCAGCATCAAGATTTCGCGGTCCGGCGAATCCAGCTTTTCCATGGCTTGCCGGACCCAGAGCACGTACTCGGGGGTTCCGTCAGTCTTAGGCTCCGGAGCGGACTGTCCTAATGTGCTACTCGTCGAAAACTTCCGCCGTTCCGCAGCCAGCAGATTCAACGCAATGCCATACAGATACGTTCGAACCAAGGCTCGTGGCTCATAACGGGAGGCTGCGCGGATCACCGCGAGGAAAGTTTCCTGGACGAGATCCTCCGCCCGCTCGGGGTTATTCAGCCGGCGCCCGAAGAAGCCGTACAGTGGCTTGCGATAGCGGGCAAACAGTTCCTCGAAAGCTGCGCGTGATCCGCCCTGAAATTCCAGCATCAAGGCTTCGTCGCTAGTCATAGTCGGTGCGCCAGCTGAATCCGCGCAAACATTCCGCGGTGTTTTTCCCATCGTTCATGCTTCTTTTATGTCACAAGCAGGCGAAAAGTTCCCGCTGCGTTCCATTCTTCCTGTGTTTTTTGAATCTCATCAATAGGATCTTGCGACGGTGGCCTGACCTCCGGCACAAAACGACCCAGATCGGCCAGGCTTCGCGCCGTCAGGAAGGCTTTACGGGCTCAAGGAAAAGGGCGGCTAGCTCCGGCCTGCCGCTCGCGCCCGGCAGTGTGCCGGACGCAGAGATCCAGGTGACGGGCAAACATCTTTGTCCGGGCCGTACTGCACTTACAACTTCGATGTACTCTCGTCGCAAGATGAGCGACCGTTCTCATCAGCTTTGGTCCAGAGCCATTGCCGTCTCCCCGAGCCAGCTACAGCGCTGCGAACCTCTCCGTATGATGCGAGCCGGCCCAAAATTGAGGATACGGCCGCAATAGGATTTTTCTGACGTTGTATCACCGTGACATCCGCCGCTCGTATGCCTTCGACCAATTCATGAGCCGTCAGCGGCTCAGACGCCTTGGCTAAGACGGCACGACAGATCTGGGTCAAGCTATTTCCCCGGCGGCGACGGGGTCGTTGTACAAAATCGAGATGTTCCGTGCTCACGCTGTCAGCGCCGAATATTTCGACCAGGCCAGCGATGGTCTGCTTGAGAACGGTCATGCGCTTGATGATTGCCTCACGTTCTCGCATCAGCCCGCATAATTCGCTGTGCGCCAACTCGATCACTTGTCGAGCCCCAGTGATGTTTGAAGGCATGGTCGCCTTATGATCGAATGGTTCTAAGTTTGGTGAAATGTTTTGCTCAGACGGGAGAAATCCCATGGAAAGAACTGGCATGTCAGTATTCGCAGAATTCATAATGAAGGTCGCATGATCGGTGAAAGAACAGGCGGTCTTGAGTTCCAAGACCGCCTGCAAGGGAAAAGCTGAACCTAGAAGTTCAACTTTGCGCTCAACTGGATCAAACGCGGGGCAGCGTCGCCGCCGAGGAATGAACCCAGAATGCTGGTTGGAGTATTGACCATCCTCAGGATCTGGCCGAACTGGCCCGAGCCATTGGAAATGTCGCGGTTCGGTTGGTCGAAGTTGGGGTGGTTCAGAACGTTAAAGAACTGAACGCCCAAGCCGAGTTTTCCACCCTCCCAGTGCGGGATCGAGGTGTACTTCATCACGGTGAAGTCCGTGTCGAAGTATCCTGGCCCAAAGAACTGGTTGCGGGCCTGGTTGCCGAAACCAAAGATGGGAGCGTTGGTGGTGGCGCCAGATCCCAGGATGACGGGTGAAAAGTCCGCTGAGTTCAAACACGGAGTTTTCGCGCCGCCGTTGATGGAAGATGCCGCTCCGACGCCGCAGCCGCCCTGAGCCGCTCCGTTGTAGCCGGCAAACATAGTGTCGGCGTTCCCGTAGCCGGTTGAGCTCAAAAGGTTGTTGACTGTTCCGTTGTCAACGACCGTGTAGGGGAGGCCGCTGCGAGCAAACGCAGTGCCGGAGAGCTGCCAGCCTTGCATGAGCGATCGCGGTCCGAAGCGGAAAGGCACTTCGTACACGTAGCTCAGGCTGAAGTACTTCCGAGTATCGTAGTCAGCGTTGCCATACATCCGCCGGATGTTATTGGGATCGATCGGAAATTCCGGGCTGGTGTTGGTGTCAGAGGTGAAGGGAAGGAAGCCGCCGTTGGAGACTTCATCCATGGCGTGGCTCCAGGTGAAGTTACCCTGCAACTGCAGACCATGGTTGAAGCGATGCTGCACCGACGTGGTCAACCCGTTGTAATTGGAGATTCCGATGGACTGGATCTGATCCACGGAATTGAACCGCGGATCTGGCGCTACAGACGGAAGTCCAGCGAAGCCGTTCGGGCAGGCTGAGACCGGGCAGTAGCCGTTAACAGCCTGGTTGTTCACGGTTTCATGGTAGCCGTGGTTGCCCACGTAGTTGATGGTGATCGACGTGTTGGCGCCGATGCCTTGCTGTAATTGAAGATTCCACTCAGCGTACATCGGGTTTTTAACGGTGTTGACAGTGTTGACGTTTGGCAATTGGAAGCCCGCAGGAAGATCTCCGACGGTTCCTCCGTTCGCGTAGACGCTGGCGAACGCCGCGTTGGTTTGGGCAGCCTGGGTGAAAATACTGCCGGGTACATTTGGCGCCAGAGCTCCGCCGGAAACAATTGAGAAACTATTGTAGTTCGGGGGGTTTAAAGCGGCGTTGTCGGCAACTTGTCCGGGGAAAGTATCGGCGAACAAGCCGATACCGCCGCGGACCACCGTATTCTTCAATCCGAACGGTGTCCAGGCGATACCGAGGCGTGGCTGCCACATGATTGTGGTAAACGAGTTTACGGCTTGGTGCTGACCGCTTATCAGCGCCTGGTTGTAGGGGATTGCGGCGCTGTGATTCAGATCCGCGAAGTCTGTCGCCAAGTTAGAAAAGCAGTCGGTTTGGCAGGCCGGAACCGAGTTGTGGTCCATGCGCAGATCCACGGTCACTTTCAGACTGGGAGTTGCGCGCCATTCATCCTGTACATACCACCCGATCCCATAAATCCCGACGGGAACCGCCGAGGACGCTGCGAAAGTCTGCTGCAGCAGGGTACCCGTCGTACCCCCGGCATAGAAGGAGCCGATATTGAACGGAATCAGCAGCCCGACGGAACGGTTGCCGAAATCGTGGTCTCCGATGTCGTAGCGGTGGAAGTTTTCGCCCAGCTTCAGGGTGTGTTTGGTGCCCAGAGTGTAGGAGAAGTCATCCACGAACTGATACTGGGTGACGTTGCGACCATTTGGGAAAGCGAAGTTTATGCCGCCCAGAGCGGTTCCTTGGAAGCTGTTGGCAAATGTGCCGTCCCCCATAAGCAGGGTCGTTGGATACGCGGCCAGAGAAGCAGTTGGGTTGTTGGCGTCGAAGATCGCGCTGTAGTACGTGAATGCTCCGACTAGGTTGTTCACAGCCTTGGTGCCAAAGCTGTGGTTCCAGCTCGCCTGCGACTGATATTCAGGCTGGTCGCTGCCCGAGTTAAACACTGTGCTAATGGGGTCGGTGTAGGTGGCTTGGAAGCCCTTGTCTTCCTGGGCGCGGATAAAGATTTTGTCGGTGTTGGTAAGGTTGACGTCGACTCGGCCAGCCAGCAGGTACTCGTGGGTTAGAGCACTGTCAGCCGCCTGGAAGCTGTTCGCGCAGGGAACCGCGCTGCCAAACAACGCGCCGCCGGGAAGCAGTGAAGCAACGCCGGTAAGTCCTCCAGCGGATTGAGTGGAGCAACCGCCGAGCGAGCTTCCGCCGAGCGGAATGGGGGTTGAGCGGCTCGCGCCGGGAGCGGCGTTCCAGAGATTAAACATGTTCTGGAAGTATGGGAGCTGGGCGCTCTGCCCGATCGCCGCCAAGTTAGCCAGCGTTGAAGTTTGGAATTGCGCGCTGGGAAGTGTGACGGTCTGGGTTACCGGAACCAGTACGCGCAGACCTTCGTAATTGGCGAAGAAGAAAGCCTTGTCCTTCTTGATCGGTCCACCG
>DATNHO010000106.1:0-7475 GCA_035604895.1 Terriglobales bacterium | reverse complement strand
CCTGGCTTTTGGAGATCAGGCCCACAGCGCGGTAAATTAGATCATGAGAAGAGGCTCCAATGATCGTCAGACTCCGGCAAATTGAATTGAAATTCGTTCCGGCCGTTTTATTGTTTACGCTCCTGCTGGGCATCAGTGTGGCCGCCGAGGCTCAGCAGACGCCTGAGCAACTTGCGCAGCAGTCCGCGGACGCCTGGCTGGCCCTGGTCGACTCGGGGAAATATGCGGACAGTTGGCAGGAGGCCTCGCAGCTTTTCAAGGCTGCGGTCACGAAGGAGGAGTGGCGGAGCAAGCTGCTGGCGACTCGCGGTCCCTTCGGCAAACTGCTATCGCGCAATCTGAAAAGTGCCAAATATACGAAGACGCTGCCCGGCGCACCCGACGGCGAGTACGTCGTGATTCAATACGAGAGCAGCTTCGAACACAAGCAGGCCGCGGTGGAGACGGTTACTCCCATGCTCGACAAAGATGGGACTTGGAGAGTGTCGGGTTACTTCATCAGGTAGCTGCGGAGTGCAGGCTAGCCTTTTTCTGAAGCCGTCGCGTCGATCCCTTTGATCTTTACCGCTATGTCGATGAACGCCCGCGCGGCGCGGCTTAGGGTTTTGTCTTTGTGGAAGACCAGGGCGAGGTCGCGGCGAATCTTGGCGTCGGAGATGGGAAGGACGGCGAGCGCGTTGGCGCGTACGTCCTCGAGCACATTGGAGCGGGCAATGAAGCCTACGCCTGCGCCCGCGGCCACGAAGCGTTTGAGCAGTTCGCTGGAATCGAGTTCCATGGTGTAGCGCGGCTTGAGCTTGCGTTTGTAAAAAAGCTTGTCGAGGGCGTCGCGCGTGTGGCCAATCTTAGGGACGACCAGGGGAAACTTTGCAGCTTCGGCGACCGATGCCGATTTCATTCTTGCCAGCGCATGCTTGGGAGGCGCGATGATGACAAGTTCGTCGCGATGGATGAGCACGACCGTCAGCCGAGTGTCGGTTACGGGGAGAGAGACGATGCCGAAGTCGACGGAGTTGTCGATTACGGACTGCAGAATTTTTGCATAGTCCGCGCGCTTGATGTTGACGCCCACGTCCGGGTAACGCTTTTTGAACTCCGCGAAAACTTCCGGCAGGATGTGCAGGCACGTGCCTTCGTTAGCTCCGACTACGATTTCGCCACGGGGCACGCGCTCGGTCTCGGCAATCGCCGTCAGCATGGCCTTGCGGGACGCCAGCATTTCTTCGGCGAATTTCTGGAAGAGTTTGCCCGATGCCGTGACTGAAACTTTGCCGCCGGAGCGGTCTAACAACTTGGCGCCAACTTCTTCTTCGAGAGAACGAATCTGCGATGAGATTGCGGGCTGGGTGCGGAAGCGCCGCTCCGCCGCACGGGAGAAAGAATTGAGCCGCGCAACTTCGAGAAAAGTTTCGATCTGATCGAAATCCATAGGAGCAGTTTATGGCCGCTCGGTGGCGCGGGGAGATTGTAGCAGCTTTGTCAGGGGCACTATTTGTTATCCCGAGCAAAGCGGGGGATCTAGGTTTGCGTGGTCCCGTGAAACCCAGATTCCTTGTCGCTTTTCGCTCCTCGGAACGACAAAGGGTGTGGTTGATACTTATTGTTTCAGCAGCTTTTCGATCGCTGAAACCACCTCCGCGGAATCAGGCGTGACTGCGGGTTCAAAACGCTGCACCACAGTGCCATTGCGGTCGACCAAAAACTTGGTGAAGTTCCACTTGATGTCTCCGGTGTGGGACGGGTCGGCGTCTTTGGTGAGATATTGATACAGCGGTGCCTGATCCGATCCCTTCACAGAAATTTTAGAGTACAAAGGGAAAGTCACGCTGTACTTCCGCGAGCAAAATGTCTTGATCTCTTCGTTGGTTCCGGGCTCCTGCTGACCAAAGTTGTTCGCCGGAAAGCCAAGAATAACGAAGCCCTGATCCTTATATTTCTCGTAAAGCGCCTCCAGCCCCGAGTACTGCGGCGTAAATCCACATTGGCTGGCTACGTTGACCATTAGGATTACTTTTCCTTTGAAGTCGGCCAGGGGCATGGGTTTGCCGTCGATGTTGGGCAGGGTGAAATTGTAGAGGTTGGAAGCGGCGAAGGTTGATGTGGCCATGAGGATTACTCCCAGCGAAAGATATTTGCGCACAGCTTTCATTTCTTCTCCTTGGCGCTGCTGATGGTTGTCGACAAGAGTGACGCCAGCATACCGGAGAGGAGTTTGGATGCGCAACCCGGGGGCGATATCCTGCGGCGGGGCGAATTCTGGCGTGTTCGTATTCGGACACTTGCTTCCCATGAATGAACAGAACAGCTTGCCCAAACGGTGCTTCGTTCGCCCGTAAACCTTTGGCAGCAAGCGACTTACGTGAGCGGCACAGTGGCCGCGCGCGTGCCATTCCATGAGACAAATGGATATTGCCCGCCCATCCGCTGCAGGTCAACGTCGTCGCCGCCAGATCATTTATATAGGTGTAGGAATTGTGCTGCTCGCATTGGTGACGATGGGATTGTCGCGGCTGAAGCCTGCGGCTCCGACGGTTGAGCGGTCGACGGTCTGGGTCGACACGGTGAAGCGCGGTTCCGTACTGCGGCAGGTGCGGGGTCTGGGTACGCTGGTTCCGATGGAAGGGTCGATCCAGTTTCTCCCAGCGGTCACTGAAGGGCGCGTGGACAAAATCCTCGAACTTCCTGGGGCGCAAGTAAAGGCCGATACGATCCTGCTCGAAATGAGTAATCCGCAGTTGACGCAAGAGGCGCTGGACGCGGAGTGGAAGCTCAAAGCGTCCGAAGCCGATTATAAGAACCTAGAAGTAGCGCTGGCCAGCCAGGTATTAGCTCAGAAGTCTTTGTCAGCGCAAGCGCAGTCGGAATACAGCCAGGCCAAGATGCAGGCTGACATCGACTCGGAACTGGCGAAGCTGGGGGTCATCTCGCAACTTAGTATGAACGTTTCCCACCAGAAAGCGGAACAACTGGGCACTCAGAACGACATCGAGAAACAGAGGCTGGTGAATAGCAGCGAGGTCCTCAAAGCGCAACTACAGGCCAAGCAGGCCGAAGTGGAAGAATTTCGGGCGCTGGCGCAATTGAAGCAGAGCCAGCTCGACCGGCTGCGAGTGCGCGCAGGGATCGATGGAGTGCTGCAGGAACAGACGCTGAAAATCGGACAGTTTGTCACGCCCGGAACCACGCTGGCGAAGGTGGTGCAGCCGCAACGGCTCAAAGCGGAATTGAAGATTGCTGAAACTCAGGCCAAAGACATTCAGATCGGACAGCCGGCCTCGGTCGATACACATAACGGGGTAATTTCTGGTCACGTTGTCCGGATTGATCCGTCTGTAGTGAATGGGACAGTGACAGTGGATGTGACCCTGGACGCCAAGCTTCCGCAAGGTGCCCGGCCCGATCTCAGCGTGGACGGAACCATCGATCTGGAAAAGATGGACAATGTGTTGTACGTAGGCCGACCGGCCTTTGGGCAGGAGCAGAGCACGGTGGGAATGTTCAAGCTGGAACCCGACGGGAACAACGCGGACCGCGCGCAAGTGAAGTTGGGCCGAAGCTCTGTAAATACAGTTGAGATTTTGCAGGGACTGAAGGAAGGCGATCAGGTCATTCTTTCCGACATGTCGCGCTGGGATTCGTACGATCGCGTTCGCCTGGAGTAAGGCGGAGCGCTAAAAGAGAAAGGAATTTCGATGGCTGATGCGGGAATGATTATTTCCATGGAGAACATCACCAAGGTTTTTTTCACCGACGAGGTGGAAACCCATGCGTTGTCAGGGATTCACATGGAGATTCGCAAGGGAGAGTATGTGGCGATTGCGGGGCCGTCGGGGTCGGGCAAGTCAACGCTGCTGGCGCTGATTGGATTGCTCGATTCGCCGACGGACGGGACGTACGTGTTGAATGGGCACGCCGCCGCGAATCTCAACATCAGCGAGCGCTCACGCATCCGCAATCGCGAGATCGGATTTATTTTCCAGAGTTTCAATCTGATCGGCGATTTGACGGTTTACGAGAACGTGGAGCTGCCGCTCACGTACCGGGGCATGCCTGCGAATGAACGCAAGGAGCGGGTACACAACGCGCTGGAGCGCGTCGGCATGAACCACCGCACCAAGCACTATCCCTCGCAACTTTCTGGCGGTCAGCAGCAGCGGGTCGCGGTAGCGCGCGCGTTGGCTGGATCGCCCGCCATCCTGTTGGCTGACGAACCTACCGGAAACCTGGATTCCCGCAATGCCGAAGCGGTGATGGACCTGCTGCGCGATCTGCATCGGGAAGGCGCGACCATCTGCATGGTGACCCACGATCCGCGCTTCTCACGGCACGCCGAGCGCACCATCCACATGTTTGACGGGCGAGTGGTGGAGGAGAGTGTCGAGGTGAACTGATCGGGAATCAGAGAGCTTCCCTCGTTACTCGCAAGAAAAAGTAATCGCCAAATTGAAAACAGCTTAAGGGGTAACGGCCGAATGAGAAGAATCTCATGCATTTACGGAGGGGGGCTGCTACTTCTTTTGGGCGTCTGCCAGTGCATCGCGCAGACGCAAACCAACCTCCCGCCAACCTCAAATAGCCAGACTCAACCGGCACAGCAAGAGATGCTCTCGCGGCGCGAAGTCACCGCGATTATTGCCGACACGCGAAAAATCGTTTCGCCGAACGGGGTGGAAGAGCTTCTGTCGGTGCCGATCAATGGTACTGCGCAGTGGCTGTCGATTCGCGGCAGAGACCGCCGCAACCCGGTCTTGCTATTCCTGCATGGCGGGCCGGGATCTCCAACCATGCCGGAAGCCTACACGTTTCAGAGTCCGTGGGAAGACTATTTCACGGTGGTGCAGTGGGACCAGCGCGGTACCGGAAAAACCTACGCGGCTAACGATCCTAAGGCGCTGGCATCGTCGATCACGATTGAGCAGATGACGAGCGATGCGGAAGAAGTTGTCCGTTATTTACAGAAGCAATTTGATAAGCGAAAGATTTACTTGCTGGGACATTCCTGGGGCACCGTGCTCGGAGTAGCTCTCGCCCAGAGGCATCCTGAGTGGTTCTATGCCTATCTGGGAGTGGGGCAAGTAGTGAATTCAGTAAAGAACGAAGAGGACGGCTATCAGTTTGCGCTGGGGCAAGCCAGGGAACACCATAACAGCGACGCTGAGCGGGAGTTGCTGGCGCTCGCTCCCTACCCAGGTGGCCCTGAAGGACTCACTGTCGAGAGGATCGGAGCGCAGCGCAAATGGCTCGTATATTACGGCGGTATGACGTACGGGAGGACCAGTTATGCCTATGATGCCAATGCATGGGAACTTTCACCTGACTATACGGAAAAGGATCTTGATGCTGAGGGCGACGGTAGTTTGTACTCTCTGACGCATCTGCTCGGGCCGCCGTTACAGTCGCTCAATTACGAATCCGTCACCAACTTCAAATGTCCGATCTTTCTATTTGAAGGACGGCACGACTACGCGACTTCACACACCCTTGCGGCAGAGTGGTTCGCACACATTAAAGCCCCGTCGAAAAAAATAGTGTGGTTCGATAATTCCGCTCACATGGTTATGCAGGAAGAGCCGGGGCGATTTCTCTACCACCTAATTATCGATCTGTACCCAATAGCAGTAAGGGCCGGAGATGTCGCCCCAGACAGCGCAGGATCCGCCTGATTTCCGGGTTGATGCAGATGAAACGGTATGCCGGCCCAGTGGGGCAGCGAAACTCGATCCGGTAGTGGCTTTGCGATATGAGTGAAGTTATGGAGAATCTGTTTCAGGATCTTCGCTACGGCGTCCGCATGCTGCTGAAGTCTCCCGGCTTCACCGCGGTTGCTGTGATCACGCTGGCGCTGGGCATCGGCGCTAACACGGCAATCTTCAGCTTGGTGAACTCGGTCCTGTTGCGCCCGTTGCCGTACCCGGACCCGGACCGGGTGCTGTTTCTTGCCGAAAGCCAACCGCAATTATCGGAGCTCGGGTTTGCGGTGCCCGAGGTGGACGATGTCGAACGCCAGGCCCACTCTTTCGAACACATCGGATGGTATTGCAATACCTCGAGCGTCTACGGCAAGCAAGGTGGTTCGGAGCGAATCGACATTACTTATGTGACACACGGACTTCTTCCTGCTGTCGGGGTTAGTCCGATCATGGGCAGCGGCTTTGACTCTGCCGACGATCAGCCGGGAAATGGACACACCGCTTTAATTTCTTACAGCTTCTGGCAAACGAAGATGGGCGGAAGCGCGGGCGTAGTTGGCCAAACACTGACGATTGATGGAAGGGTTTTTACGATCGCGGGAATCCTTCCTCGAGACTTTTCGTTTTACCACGGCGGGGCGGTTTGGCTGCCGCTGGGCGCGTGGCCCTATCAGCGGGTACGCGAGGACCGCTGGGCGATGTATGGGGTGGCGCGCCTGAAACTTGGGGTCAGCCTGGCAGCGGCCCAAGGCGAATTGGATGCGATTGGAAGTCAGTTGCGGCAACAGTATCCGCAGTCGAATGCTCTGATTTCGCTGCGAGCCATGCCACTGAAAGACCGGCTGGTGGGAGATACCCGTCCTGCGTTGTTGCTGCTGTTGTCGGCGGTCGGCTTCGTGCTCTTGATTGCCTGCGTGAATGTGGCGAATCTGCTGTTGGCGCGAGCCTCGGTGCGGCAGCGCGAGATTGCAATACGGGTTGCGTTGGGAGCACAGCCGCTTCGCATTGTTCGGCTGTTGCTCACCGAGAGCGTGCTGCTCGGCTTGATTGGCGGGGCTGCGGGTCTGGCGCTGGCCGATGGAGCTTTTGGTCTAATCCTGCGGCTTGGTGGCGATCGGTTACCGCGCAGCGGACCTGCGATCGATCACACGGTGCTGTGGTTCACTCTGGCTCTGTCAGTGCTCGCCGGAATTGTTTTCGGATTGGTTCCGGCAGTCCGCGTTACCCGTGGCCAGGGAGGACTGGAATTGCGGGAAGGCCGCTCTTTCACCGCGGGTGTGGGACGGGTGCGCTTGCGTAGCGCGCTGATGCTCGCAGAGGTCGCCATTTCCGTGGTTCTGCTGATTGCTGCCGGCTTGCTGATCAAGAGTTTCGCCAGACTGCGCGGTGTGGATCCCGGATTCAACCCGCACCAGTTGCTCTCGCTGCGTATTTCACTTCCGCACGCAGCTTACCGGACTGAAGCGGAGAAATTGCGCTTTGAACAGCGGGCTCTCGATCAGGTATCGACGCTTCCGGGAGTGGAATCGGCAGCGTTTACGCGTGCCCTGCCTAATGAGGGCGATGACTGGAGCACTTGGTACTGGGCCGAGGGCGAAGTCCAACCCGAGCCGGGACAATGGCCCCTGACCTATGCGGCCAGCGTGAGCCCACAGTACTTCACTACTTTGGAAGTGCCGGTATTGACGGGTCGCGTATTTACCGAGGCAGACAATCAGACTGCCGAGCCAGTTGTGATTGTCAACGAAACCTTCGCTCGCCGCCACTGGCCCCACCAGGACCCTG
>DATNHO010000105.1:0-11560 GCA_035604895.1 Terriglobales bacterium | reverse complement strand
CCGCGGTAGTAAACGGAGTAAATCATTTGATCGTCGTTGTCGTCGTGAACGCCCCACTTCACGCCAATGGAATCGCGGTCACGCGTGGTAGGAGGCGGGGTGTCGAAATGGGGTTGCTGTGTGCCGCCGGTGCTTAGATCCGGGCCGGCCGGTTTGGGCTGAGCTTGGTAGCGCACCCCGGCCTGGACCGTGACCTCGTCAAAATCAGGGGCCACGTTCTTGGGCAGGTAGTTGAGCATGACGCTCTCGACGCGCGGGGCGGGATCTCCGGTGCGCAGCACCGCTTTCCATTGAATGAAGCGCGCCGGAGGAATGCTGACCAGGCCATCTTTTCGCAGATCGATTTTCTCCCAGGGGCTCCAGTTGCGATCGGGATTGTCCACATTGCCGCTGCGGGCAAAGAGTTCGACATTGCCGGAGCCGCGAAATTCGGCGCGTCCCCAGCGCGAGAAGATGTGAGCATCGAAAACATCGCTCTCGTAACTGCCCTCGGATTCAGGAGTGGCACTCAGCAGAAACACCTTGCCGAGGTTGCTGGTCGAGGCGTAGAGGCCGCCTTGCGGAGCACCCGCGAAGGCGGTGACCTGGGTTGCGCTGGCTTTGAGCAGGTCGATGAATTCGTCGTTACCGATGATGGCGAAGACGTGTCCGCGGTTTCCCGTCCCAGCCAGCAGGCGGCCGCGCTGATCGAAAGCGAGCGCGTATACGATGTCTTCGCGAGAATTCCACACTCGACTGGGAGAGCCGTCAGGCGCGATGCGATAAATTTCCGAGCCGCCCGCGGCCCCCGAACCGGGGATTGGAAAGTTGATCGTCGCCGCCGGCGTACTGGCAGGAGAAGTCGTGATAACGATACCGGTCTGCCCCGTGCCCGTCGGAGAGGGAGAAGTTGGAAGCGACATCGGCGCGGGGGTGAAACTTGGCACGCTCGTGCCGCCATGTTTTTCGCCGACTCCAGCTGCGTAAATATTGCCCTCCTTGTCGATAGCGAGAGCAGTGATCTCCTTCTTCGGCGCGCTGTAGAGGACGAAACTCTCTCCGCCGGGCGATATTCGATAGACCAGCCCGCTGCCGTCGGAACCCGCGATCAGATTGCCCTTGGTATCAAAGGCCATCACGCGGATGTGAGCTTCATCGCTCTTGAAGAAAACCGAGTGCTCGCCTCTTGGTGTGACGCGGTAAATCTCTCCGTGATCGCCCGTGGCCGCGTAGAGGTTGCCGGCGTTGTCGAGTACGAGGCCCCAAATGTACTTCGTGCCAGGCTCGAAATAAACCGACGAACTCCAGGACGAATCGGTCGCTGTAACGGGTTTTTCCTGCGCGTCTTTTGCGCTGTCGGTAGACTTCCTGTCTTTCTTATCTTTATCTTTATCCTTAGAATCCTTGGAGTTTTCCGATGAAGCCGCACGATGCTCGATTTTGTAAATCTTGCCGTCAGGATTTGTGGCCGCGAAGATAACCCCGCTCTTGTCCACGACCAGCGCCTGGACCTGCAATTCTTGCGGCTCGAAAATCACGGCAGATTTGCCGTCGGGCGTAATTCGATACACTCGCGCGGGCGAGCCCGCGGCCGCGTACAGATTGCCCTCATGATCCGCCGCAATCGACCAGATGTAAGTCGATGGCGTTGTAGACAGGGCCGTGAACGCCGGAGCCAGTTCAAGGCCGCCGGTGCTGCGCACGGCCACGCCTTTCGCAGTGCCCTTGATCAGATCATCGAATTTCGACTGTTCCCAGCTACGCGTGCCTTCGGCAACGACGATAGAAAGCGGAAGAAGAACCAGTGAAAAGATAGCCAGCAGCCATCGCAGACGGATCAAGTTCATACCTTTCAATACACAGTTTTTGCAGAAGAATTCAGGTTACCACGTCAGTGTGTGATCGAACATAAGTGTAGAGCGGACACTCTTGTCCGCTGCCCTTGCCTTCGATTTTGGGGTTGATTTTGATTCTTCTGGTCTTAGAATCGACGTCAAACGTAGCAGACAGGAGTGCCCGCTCTACACGGAGGAAGATTTTGACCGCGGCGGATTTTCGGCGTGTCGCTCTTAGCATGCCAGAGTCGGCGGAAGGCTCGCATTTCGGCAATGCTGACTTTCGCGTCGGCGGGAAAATCTTCGCGACCCTCGCTCTCGAGAAAGAAGGTTACGGCGTCCTGTTGCTAACCCCGGAACAGCAGGCCGGCATGGTCGAGGACGATTTCAAGGTCTTTTCGCCGGTGCCCGGCGGATGGGGTCGTAAAGGCGCTACGCGGGTAGCCTTAGCTAATGTGCCAGCGGATATTCTGCAAGCCGCGTTGCGAATGGCCTGGCGACGAAAAGCTTCGAAACGCCTCCTCGGATCGTGATCGGCGTCGCCCAGGGCTAAAGCTGAACTTCTTGGTGGCTCGTACGGCGTGGCTTAAGCTATGCCCTCCCACGAGTCCTGCTGGGCGTTGCCCGGCTGCCCGGACGAGGCGTCCGGGGCTACGTTGGCATCGCGGGAATCTGTGCCTCGGGTTGGCGCCCGCGGGCGAGGGCGCCCACGCTACACGTTACTGGCTATTTAATGTTGATGGTCAGCACTTGTGCGCCGGCTACCACGTAATCGAGCGGGACCGTCGCCGCTTCGTTTACCGAGGACTCGCTGGAGACGACCATGTCCTGGGTGCCGCGCATGCCGTCCATTACGTTCATGATGGAGAGCGGGAGTGTGGGCATGACTTTATCGGCGATCATGGCTTCAGGATCGGCTTCGAGCAGTGAGACGTAGACGCGGTTGTTGACGTGTTGCTTATTGAGAAATGCAATGGTCGCGGCCAAATCGAGCTTGCGTCCGAGAAAGGGTGAGCCACGCCGGAAATGGTCGAGGGTTTCTCCGTCGCTCACCAGGATTCGGAGCGCGCCCTTCGAAGTCGAAGTTGGGATGTGGATGGGAATGTGTTGCACTACGCCTTCGCCGCGGTAGGGGCGTAGCATGGCTTCAATCGTAATGTCGTCGCCAGGGCGGGCTTCGGTAATGTCGGTGCGGGCGCTCTCGAGCCGGGCCCAGCGGCGTTCGCGGACGATGTTGAAATCAAGCTGAACGCCGTGAATTGCAGGCACGCTATAAGGATTATCGAAAATGCGGCTGAAGCGGTCGCCCAGCGAGATTGCGGCCAGCATGGCGCCTGGCTGTCCGCCATCGGCCGCGGCAAACATGTCATTCATGGTGAGGTCCGGGTATCCGTCGACGCTGATTCGTCCGTTCATACGGTACGTGGTTTCGTCGCCGTACTCGTTCACGCCATGCAATGCGTTAAATACCGTAGCCGACATTGCGATCGGGCTTAGGCGGGCGTTGTTCAGGATTTCGTAATGGAACTGCTTGTCGGCGGATTCCCCATGGATGGTGAGCGTGACCGGGATCATTTCCGGCTTCTTGCCGAACTCTCCCAGAATCCCGTTGTGGCGGTCTTGCACGAACGCGCCCACGGTTTCGGTAGCATTCACGATCTTGAAGGCATTGAGAGGCGAAGGCAGTGTGGCCAGCACAGTCGCCTTGGTCATGGGCAGGTCCACCATGCCAAACTGCATGAGCGGATGGCCGCAGGCCAGAAGGTGTTGCGCGTCCATGTAAGTGACGGTGCAAGTGGCGGCGATGTTCATGTCGCCCTGAACCAGAATGGCGCTCACGGCGGAACCGGGTTCGAGAGGCTCAGGCTGTTTGGCGTCACTGACCGAGCCGGCGCCCATCACGGGCACGATTCCGGCGGCGGAAAATTGCGAGGCGAAGCGCTGAACCGTGTCTTCTGAAAATCCGTTAAAGACCAGAGGCGTTTCGATTGGCTTCAGATAGTTGGTAAAGTCGCGATTTGCAAAATCCTGGGACGGTGTGCCTGGGCTCGCAGTTTTGCTCGGTGAACGAGCGGCAGATGTGGCTTCGATGGGCGCGGAGGCCGGATTTCGATCGAGAGCGCTGATCTCCATCATCTCGGCGATCGGCGTCACTCCAGCGATTGGTTCTTTCGAGAATTCGCCGATGCGAAAGGCGAGCGCACCCGCGAGCTTGCCATCCAGGTACACCGGGCTGCCGCTCATGCCGGCGACCACGCCGGTGTATTCCGCCTTTGCTCCTCCGAGGCGAACCAGTATGACATCGCCCTTGGGACCATTCGCGTTGGTAAGGACGCCAAGCACTTCTACGTCCATCGATTCCGGTTTCGTGCCCTGAAATACGGTGTAGGCCACGCCTCGCATTCCGGCGTGAATCTGCGAGACTGGGATGGTTTCGACTGGCTTGGGAGTCTGCGCCTGGGTGACGAGAGACAGCGAAAAGCAGAGAACAACAAAGGCGAGAATTACTCGTTTCATTTACAAATTTCCCCAGAGAACCGCCAACTGGTTCCCTAACCACAAAACTACACTTCGCGCTTTGTACGCGATTTGCCGGGAAGGAGAGGGTTTAGTAAAAGCCGAGCAAAACATCCCTATCGCGAAGCTCTGCGTCTATACTAGCACAGGGTTTTCCGAGGGTTTAAAATGATTTCCTATCGATTTTGGCAGGTTTTCGGGCTCTTTAGCAGACACACTCAGCGGAGGCCGCTGCTCCGTATCTCATTGTTGCTTCTGGTCTTGGGTTGCTTTGCGGGTTTCACCGCGGCCCAGGATCAAGGGTCCTCCGCACCTCCCAAGAGCCAGACCGACACTCCAGCACCGGATGGCGGCCCACAGAGTGACGTCGGGCCGTATGCCATTCCCAAGAAGAGAGACGAGCCGCCACCGCCTCCGCCTCCTGAGAAGCCGAAGAAGATCGAAGGCATGCCGGACTATTCCATTCACGTGGACATTCCGCTGGTAGAAGTGCCGGTGATGGTTACCACGAAAGAAGGCCAGTTCATCTCCAATCTGAAGAAGGAGAATTTCCGGGTGTCGGAAGATGGCACACCGCAGACGATCAGCAACTTCACGATTTCGGAAGCGCCAATTACTGCTGTGCTGTTGGTCGAATTTGCCGCTGGCGATTATTTCTTCATGGGTGACATTCTGCGTGGGTCCTACTCATTCGTGAACACTTTGAAAAAGGACGATTGGCTGGCCGTGATTTCCTATGATATGCGGGACTACATCCTGGCCGACTTCACGCAGAACAAGCAAGAGGCGTACGGCGCGCTGAATCAGTTGCGCATCCCGGGTTTTACGGAGACCAATCTGTTCGATGCGCTTTATGACACGCTGGATCGAGTGGACCGGATCGAAGGGCACAAGTACGTGATTCTAGTCACCACCGGAGTTGATACGTTCAGCAAACTCAATCTGGACCAGATTACGAAGAAGATCAAAGCTACAAAGGATGTGACGATTTTCCCGGTAAGCGTGGGATGGGCAATCCGAGAATATTTTGACGAGCATGGAATGGCAGCGCCGCACGGAGCGGGCATCCCAGTTTCTCGGATGGATTACCTTCAGGCCGATAATGAGATGAACAGCTTTGCGCACCTGACCGGTGGCCGCGCCTACTTCCCGCGATTTCAGGCGGAGTTCCCGGAGATTTTTCAGGAGATTGGCGGCGACATCCGAAATCAGTACAGCATTGCTTATCATCCCACCAATCCCAAACTCGATGGCACCTACCGCAAACTGAAAGTCGAAGTGGTCGCGCCGGAAGGAGGTCCCCTCAAGGTGAAAGATCAGAAGGGGAAAGACCTGAAGTATATGGTGATCGCGCGGGAAGGCTACACGGCAAAACACACGGTGGAATAGAAGCTAATGGACGTGCGCGAAATGGTCTAACAGAAACATAAATCCAACGCCCAGGAAAACGACTAGAGCCATCTTCACTCCAGGCTCGCGGTTCACCTCGGGGATGAGGTCGGAAGCCGCCACGTAAATGGTTACCCCTGCCGCCAAAGGCAGCCCGTAGCTTACCTGGTGCTGGAAGATCGCCATTGTCAGCACACCGGCGAAGGTCGCGACGCCCAGCAGCACGGACGCTCCCCAAGCCACGCGGCGGCTCTGACCGCTCGCCAGCATGACCGAGGTGATGGTGAATCCCTCGGGAATCTTGTGCAGGAAGATAGCTAAGAAAATGATCCATCCCAGCCAGTTGGAAACCAGAAAGCCCGAGGTGATCGCAATACCGTCGAAGAATGTGTGAATGGTCAAGCCGATTAGAATCGAATATCCCTTGTGGGTGTGAACAAATTGGTCTTTGTGGGTTTCCTCTCCGAAATGAAAGTGAGTGGTGACCGTGTGCTCGAAGAAATGAATGATGAGATAGCCCAGCAGAACCAGGAACGCCGCACTCTTACCTCGCAGTTCGATGGCGGCGGGGAAAACTTCGACGATGGCAGTGGCCAGCATGAATCCCGCACCCAGGGCGACGAAATACCTGA
Source organism: Terriglobales bacterium (assembly GCA_035604895.1). Taxonomy (GTDB): domain Bacteria; phylum Acidobacteriota; class Terriglobia; order Terriglobales; family Acidobacteriaceae; genus JABDBE01. The sequence continues at coordinate 5,208 of DATNHO010000105.1, read as the reverse complement.
GGTAGGAACGATCCCAGTGTTTTTGAACGATAATGGCTCCGCCGAACACGTTGGCGGCGGCGGCGGTGAGACCTAAAAGAAGACTGAGAACTATGGGATGCATGGGTGCCGAAGGATAATACCAGTTCTCTGTCTCCTGGCGATGGACGACGGGCTGCGACGGCACGGGGGCAATCCGAAAGAGCTAGTGGGGCGCTTTCGCACGTTCGAAGCTTTTCCGAAGTCTTACAGGATCAATCCGGTCACGAGCGCTCACTCCGGAAGCCGGTCAATGGGGTTTGCGTGGAGTCCGACTTGATGGCGATAGAGCTTGATCTGACGCCTTACGGCATCGAGGGCTCCAAAGCCCCAAAGATTTGCGGGCTCGATGTCGTCGTCAGTGTTCGCGTTCCATCCCTCGTCGGGCGGTACGTACTCGTTGAACTGATCGATGATGAGGAAAATAGGATCAAGCTGACGCGCGTAGGTCATGAACGAGTCGAACGTGGCGTACGAATGACCGTCGCCGAAACGCAGCGCATCGTCGGGGCAATAAGGCGGGGCGTTCGGGTTGGGACAGCCCCATCCGCTCTGTCCAGCTGTGGCGATTGAAGCAGTGAAGTTCTCGACCCGTGGAACGGCATTGCCGGTTGCCAGGTTGTAGGTCGGATAATATGGGCATAAGGATTCTTTGCAGGAGGGGTTGAGGCGATCCACCACGCTCCAGAAGCCGTATTCCGGGCTGATCTCTATAGGCCCGGTGGGAGTGCCTGGCGTGGCCCACAGGTCGGGCTGGCTATCGAGATATCCAGCAATCATCTTGAAGGTGTATTTGCACGTAATCTCGGGGTGTTTCTTCAGGAATTTTCTGATTTGAAACCACAACGGATTATCTGAGCGATTCGGATCCTGCGCTGCCCCGAGGTAAATCAGCATGAGAGGCTTACCACCGTAAATGACGTTAAGACCGGGATACTGGCGCATGCGCACGCCAAAGTATTCGATTTCTTTTTCGAAAGCGGTCTTGCCATCGATATCCTTGAACAATACATTCTTGTCGATTCCGCCGAGCAGAGGAATCAGCTTGAGCGGGGTTCCAAGCTTCGACCATGCAGGATAAAGATTGCCGGTGTTGTTGCGGATGTTTTGATAGTCGGTGCGCCACATGGGGCAACCGTTAAAGTTCTTAAGATATTTTCGTACGAACCATTCGCTGTCGAAGATGCAGCTTACATTATTGGTTAGATCGATCGAAACCGCGTCTAGGTCGAGGGATTCCAGCCAAGCGACGTGCTGCTTGATGACGGCGGGATCGGCGCTGTCGTAGCCGCCGCCGACCGGTTTCATGTCCGCGGACTGCAACTTAGGCTTGGCCGCGGTGCCCTGAAACGTCACAGCATTGGGACCGAACCAGGCTTCATATTCCATGACAACAACATGGCTGCGATCGTTGACTACCAGGGGAGCGTCTGGCGATGAAGCCAATGCGGGCACAGGTATAAATGGCAACAAGACAAACAGGAAGAATAAAGATATTGTGTGGCGATAACCGGGAATCATCGAAAGCTCACCTTGTAATTCTTGCACTGCATGTCTAGGCGTAGGAAGGGCACAGCTGTCGCGAAACGCCAAACCCAAGGTGCGAAGGCTAGTCTCATGATCCCTACGACAAAACACCAAACTCGAGCGGATGTTGCGGAAACAGGTAATGCACAAAAAGAAATTATAAACGATGGTCAGCAGGTACCTAACCCCTCTTAGCCGCTATGCCGGATATGCATTACATCGCCATCCTGCACGATATATTCTTTGCCTTCCAGACGCAGCGTGCCGCGGGCGCGGGCGTTTGCTTCTGAGCCGGCATCGAGCAGTTGGTCCCAACGAATGGTCTCGGCGCGGATGAAATGTTTCTGCAAGTCGGAGTGAATGGCGCCAGCCGCGTCCTGCGCGCGAGTATTTATCGGGATGGTCCAGGCACGGCACTCGTCTTCTCCGGCTGTGAAGAACGACATCAACCCGAGCAGAACATACGTGGTGCGGATCAGGCGCACCAGGCCGCTCTCGGTGAGGTCGTAGCTGGAGAGGAATTCGGCGGCGTCGGCTTCGCTCATTTCCGCGAGTTCGGCTTCGACCTTACCGCAGATGGCTGCCGCGCCGGCATTCGGGCGAGAGGCGACTTCCGTCAGTTTATATTTCCCGGCCGCAGCTTCGAGGTCTTTCCCGAGTCCCGTGCTTTCGTTCACATTTAAGACGTAGAGGATTGGTTTCTCGCTGAGGAACATGAAGCCGCGAAGACGCTTCTTGTCCTCGGGAGTCATCTCCATCTCACGCAGCGGCAGTTCTGATCCCAGGTGCGCGTTGGCGCGCTTGAGCAGATCGGATTCTTTTTCGAGATCCGCGGTGCGCATTTTCTTCAGATCTTTCTCCAGACGTTCGAGCCGCTTTTCGATTTGCCCGAGGTCGCTGACCATGAGATCAAACTCGACGTTCTTGATGTCACGCAACGGGTCAACGCCGCCGACATGCGGTATCGCGGGATCGTCGAAGGCCCGCAGGACGTGGGCCAGCGCGTCTACACCGCGCAAGTGAGCGAGATAGGCGGTTTCTTTGAGCGCATCCTGGCCGATGGCGCCTACGTCCACATATTCCACCGAAGCGTGGGTCAACTTCTTGGGGTTGTAAAGCGCGGCCAGACGGTCGAGGCGGTCGTCGGGAACTTTGGCTACACCGATATGCGCCTCGCGAGGATTGGCGAAAGCCTGCTCGGAAAGACGCGCTTTGGTCAGAATGCCGAAGAGAGATGTCTTGCCCACCTGAGGCAGGCCGATAATGCCAGTTTTCATAGGAGGCTTTTAGCTGTTCGCTTTTGGCTCTTAGCTTGCAAGTGAAGAATAAATGATGAGGCCTTGATCGCCAAAGGAGGGGCGCGCGATATCCCACTTAGGCGACGCTAATGGCTGAGGCGGTTAGATACACAACCACCAGTCCCAGCAAGAACACTCCGCTCTCGACTCGCGTGGACCACCCATGCAATGTGTCGAACTGCATGCGGGCTGGGTTGTCGGGAGGGACGGAGTCGATTTCGCCGATCGACGCCCGCAACGTATCCATGCGCGGGATAATGCCAAATTGCGAGATCAGTGTGAGGGCAAGCATCAGGCAGATAAGCACGTGGCGCGCGGCGAACATATGAGCCGTGCCGCCGGTCAAGCGGCCGTAAAGGATCGAACTCCCCAGGAAGATGATGCCGGAAACAATGCCCATCCAATGCAGTGTGCCTAAGGATCGCCCGACCACCATTCCAGCGAGATGCCGGCTGGGTATTATCGAGAAAGCTGTGGGCGCCAGAACGAAAGCGAAGAACATCAGCCCGCCCAGCCAGACGATCAGGGACAAGAGCATGAGATAACGAAGAAAGGACATGGAGGAATTATAGCGTTCGCGGAGGTTTCGGGAATTCTTGGCGCTTGAAGCTATACGGGCACGGGCGTGCCGTCCACGATTTCCTTGATCACCTGCTCCGCCTGCTCCGACTTTTTCAGCGTCGAAGAGTAGAGCCCATTCACCACCACGCGATGGGCAAAGACGGGAACCACCAGCGGCTTGAAATCCTCCGGCGTGCAGAAAGTGCGGCCGTCGAGGAACGCCATGGCCTGCGCGGCGCGATACAGCATTTGCGAACCACGGGGCGAGACTCCGAGCGAGAACTGTTCGGACTCGCGCGTTTTTCTGACGATGCTGAGGGCATAGCTGACCAGCGATTCATCCACGCGGACTTGCGTCACCGCATGTTGCATTTCAAGCACATCCACGCCGGTGAGCACGGGCTTCATGTTTTCCAATTGCGTCGTGCCTGCTTCCGAACGTAATATCTCGCGCTCAGCGCTGACATCGGGGTAGCCCATCCTTACCCGCATCAGGAAACGATCGAGCTGCGATTCCGGCAGCGGATAGGTGCCGTGATGTTCAACCGGATTTTGCGTCGCGATGACCAGAAACGGCTGCGGCAGCGGGTAGGAATGCGCGTCCACGGTAACCTGGCTTTCGTTCATGGCTTCGAGGAGCGCGGATTGCGTCTTGGGAGTAGTGCGGTTGATTTCGTCGGCCAGCAGCACGTTGGTGAAGACGGGGCCACGCTTAAATTCGAATTGCTGCTCGACGGCGGAGTAAATCGAAATCCCCAGAACATCCGAGGGAAGCATGTCGCTGGTGAACTGCACCCGTTGGAAGGTGCAATCGAGAGCCCGCGCCAGAGCCTGTCCCAAGGTGGTTTTTCCGACGCCGGGAACGCCCTCGATGAGCAGGTGTCCGCGAGCAATCAGCGAGACGACGGCCAGGCGGATGATGTCGTCCTTGCCCCGGATCACCTTGCGCAGGGCGTTTTCCAGTCGCGCCGCACGATGAGAAACAGCGCTGGCGGTTTCAGGGGACATGATTGGGATTCTACTATGGGGCTGTGAGCGTCGGTGGTTACCGAGGTTACAGGAGCATTCAGCAGTCAGCACTCGGTCGATTAGCGGATAGTTGGTTTTGCTGAATGCTGAATGCTTATTGCACAAACTCCGCCGGTCGCCCCGTCAAGCGCTCAATACGCTTCGCAATTGGCGGATGGGTCGAGAACAAGTTGCCGAAGCTCATTCCCAGAAATGGCTGGATGATAAATAAATGAGCGGTTGAAGGCGTCGCCTGCAGGGGCAGGCGTCGCGAGTAGGCATCGAGCTTCGAGAGGGCGCTGGCCAAGGCGTACGGATTGCCGGTGAAGTGCGCGCCCGTGGCATCAGCCTGGTATTCGCGTGAGCGAGAAACGGCTAACTGAATCAGGGACGCGGCCAGAGGAGCCAGAAATAACATCAAGAGCGCGCCGATTCCGCCGCCGCGATCGCGGTCGTCTCGTCCGCCGAATCCGCCGAACAACATTCCCCATCGCGCCATGCTGGCCAGCATCGTAATGGCTCCGGCAATCGTGGCCGCCACCGAGCTGATGAGGATGTCGCGGTTATTCACATGCCCCAACTCGTGTGCCAGGACGCCTTCCAGCTCTTCGTCCGTGAGCAGGTTAAGAATGCCCTGGGTCACGGCTACTGAAGCGTGTTGCGGATTGCGTCCGGTGGCGAAGGCGTTGGGAGATTCGTTGGGAATCACATAAATCTTCGGCATGGGGATGCCGATCTTCTGTGTGAGCCTCTCGACGGCAGCGTAGGCGCGCGGTAGTTCCTCGCGTGTCACCGG
>DATNHO010000104.1:0-36011 GCA_035604895.1 Terriglobales bacterium | reverse complement strand
CTCCCAGTTGCGATAATATAAAACCACGAAGGTTATCTGTAAGATAATCACGATCTTTGACAACTTGATCACGAATCAAGCGAAAACGCCTGTCCCGGCCAACTCCGCCGCAGTTCCAGAACCGAACTGCATGCAGTCAGGGACCGTCGTAACTCCAATGTTTCCAAGATTTTGCCTCTAACTACCTTAAGAACCATAGATCTAGGAGGCAAGAAAAATCCCGAGGCAATAATTGCCTTGACTAACCCACATGGGAACTAATAGATTAGTTAAGACAGGGCAGCCGTCTACGATTGATTCTTCCCGAAAGCGCCTCCGTATTTCGCGAAGAGGTCCATCATTTCTCGAAGTTCTCGGAGTTGTTGAGAGATTGGCAATTCTTTCAAGACCATCGCTTCGCGCTCTTGAAATTCAGATAGTACGGATTCTAGAGCCTCGCCACGGAGGTTAGCGATTGCGGCCTTCAGAACGGTCACCGAAGTCAACAATTCTAATATCTGGGAGCTTTGACTCAGTATCACATTGGACATAACGTGCAGGATTCTTTGTAGTCGTGTTTCGTCCATAACGCCGCAAATTATATACCCGTAATGCGATATACCGACATTTGGGCCTTACGCAAAGAAGCGCGTGAATCGTGGGATCACACGCTTTCCGACAAAGTCGTTTATCTCTCGCAGGCGACCCATGGAGACCTCGAACTCTCCCATGTGCTCGCCAAAAAGTATCTCGACGGAGATTTCTGGTTCGAGATTCATTGGACCTTCGTAGAACGCGGCTATGGGGAAATGCACTTCAATTGCATTTGTGAAGTGGCGCAAGTATCGCTGCCATCCTTGAAAAGGGAAGTTGAGGTTAAAGGAGTTGGAATTGCAGGGAATCGCCCGGTGTTTGTCCATGGTCCAGAGCTCATTCAGTTGCCAGAGGGGGTCACTACTAAACGAGTCACCTCGCAAGTACGGTTGAAACGAATCAATATCGTCTGCCACTGCGGGTGGGAAGAGAGCCCGCTTAATCTCGTAAGTAGCATCTCTGACTTTGGCGATGGGAAATTGAACCTGCCGCTGCTCTCGCTCGGACAAGGTTCTAACGCGGAGAGCCCACGCCAGTTGATCGAGGGCGGCACGGAGGCAGCAAACGAAGTCTCCGAGCGACATGGGGATGAGTTCTGGCGTAATTTCGTCCTCGATCCTAACGATGTGGACGGCCTTCTCGAAATTGTCATCGTGGATGACGGTGTACGGCTTCGAGTCAATCCAATTCTTGACGGTCACTTCAAGCGTATCGAGGTGAAATTGCGCCCTGCGGGTTTTCATATCTACGTAGACCAACCGAGGGTCAACAGGCATGGCGCAATCTCTCCGGCAGAATGCGGTAGTATAAGCGCATGAAGCCCAAAGTTAACTCAGAACACCTAGCGCGATTCTCGAATGCGTTAGGTACAGTTCTCCAGGTATCCAAAACTGATTTGAGTCGTATGCTTGCCGATGAAAAACGCGCCAACGCTGGCAAACTGAAACCCGGCCCTAAGCCGAAACATTCTTCGGCTTCCGGCCACGCTTCCCGCGCAAAGGATTAGAAGGTCTCTTGACTGCCAGCCTTGCCGGTGAGTTCTGCGAAGGTAAGACGCTTGCCAGCAACCAGCGACAACGCCTTGTTGAATCTTGCGGCATCGGTGATCTTTGAACCATCTTCGCGCTTGCGATTGTTGAATCGGAATACCTGCTCATCCACATAGCGGAACAAATGAAACGGCTCTACGGCAACGTACGTTCCTCGAAGCCCGCGCTTGAGGAGCGACCAGAAATTTTCGATTCCCTGCGTGTGCACCTTGCCATCCACGTAGGTCTCCATGTGATTCACGATCTCATGGGCAAACTTCTGCGAAAGCCCTTGATAGCCAGTCCATTCGTCGGTGTACACTTTGGAACCCGGAAACACTTCTTGCAGAATTTGTTCCTGCAACGTCTCGCGCTTCGTATTCGGAATCACGGTAGCGCGGACCTGACGCAGTTTACGGTCGAGCATCCCCATAACAACAGTCTTTCCTTTGTACGTTGGTTCTCTCGATTCGCTTTGAACCTGTGCCAGTTTCAGACGGCGCGATTTGTGCATGTTCTTTGCGCGTCCTCCAACGTATGTCTCATCAACTTCCACGGTCCCGAATCCGCCGATCTGGTCATCGGGAGTTGTGGCTTTGGGAACCTGCAGTATCATTCTTAGCCGATGAAGCATGAACCAAGCAGCCTTTTGCGACACCTTGAGGTCGCGGTGAATTTCATAAGACGACACGCCATTCTTGCAGTTCACCAAGAGCCACATTGCGGGAAGCCACTTCTGCAATGGAATGGGCGAGTCCTCAAAGATGGTGCCAAGCTTCACCGAAAACTGGCGTCGGCAGTCGCGGCACTTCCATCGCTTCTGGGTCTTGATCCAATACGGATTCTTCGCTTCGCAAGCAGGGCAAACAACGCCATCCGGCCAGCGCTTTTTGGCAACGGCATCAATGCAAACCTGCTCATCTGAGAAGTAAAGAATGGCTTCTTGCAGTGTTTTGGCTTCCATGCCTCAAACTCTATCAAATTGGTGTGGGTTAGTCAAGGCAATTATTGCCAATCCCGATCGTTTGTTTTCTAGATTTTGCGCGGAAATGAGAGTTTTTCTTGGCGGTTTTTCTGCACCAGAATGTGTGCAATCAGAAACCCGGCAGGAGGTAGTTCTTACGGCCCTTTGCGCGGCGGCTTGAACGCGGCATTCGGCGGGACCGGCACACTGGGCTTAGCGGGGCCAGAGTCCACGTTTACCGCTAAACTCAAATCGCTGGACCAGCAGTCGGCAAGGATCTTCCAGTCACCCGCCTGTCGTGCCAAGGTCAGCAGGTACTTACCGCGCTCTTCGCGCCGCTTGCCCATGGTCAATGGGACCAGCATCTTGCAGCGGCCCGCCTCGTAGGCAATATCTCCGAATATCTCGGAGCGCAGGGGCTCCATCTCGACTTCTCCGAGTCCTGCATCCAGCAGGCTGAAGAAGAACTCGCGAATCGCCGCGGTGCCACGAACCGGAGGCACATTCGGACGCAGCACGATGGCGTCGCTGCTGTAGAGATCGACCAGGTCGTCAAGTTGCTTCCCGTTGCAAGCCACCGTCCAATCCTGCGTAAGCTTGCGGATTGCGACCTCCGCCCGGCTCAACGAAGCTCCGCCCAGTGGTGCGCGCGCGCGGGCATCGCGCACCACGGAAGCACTGGCGGTCGCACGCGGCTCGCCCCCTGCGAACGGAACGCCCCCCTCGCTGGACGCGAAATAGTGGTGGTGGTAATGATGATGGTAATGATGCTGTCCAGCCGCGTGCGGCGCTGGTTTCAAGCTGGCAGCAGTCGGAGCTTCCGGCTCTAAGGGTGGGGCATCCTGCTGGGGAACGCCGCAAATCGCGCAAAAGCGGTTTTCTACGGGATTCGGACTGCCGCACGCCATGCAGTTGCGAAACTCCGCAGTCTCCGCCATGGCGCTGGCGGATGCGTCCGTGTCCACCTGCGCCGTAAGTCGCTGCACCGCTTGCAGAGCGGCGGCAATCGCTTCCGTGCCGGGCTTGGGCTGATGCAGATCCTGCTTCAGTCGCCGGAAAAGATCATCCACCGCAGAGTTGTGGCCGGCTTCTCCTCCGGATCCGGACGCCGGCAAGTTCCGAATCGGCGCAGTCGGTTTTTCATGGTCCATAGCGGGAGCCCAGCCAGCGCTCATTCTAGTCGAAAAGTAGCCCGTCGAACAGAAGCTAGCGGCTGGAGAACTCGATCTTGGCTTCGGTCTCGGTAGCGGCGCCGTTGCACATCGCCGGACGGTAACGCCAGGCGCGAACCGTGTCCAGAATGGTGCGATCCTCGGCGGGGCCAGCACTCTCAAGGATAAGAGGAGAATGAACCCGGCCGTCCGTGCCAATGATAAAACTTACGCTCACCCTGGCGCTCGGGTCGGCAATGTCGAGCAACGGATTCGGAGTGGCCAGAGGCTCCGGAGGCGCTGAGGCCTCGCAATTGGTGTCCGCGGTGGCGTGCAGCATGGCCGCAAATGTGGAGTCATGCAACGCCGAAACCCACACCTGACGCTCGCGCGCGGCCAATGTAACCGATGTCGCCTGTGAGAACTCTCGCGACGCGGGTCCGAGGGATGAGGCCAGACAAGTAGCGGCCGATGCCACCAGAAGAAACGCGCACAATCTCCGGACCTGCATATCCACAATCCCAAGAGCGTGGAGGTATGAGAAGAACCGCCAAACTCAGAACCCGGCACGGTAAAGCGCAATCAGTGTGCCAGGTGGACGTAGTGTATATTATTGAAACTACTACACTTACATGACAACGTGATCGGAACGGAAGCGGCGGAGGTGAAAATCATTGCAGCTTCGCGCTGTAGGACGCGCGGGGAGCGGCTTCCGGGGATGGATTGCTCTGGAACGGCTTTACGCTGAAAAACCCACTAGGAATCCGAATAAGTCGGCGAGGGGTGGCCCACCTTCAGCGGCCACTTGTTCTTTTGTAGCGCTGGCGTCCATGCGAGATCGGGCCGTGGCCCATTATCGCCCGGTGCGGTGCCGACGTCGGCCAGCAACGGAGCAACCAGCCGGAGCGCATCCACTTCGGTGCGCAGGCGCGCCAAGTCCATTTCTTTTTCACGCAGAACTTCGTATATGTTTTTCATGGCCGCCAAACTGGGCCGCAAAGGCCCAAGAACAGTTTTCGTAGAAATGAACCGCGTGTTACTTTCCGGCTGGATTCCGCCGATTGTAATACATAGCTAGTCCAAGCCGCCATTGTGAAAAAGAGTAAGTTTGCAGCTTCACGTTGTCCGTGATATCTAAACCTGTGGACTCGGAGCCGTTGCGGCAGCTCGATGGCATTTTGCCGGATGATGAAGTTCACGTCTGGCAGGTTGATCTCGTCGCGTGGGAAAAAGAAGCCGACTCTTTACTTGAGTTGCTTGATCCGCCGGAGCAAGCGCAGGCAGCGCGATTCAAGTTCGCAGAGCCTCGCAATCAATTTGTCATCAGCCGAGCTTTACTTCGACGAACTCTCGGCCGCTATCTGCAGATTGAAGCACGCGAGGTTCGTTTCCGGACGACAGCCAACGGGAAACCCGAACTTGCCCTGAACCGTGATCGTCAATCAAACGATCGTCAATCAAACGATCGTCAATCGAACGATCGTCAATCGAACGGTCGTCAAGCGAATGATCGTCAAGCAAGCGACCTTCGATTCAATCTGTCGCACACCAAAGGCATGACGGTCATCGCCATCGTTCGTCGCCGGCAGGTGGGAGTCGACGTGGAGCGCATTCGCGCGGATACGAATGCGGTGGAGTTGGCCGAGCGATTCTTTTCCCCACAAGAAGTGGAGTGGCTGCAATCGCAACCTGCCGACCAACACATTCCATCATTCTTCAGTTGCTGGACGGCGAAAGAGGCTTACATCAAAGCGCATGGGGACGGCCTCTCTTTACCGCTGAGCAGCTTCGGCGTCCTGCCGCGCCCGACTGCTTCCGAATTGCAGTTGCAGGTGTATGCCGATCCGGAAGAGTCACGACGCTGGTCCATGTGGCGATTGGAACTAGGGCCAACTTTGCGGGCCGCGCTGGCGGTCGAAGGCCAGAACTGCCGAGTACGCCTGGGTCAATGGCCATCGCATGAGATGGACGCGAACTCTCCGGCATAAACACCATGGCAGCTGAATGCCGGCAACGGGCAACACAGATCGCTAGCCCTTATTTTTTTGGTTTGAGAGCACCTTCAGCCGAGCGCAGTGTGAAGAGCGTGACTTCGGGAGGACAGTTCAACCGAATCGGCACACGAATGGTGCCCAGCCCCATGTTGGTGTACAGGGTTAAAGGGCCAATCTGATGCAGCCCGCGCGGATACTTTTGGCCATACAGCGGCAGCCACGGTGCGCCAATGCCCGGAAGCCAGACTTGTCCGCCGTGCGAATGCCCGGAGAGTTGAAGATCCACGGGATATTCGGCCGCGTCGTCGGCAAAGTCCGGTTCGTGCACCAGCAACACAACCAACTGATCGGCGGGGACTCCGCGCAACGTGAGATCCATGTCTGGGTTCCCTTCCCACGCCGAATCCAAACCACTGAGCCAGATTCTCGAGCCGCCCTGCTCAATGGGGATGGAACGGTTGCGGAGAACCGGAAGGCCATGCGAATGGAGAATCTCGATGATCCTGGGCGCGTCGGCATCCACGTCGTGATTTCCCAGGACCGATACCGTTCCAAGACGTGCACGCAACTGCGTCAGCAGGAGGGCGCAAGGTTCAGCCGCCCTGGCGGCGCGTTTTCCTGCGTGGAACTGCCGATGCAGAGGCGGGACCGTGACAAAGTCGCCGGTCAGGACAATCACATCCGGTTTCATCTGGTTGGTAATTTCTATGGCCGCCCGTATGGGCACGATCGAAAAATATTCGTCGTAATGAAAATCGCTGAGTTGCGCGATCGTGAAACCGTCGAAAGCAGCCGGCAGCCTAGGCAACACGACTTCAATTGAGGTCAGGATGGGGTGGTTCGGTTCAAGAATTATGGAATCTTCACCCAGCACCAACCCGCCGGTCGCGGCTACCCCGGCGGCTACTTGAAGAAACTTTCGTCTGGTCAGGAATGGCAACCGAAATTCTTCTCCTCATGTCATGCGCGATATGTCCCGCGCAATACAGACGCTCTCCGGCGCGAAAGCGCGGGCAAGAGTCCTTTCTTAGATTGTATCGGACGGCAATCCCGCAATCGCTCCCCCGAGCAAAAGTGCCGTTCGTCATCCGTGAAATTGGAGGATCAGCTTGCACCTGGGCGCAGACTGTACTTTGAGTTGTGAGCGCGGCCGGCACAGGAGCAAATCGATACCAAAGTCCAATTGCGTTTTCGTATGGAGCGGCGCACTCTAGCGTGGTGGTGTGCGCGACAATGAGCCTGATCGAAAGCTAGATCAACAAATAGTCGAATCGCGCACACGACCCTACTCATCACAAACTTATTCATCACGACACAAAAGGAGAAAACCAGTGCCATACGTGACGGTAGGAAAAGAAAATTCGGGCGACATCGAGCTTTACTACGAAGATCATGGCTCGGGCCAACCGGTTATCCTGATCCACGGATATCCCTTGAGCGGAACTTCCTGGGAGAAGCAAGTTCCCGTTCTTCTGAATGCGGGCCACCGAGTTATTACCTACGACCGCAGAGGTTTTGGCAAATCCAGCCAACCAACCACCGGCTACAACTATGACACGTTCGCAGAGGACCTTCACAAGCTGGTCAGCCACCTCAAGCTGCATAATTTCACATTAGTCGGCTTTTCGATGGGCGGAGGCGAGGTGGCACGCTATATCGGAAAATACGGATCCAAGCTCGTGAGCAAAGCCGTGATTGTCTCCGGTGTGCCACCGTACCTGCTCAAGACCGGCGACAATCCCGAAGGCCTGGATGCCAGTGTATTTGCCGCCAGCGAGAAAGCTGTGGCCGCCGACCGCTACGCGTTCTTCACTGGCTTCTTCAAGGATTTCTACAACACGGACTTGCTGCTCGGTAAGCGTGTCAGCGAACAAGCCGTCCAAGCGAGCTGGAACGTGGCGGCCAGCGCCTCCGCCACCGCCAGCCTGGCGTGTATCCCAACCTGGCACGAAGACTTCCGCGCGGACTTGGCCCGCATCGACGTGCCCACCCTGGTGATTCACGGAGATGCCGACCGCATTCTTCCAATCGCGTCTGCGGGACTGCGCACCGCCAAGCTCATCCAAGGGGCACGCCTCATGGTCATAAAGGATGGGCCACACTGCATTCCATGGACGCACGCGGAAGAAGTAAACGCCGAGTTGCTGAGCTTCCTGGGCGGGAATGCTGCCAAGTCAGATAAGAAAGTTGCCTGAGCAACCGGATCGTAAGGGAGCGGCCGTGAATCGGCCAACAGCCGTGATGTCTTCGGCCGCATCTCTTATACGGAAAATCCGTGGTTGCGCAAAACTCATCACCCAATAGCCTTACCTGCCACTATTACGGTAATGTTTCTAAAGCCCAGGTCCGGTCAGAAACAACGCAAACGTATTGAGACGCGTTCTGAGCGGAGTTACAGTTGTGTTTTCAGGGATGACACCGATCGAATGAACGCGCTCGAAACGACAAGTAGAGTGCCTGCCCTCGCGCAGCCGGTAGACGCACCACTCACCCGTGCCGCGATCTTTCTGGTCGCGACGCTCAACCCGGGATCCGAGAACCGCTCCACCCTGCGCTCGTTCTGCGGAGACCTGGCAGCGCTGGTGCGCGCGGTGGAATTTCGCGACCTGGAAGGAGGGCTTTCGTGCGTTATCGGATTTGGGTCCGACGCGTGGGACCGCCTCTTCGGGGCGCCACGGCCGGCAGAATTGCATCCGTTCCGGGAGATTCGCTCCGGAGCGCGCCACGCGGTGTCCACACCGGGCGATCTGCTATTTCACATCCGCGCCAAGCGCATGGATCTGTGTTTTGAATTGGCCACTCAAATTGTGGGGCGTATCGGGACGGCCGTTTCTCCGGTGGATGAAGTGCAGGGCTTCCGTTACTTCGACGACCGCGATCTCCTGGGTTTCGTCGACGGGACGGAGAATCCCAGAGGCGCGGCGGTGCTCGACGCCGTCCTCATCGGCGACGAAGACGCCAACTTTGCCGGCGGCAGCTACGTGATTGTGCAGAAATATCTCCACGATGTTGGCGCGTGGAATGGCCTCTCCACCGAGGCGCAGGAACGCATCATCGGCCGCACCAAGTTATCCGACATTGAATTGGATGACTCGGTCAAGCCGACATCGGCTCACAACGCGCTCACTACCATTGTGGAGAACGGGAAAGAGATCAAGATCCTGCGCGACAACATGCCTTTCGGCCGACCGGGGACTGGGGAGTTTGGCACCTATTTCATCGGCTACAGCCGTTCGCCTCGCACCATCGAGCAGATGCTGGAGAACATGTTCGTCGGCCGACCGCCAGGCAACTACGACCGTCTGCTCGACTTCAGCCGCGCAATAACCGGAAACCTGTTCTTCGCGCCCTCGGCGACGTTTCTGGAGAACGTCACCGAAGACCAGAGTGACGCAGACCAAACGAAGGCGGACCAGCCTGCGGTTGTGGAGCCATCTGCCTCGCCTGCACCCTCTTCATCTTCATCCATTCCATCGGTGCGCGATGGTTCGCTCGGCATCGGTTCTCTCAAAGGAGACATACGAAATGAATAATCTGCATCGTGAGCTTGCCCCCATTTCCGATTCGGCATGGGCTCAGATCGAAGAGGAAGCCTCGCGCACGCTCAAGCGCTACCTTGCCGGACGGCGCGTCGTTGACGTGCACGGGCCCGCGGGCGCCGCTCTCTCTGCGGTTGGCACCGGTCACCTCCGGACGATCAACGCCCCGGCGAAAGGCATCGTCGCGAGGCAGCGCGAGGTGAAGGCGCTGGTCGAGCTACGGGTCCCATTCGAAGTGGACCGCCAGGCGATCGACGACGTCGAACGTGGCGCGAACGATTCGGACTGGCAACCGGCGAAGGACGCCGCGCGCCAGATCGCTTTTGCCGAGGACGCAGCCATATTCGAGGGCTATGCCGCTGCCGGCATTGGGGGCGTCCGTCAAGGGACCAGCAACCCGATCATGAAGCTCCCCGCCGATGTTCGCGAGTACCCGCAAGCAATCGCCCAAGGCTTGAGCCGGTTACGTCTCGTCGGCGTTAATGGTCCCTACTCCGTGCTGCTCGGCGCAGACGCTTACACCGCACTCGCCGAGACCAGCGACCACGGATACCCGGTATTGGAGCACGTCAAACGGCTGGTCAAAGATCAAATCATCTGGGCACCTGCCATCACTGGTGCGTTCGTGCTGACCACGCGTGGCGGCGATTTCGACCTGCACATCGGCCAGGACGTCTCCATCGGTTATCTCAGCCACACCGACGCCGCTGTGCGCTTGTACTTGCAGGAGACATTCACTTTCCTTCTGCTCACAACAGAAGCCGCCGTCGCGCTGGCTCCTTTCGAGAAGGCAAAGAAGAATTGATGTGAGAGGCGGATTCTTCTGACGCTGAACTCGCACGCTCTTCAACGGTTGGTCGGGCCGGTTGAGATTGTTTTGTTTGTGCTACGGAACACAATCGCGACCGACCCGCCGACCATACTCCGGATCGCCGCGCCGTTGGCCCCTACCAGATCGGTGAGCCGTCTTTGTCACGGAAGACGAAGGTTTCATTGCCGCGGGTGACTTCCCGGGCAAAGATTGTTTCTACACCTTCAAACTGCACCTTCGTACCAACCACCGTAACCACATCGCCCTTGCTGAAGACAAGATCGTAGGTTTTTACAAATTTCGTGCTGGCGAGATGGACCTCAATCGTCTGGGTGGGAGACAACCTGATGATCAGGTGTGAGCCCATGCCACCGCTCATTGGGCATTCGCGGTCTCTTACTTCCTCCACCGTTCCTTTGAACGTGGCCTCGACCGCCGGATCATACTTCGGAACTGTAACCCCTGATGTGGACTTCTGGCCCGCTATCATCGGAGTTGTTGTCAGGACCGACACAACCAACGTAAGAATCAGAATGACAATTCGTGAGGTTTTCATAAGCCACCTCCTGCTGAGACATCCAACTTCTGATGTAAGTGTGGCCCTCTTTCTCCCACCGCGCTGTGATGACGATCACAGGGGAGTGTGAGCAGGACCGGCGTAACGGGCACGTGATCTCGCTCTCACCCACCAGTGACTCATGTCACAGCCACTTGCCTTCGCATTCCTGACAATCACCTCAGGACAAGCCATGGGGGAACATGTTCAAAATCCTGCACGCTGAATTCCTCGCGCCGGGCATCAAGCGGTTCGTGATCGAGGCACCACGCATTGCTCACAAGCAAAAACCGGGACAGTTCGTAATCCTGCGGTTGTACGAGCAGGGCGAACGCATTCCCATCACTATCGAAAGTTCCGATCCCGAACGCGGCACCATTCGCATTGTGGTGCAGTCGATCGGCAAAACCACCAGCATGCTCAATTCGCTGAAAACCGGCGATAGCATTCTGAACGTGGTTGGGCCACTGGGAAAACCGTCGGAAATCGAAAAGTTTGGCACGGTGGTCGTGATGGGCGGCGGTGTTGGAACCGCGATGGCTTACCCGACGGCGGTCGCGTTGAAGCGCGTGGGCAATCGCGTAATCTCCATCGTTGGTGCCCGCAATAAAGAGTTGGTCATTCTGGAGCGCGAACTGCGCGAAGCCAGCGACACGCTGATGATCACAACTGACGACGGAAGCTATGCCGACAAGGGCTTCGTCACCGACAAGTTGCGGCAGTTGATCGAGAACGGCACGCGCATCGACCTGGTACTGGCAATCGGTCCCATCCCAATGATGAGAGCCGTAGCGGAGATGACGCGCAAAGAGCGTATCCGCACCATCGTCAGCCTGAACCCGATCATGATTGACGGCACCGGCATGTGCGGCGGCTGCCGCGTGCTGGTCGACGGAAAGAGCGAGTTCGCCTGTGTGGACGGACCGGAGTTTGATGCGCACCGCGTGGATTTCTCGGTGCTGGTGCAACGCAATTCGATGTACCGGACGGCCGAACAGAAGTCGATGGAAGAATTCCAGCGCGAGACTGTTCACGCTGGTGAGTGCGCGTTACAAGGAGGCAGTCGGTGACCCAACCCACTAAGCAACCGTCGTTGAATCCTCTGCCCCTGAAAGAGCGCATGAAGGTTCCCCGCCAGCACATGCTGGAGCAGCCTCCGCTGTTGCGGGCCGGTAATTTCACCGAAGTAAATTTAGGCTATTCCGAGGAACTGGCGCGGCAGGAAGCGCTGCGCTGCCTGGAGTGCGCCAAGCCGCAATGCACGCTAGATTGTCCGGTAGGCGTCAAGGCAAAAGACTTCGTGCAGTTGATTGTGGCCGGCGACTACCTCGGCGCGGCCGCCAAAATCCGCGAGGACAACGTGCTGCCGGCCATCACCGGCCGCGTTTGCCCGCAGGAAGACCACTGCGAAGGCGGCTGTTTGATGGGCAAGAAAGTTCAGCCGCTAGGAATTGGATATCTGGAGCGTTTCGTAGCCGACTACGAGCAACGCCATCTGGATATCAGCAACCTACCCAAGGCGACGCCGACGGGGAAAAAGGTCGCCATCGTGGGCAGCGGCCCGTCCGGATTGACTGCGGCGGGCGATCTGGTTCAGAAGGGCCATCAGGTTCACGTATTCGAGGCGTTGCACACGCCGGGGGGCGTCCTGGTGTATGGCATCCCCGAGTTCCGGTTGCCCAAGCAAATCATCCGCGAGCAGATTGACTACATGCGCGCGATGGGCGTGGAGTTCGAGACCGATGTGGTCGTCGGAAAAACCGTGACCCTCGACGAACTGATGGAAGAAGAGGGTTACGACGCGGTGTTCATCGGCACGGGCGCGGGATTGCCTCAGTTCATGAACATCCCAGGCGAGCACCTGAGCGGCGTGTACTCGGCGAACGAGTTCCTGACCCGCATCAACCTGATGCACGCTTACGAGTTTCCCAAATACGACGAGCCCATGCTTGATCTGCACGGCAAGAATGTAGCTGTGATTGGCGGTGGCAACACTGCATTGGATGCGATTCGCTCGGCGTTGCGCCTGGGCGCAAGCAAGGCTTATGTGATTTACCGCCGCAGCGAGGCGGAGATGCCGGCACGCAAGGAAGAAGTGAAGCATGCCCAGCAGGAAGGAATCGAATTTCGCGTGCTCACAAATCCCATTGAGTTTCTGTCAGACGGAAAGGGTTGGCTGAACGGGGTGCGCTGCATGCGCATGGAGTTGGGCGAAGCCGATGCGTCCGGACGCAGGCGCCCGGTGCCGGTTGAGGGTTCGGAGTTCGACCTGTCGTTGTCAGTCGCCGTCATCGCGATTGGCACCGGAGCGAATCCGCTGATCCAGAGCACCACGCCTGGGCTGAAAACGAACAAACGGAATTACATCGAAGCGGACGTGATGACACAACGCACATCGCGCAGAGGCGTCTTTGCCGGCGGCGATATTGTGACCGGAAGCGCGACCGTGATTCTGGCCATGGGCGCGGGACGGCGGGCCGCGAAATCGATCCATGAGTATCTGACTTCTGGTACGTGGTAGGAGCTTGACGTGACCGGCTTCACAATGAACAGTGCGCAAGGTCACCGCGTTCAGGCGCAGAGACGCTCTCTAATCACAACAGACCGGATGCGCGGCGGCCGTAGGACAAGAATTTCGCGCCGGGAGTTAGTCATGAACGACCAGGATCTTCTAAGGTGTCCATTGCTCCAGGGACTCAACCCCATGCATCGGGCCGAACTCATCGGCCTGCTGAACGACAGCAGTGTCCGCGAGAAGCTCGAGAAGTGTTTAGCGGAACATGTAACCGCTGCGGATTCGTCAAACCAGCCAGCGGCAGCGTGTGCCCATGAAAGGCAGCCTGGGGATTTTGAAAAGGAAGTTCATAGCTGGAACCCGCAACACTCCACTTGGAACAGAAGCCCGAAGGAGTGAAGCGCGCCAGCGATTCTTTCGCGCGGGCAAGCCTCATCGGCCTGCCGCTTTTACGAACGGTCTACGGCGTGGGCTGCATTCTTACGCAGCTTCGCGTGCTGCAGCTGCGCAGGTCTGTTCCGCTGTTTCGCTGTTTCGTAGAAATTCTAGTTCTTTGAATTTCCCACCGACGTAAGCAATCCATGCCCTTGGTCTATGGAGCCTCGCAGGCCTGCTGGCTGGTGCAGCCTCCGGGACCAGTGGTATTGATGTTGTCGTACGCGTTGCGAACGTGCGCTTGGGTCATGACCGCGGGATAGACCCACCACAAACGGCGGATGACCTTGTCCCCGGGTAACCAGCGGTGAGGTTTTTTCATTTCATATGCCACTGCCAGTTCGGCAGCGTAGATCACTAACGATTTGGCCACGACGTCGCGATGGGAAGGAATGCTGCCGATAAATGGATCTCCCGCCTGGCGCTCATGCTCAAGAACGAGAGTACGGGTGGTGTAGCGCATGGATTCGGCGGCCGCCAAAATGCTCATGACGGCCACGAACTTAATGTCGACCACTTTTGGCGGAATGGGCTTAGGTTGGGGGACGGAGGGCAGCGACGTAGCGATAGAGTAGTTGCGTGCATCGTTGGACGCGGGTTCCCGTTCTGCAACTTCCACTTGGCTTTGTGCTAGCGCGGACGTGGTGAAAAAGAAGGTGCAGAGTAGTAACTGAATTCTTCGCAATTCGGGCTCCCATGGCGTGTTTCGGCGTAGCGACAAAGGTTGAAGAAGGCGCTTTATGCCGGCTGTAATTCGCTGCGGCTTTACAGTGCACGGGGAGACCCGAGGTTCGGAAGCCGCATTTCAATGAGATAGGTCACGCTTTCCCATAATGGTCCCGTTTCTGCGGCGGTGTGCGCAAAGTGTTTCGCGGCTGGGCTGATTTTTTTCCGTGGGGTTTCCTGATGTCCGGTTAGCGGTTCGGGGCGGGCTCTTTACTTCGGTCTCAAGACTGTCGAATCCCGCTGGTGTGACCTATATCACAGTCAGCTGTGCTTTCTGCCCTAGCCGGGCTGACGGCTAAGGTCGAAGATGGCAGCAGGTCAAGGAGGGGCGGCGATGATGCTAGCGTACAGGCTACTCCGGTTGGTCGAGACCCATTCTGATGCCCTGGCGGCAGGGCTCCTCGAAAGAACACGGAACTCCCCTTTGCTTCCCGACTACACCAAGGTTCCACCTGAGGAACTCAGGCAACGGGTGCATGAAATCTATCGGCATCTGGCAGATTGGCTACTGGGCAAGAGCGAGTTGGATGTCGAAAAGCGCTACTTGGCAATTGGGGCCAGGCGCGCCCGGCAATGCGTTCCGCTAAGTCAGCTCATCTGGGCGATCGTGTTGACTAAGAAGAATCTATGGGACTTTCTGAAACAAGAAGCAGTGCTGGATCGGCCCGCGGAGATCTGCGGTGAACTCGAAGTCGAGGAGTTGTTGGATCAATTTTTCGATCGGGCCATCTTTTACGCGGCAGTCGGTTATGAGCAGTCGTGCGCGTGTGATGAGCCGGTGCAGAGGGTAAGCGCCGTTGTCTAGGAGAGGAAGAATGCCCTGGGAACTTGAATACAAGAAAAAGTTGCGGACACCAGAGGAGGCGTTGGGGTGTGTGCAATCGGGAATGCGCGTCTACATTCAGCCCGGTTGCGCAGAACCCGAAACCCTGGTTGAAGCACTGATGCGGCGCGCTCCCTATGTCCAGGACGTGGAAATCGTTCACATGATGACCATGGGACCGGCCCCTTATGTGGCTCCCGAGATGGCAGGACACTTCCGGCATAATGCGATGTTTATCGGCCCTAATGTGCGTAAGGCCATCAACGAAGGCCGGGCCGACTATACACCGATTTACCTGAGTGAGATTGAAGAACTGTTCGAGAGCGGGGCTATGCCGATCGATGTTGCCCTGCTGACCCTCTCGCCTCCGGACTCCCACGGTTTCTGCAGTTTCGGTGTGGGTGTGGATACGTCGCTCACTGCCGCCAAATGTGCCCGCTACGCGGTTGCGCAGATCAATGATCAAATGCCGCGTACTTTTGGAGACAGCTTTATCCATGTGAGTGAGCTTGATGCCGTCGTGGATTCTTCCCGGCCTCTGTGCGCCATGAAGCAACCGCCAATCACCGATATGCACAAGGCCATCGCCCGCAACGTCGCAGATTTAATTGAAGACGGGGCCGTGCTGCAAACCGGTATCGGCGGAATCCCAGATGCCGTGCTGCCGTTTCTCATGGATCGCAAGGATCTCGCGGTTCACAGCGAACTGGTTTCTGATGGTGTGATTCCTTTGATCGAGGCCGGCGTGATCACCGGTGCGCGCAAGAACTTTAAGCCGCGGAAAATCATCCTGGGATTTGCCATTGGCACGAAACTGTTGTTCGATTTCGTGGACAACAATCCGATATTCGAGTTCCATCCCACGGCCTATAGCAACGACCCTGGGCTGATTGCCCGAAACGACAACATGGTGGCGATCAACTCTGCGCTGCAGGTCGATCTCACCGGTCAGGTCTGCTCCGATTCGATTGGAAACCAGTTCTATAGCGGCATCGGTGGCCAGGTGGACTTCCTGCGCGGGGCTTCGCGCTCCAAGGGTGGCAAGCCGATCATCGCCATTTCATCTACCGCAAAAGATGGCGCGATCTCGCGGATCGTGCCCATGTTGAGCCCAGGCGCGGGAGTGGTTACTTCGCGTGGGCTGATCCGGTACGTGGTGACCGAATATGGGGTGGCGTATCTGCACGGCAAGACTATCCGGGAACGGGCGCAGGCGTTGATCGATATTGCCCATCCGAAATTCAGGGAAGAACTTTATCAATTTTGCGAGAAAACCCGGTGGCTGCAGCGGCCGTTAGCTGCGGAGACAGCAACGAGGTGAACCATGGCAGGGCAAGCGCGCGGTAAAGTCACGGTCGATGTCGAGGAATGCAAGGGATGCGGGCTATGCGTGGAGTCGTGTCCGCCCAAGTGTCTGGAACTGGCGCCGGAGTTGAGTGCTTACGGAGTCCATCCGGCGCGCTATACCGGGGAAGACTGCACCGGTTGTGGAATCTGCTTTTATTGCTGCCCGGAACCGGGGGCAATTACGGTCTACCGCATAAAGGCTAAAGGAAAAGCGTTTGCGGCGGCCCAGGGAGGCGAACATGCGGCAGCTCTGTAAAGGAAACGTGGCGGTAGTGAAAGGCGCGATCCTCGCCGGATGCCGCGCTTACTACGGATATCCGATTACTCCGGCCAGCGAAATCGCCGAGTCCGCAGCGCTTTACTTCCCACAAGTCGGCGGAACTTTTTTGCAGGCGGAAAGCGAAGTTGCTGCCATCAATATGGTCTATGGCGCGGCAGCGGCCGGAGTCCGCGTCATGACTGGGTCCTCGGGGCCGGGCCTCAGCTTGATGCAGGAAGGCATGTCCTATCTGGCCGGTGCGGAACTGCCTTGCGTGATCGTCGATGTAATGCGCGGTGGTCCTGGCCTGGGCAATATCGCGCCGGAACAAAGCGACTATTTCGCCATGGTCAAAGGAGGCGGCCATGGCAACTATCGCAATATCGTGCTGGCTCCCGCCTCGGTGCAGGAGATGGCCGAGCTCACCATGCTGGCATTCGATCTCGCCGACAAATACCGCAATCCGGCCGTGGTGCTGGCCGACGGCTTTATCGGGCAAATGATGGAACCACTCGATCTCGAATATCGCGAGATTCATACGCCTGAAAAAATCTGGGCCGTAAAAGGCACGCCGGAAACGCGGGCCAATCTGGTCAGCTCCATTTATCTCGAAACCGATGAGTTGGAAGAACACCAGCGCAGAATGGAAGCCAAGTACATTCGTGCGCAAGAAGCCGAGCCGCGCTGGGAGCTTTGCCACACCGAGGACGCCGATGTCCTGCTGGTCGGTTACGGCATCGTCTCCCGAGTGTTGCTCTCGACGGTGGAAGCACTGCGCAAGGAAGGTGTGAAAGCGGGATTATTCCGGCCAATCACGCTGTGGCCCTATCCTTCGGAAGCGCTGGCGAAAGCCGCGGCGAAGGTTGAAAAGGTGCTGGTGGTCGAACTAAGTAACGGCCAAATGCTGGAAGACGTGCGCCTGGCATTGAACGGCAAAGTGCCGGTGGAATTTTATGGTCGCGTAGGAGGCAACGTGCCTTCGGTGACGGAACTGCAGCAACAAGTGCTGGAGCGCGTACCCGTACTCGCGTGAGGGATAACGACAATGGAAAACGAAAGCGCAATCAGCCTGATGGAACCTGAAGCCAATTCCGAAGTCAACAACGACGGATATGAACCAGTCCACTCCAAGTCGCCGCTGTTTTATGACCTGTACGAACGCAAATCAGAACTGAAACACCAGACCCACTACTGTCCCGGTTGCGGACACGGGGTGGCCCACAAACTGATTGCGGAAGCGTTGCAGGAACTGGGGCTGCAGGACAAGACGATCTTCGTGAGTCCGGTCGGCTGCTCGGTATTTGCGTATTACTATTTTGATGTAGGCAACGTGCAAGTCGCACATGGTCGCGCACCCGCTTCGGCCACGGGAATCAAGCGATCCTGCCCGGACAAGATTGTCATTTCCTATCAGGGAGACGGCGACTTGGCGGCGATCGGCACTGCCGAAATCGTGCATGCCGCCAACCGAGGGGAAAAGATCACGGTCTTTTTCGTGAACAACGGAATCTATGGCATGACTGGCGGGCAGATGGCGCCTACCACCCTGGTTGGGCAGAAGAGCACCACTTCGCCCTGGGGGCGGCGTCCGTCGAATGAAGGCTTCCCGTTGCACATGGCGGAACTTCTCGCCACCCTGGAGGCGCCGGCCTACATCGAACGCGTGGCGCTATCGGACAACAAGAACATCATGAAAGCGCGTCGGGCAATTCGTAAAGCGCTCGAGATCCAGCGGGACGGCGCAGGCTTCTCGTTTGTCGAAATCTTGTCGCCGTGTCCGACAATCTGGGGCAAAGACCCGGTGGAAGCGCGGCGATGGGTTTACGAGAAGATGACGCCAACCTTCCCGCTGAATGTTTTCCGCGATCGCCGGCCGGAGATTCCCGCGGGCAATGAGCCTCCGCAACGCCCGGTAGCGGACGTGCTTGAGATCACGCCGAAGGCGGGAGCGCACAATGCTTCCACCGCGAAACATGCTCATCACTTCAAAGACATCAGGATTAAAATCGCGGGCTTTGGTGGACAGGGCGTACTGCTGTTAGGACAACTGCTCATCGAAATGGGAATGCGTGAAGCCCTGGAAGTATCCTGGTTGCCGTCGTATGGACCGGAGATGCGTTCGGGCAGCGCGCACTGCCATGTTTGCCTGTCGAAAGAACGGATCGGGTCGCCCCTGGTTTCGCGCCCCGATGTGCTCGTGGCCATGAATGAGTTTTCTTTGCGCAAGTTTGCACCCGAGCTAGCAAGCGGCGGACTCATCCTCTACAACGGTGCCAGCGTTCCTGCCGACTTTGTCGCGCCGGGAGTGCAGGTAGTCGCGATTCCGGCGGCGGAGATCGCCGACAAACTCGGTTCGACCAAGACAGCCAACATAGTGATGATGGGCGCGCTACTGGAAGAGACCGAGTGTCTGGCTCCCGGAACAGCCTTGAGCGTGCTCGAAGACAAAGTAAAAAAAGTGGACCTCCTGGAAATCGATCGCAAAGCGCTCACCGCCGGCCGTCTGTTTGTCGATGACCAAGCGCATGTCGGTGCGGTAACTCAGCCCGACGGCTTCGCTTAATCGTTCTAGTGCCGAGTCTTCAACTCAGCGACTGCACGGGGTTCCTTTCTTGGAGCGTGGCTACTTGTCTGGTCCGTTGGACCTGGCAATTGCTTGTGATCTCGGTCACGGCTGAGGGAAATGTTTTGACGTATAAACAAAGCAGGAACAAGGACGGAAAGGAGGTAACCCAATGGAAACGATTGAGCTAAAGCGGGATGTCACTTTCAAGAACATCCTTCTCGCAACCGATTTTTCGGAGGTATCGAGAAAAACCGTACCATACGCCGCAGCGCTGGCGAGAAGATATGGTTCCAAGCTCTACCTTGTGCATGTAGTTCCCCCCGAACCACGAACGCCTATCCCGATTGAGCCGCTCCCGTCCGAGTTGGATTATCGTCGAGAGAACGCCGAACTCAGAATGAAGGATTTTCTCCGAGAAGACTCGCTCGGGGACGTGCCTCATGAAGTCCTGCTGGAGCGGGGACCTGTCTGCGGCGCGTTATCGGAATTGATTCAACGGGACGAAATCGAACTGCTCGTGATCGGCACGCATGGACGACTAGGGCTGAAGAAGGTCATCCTTGGTTCGGTTGCAGAGGAACTCTTTCGTGTGGCTTCTTGTCCAGTTTTGACCATCGGGCCGGCTGTTCCTGATGAGCCGACAGGCGCAAAGGAATTCCGCACGATTCTTTTTGCCACAGATTTTGGGCCGGCTTCTTTGCATGCACTGCAATACGCCATCTCGCTTGCAAGCGAGAGCAAGGCGAGGTTGATTTTCTTACATGTCGTGCCGCCGGTGCCGGTGGTTGACATTGGGCCATACTGGTATCCGAGCGAAGATCTCATGGAACAGCAGAGGAGAGTCAGGGCGCGTTACATGAAGCGGCTCAAGGAACTGATCCCAGCGACGACGGATCTGCCTTTTGATCCGACATTCTTGATTGAATTCGACTTCGTGCCCGACACAATTGCGAAGGTTGCCGGCCAATCCAATGCAGACTTAATTGTCATGGGCGTAAATCAAAGCGCGTGGACTCGGGTCTCCACTCATCTGCCGTGGGCAATCGCGCATGAGGTTGTTTGTCATGCAAAGTGTCCAGTGTTGACCGTGAGGTATTGATATTGATTAGGGCTAATACATAAGCACGCCGGCTAAGCCCTAAGCTGGCTGTGAGGAGAGTCTTGCTATGTCGACTGCCTGGACCGCTCGTTATGCGCTGCGTACCAAGGGCATTACCAGTTCTGCAATCCGTGACTTGTTGAAGATCACCCAGAAGCCCGGAATGATCTCCTTTGCCGGCGGGCTGCCCGCTCCCGATGTGTTCCCCATCCAACGCTTTGAGGAAGCCTGCAACAAGGTGCTTACCCAGCAGGCGGCTTCAGCCTTGCAGTATGGGACGACCGAGGGGTACGAGCCTCTGCGCGACCTGATTGCGAACAACATGGCGCGCTATGGGATCAAGGCGAAGGTGGAAAACGTTTTGGTCACTTCGGGATCGCAGCAGGCGCTTGACCTGATTGGCAAACTGTTTATCAATCGCGGAGATCGTGTGCTTGTGGAAGCGCCGACTTATCTTGGTGCACTGCAGGCTTTCAATATTTATGGCGCGGAGTATGTGTCCGTTCCGATCGATGAGGATGGCCTTCGCACCGACCTGTTGGAGGGGCCCCTGCGGTCGGGCCCCAAGTTCATGTATGTGCTGCCGAACTTCCAGAATCCGGCGGGAACCACGTTGTCGGAGGGACGTCGCCACGAACTGGTGTTGCTGGCGGACAAGTATGGCATCCCCATCGTCGAAGATGATCCGTATGGCCAGTTGCGTTATGAAGGCGAGCATCTGCCACCCCTGGTTGTGATCGACCGCGAGAACCTGCGGCGCGACAATGGCTATTCGATTGGCAACGTCATTTATCTGAGCACGTTCTCGAAGACGCTGGCGCCGGGGCTTCGTCTGGGATGGATCGTTGCTCCGCCCGAGGTCATCAGCAAGCTGGCGCAACTTAAGCAGGGCGCGGACCTGCACACTTCGACCTTCACCCAGTTTGTGGCCTACGAGGTCGCGCGCGATGGATTTCTCGACCAGCATGTGAAGCTGATTCGTCGGGTCTACCGCGAACGCCGCGACGTCATGCTTCAGGCTCTGAAGGACTTCTTCCCGCCGGAGGTTACCTGGACTCATCCTCAGGGTGGGCTATTCTTATGGGTCACTTTGCCCGAAGGGCTGGACATGCCGGCGGTTTTCAAATCGGCGATCGAGCAGAATGTGGCATTCGTACCGGGCGGTTCGTTCTATGCCAAGAATGGTCTGGGGAAAGATGGCCGCGAAGGCTCCCGCCACATGCGATTGAACTTCTCCAACGCCGCTCCGGAACAAATACGAGAGGGCATACGCAGGTTAGCTGCCGCGGTGAAAAGTCATCTGAGAATAGCGACATTCCTGCCAGAGCTGCCGGTCGGCGTGTAGAACCTGTCTATTTCGGCCAGCCTTCGGCAGTTTTTCTCGGCGAGAAATCTTAACCGCGCGCCGCCATCCCTCATTAGCCGGAGAACACTAGGCTAACCTTCGATTTCCTAGGCATTCTTTACGCTATACGACAGCGCCGATAAAATCATGGGGTCGGTCGCTCCGACTCCCCCGCTTCGTGCTTCCCAAAACCCGCCCTACTCCAGCACGAAAATGTTCTTGCCAGCGCACATCTCCTTGAGGATCTTCGGCCACACCGTGACGCTGACTTCTCCGAGATGAGCTTTGCGTAGCAAAAGCATCAACGTCCGCGACTGTCCGATTCCACCGCCGATGGAGAGCGGGATCTCGTTGTTCAGGATCGCCTGGTGATAGGGCAGTTTCAGGAAGTCCAGTTGCTTGGACATCGTGAGCTGCTTTTTCAGGGTCTCGGCTGTGACCCGGACGCCCATCGACGTCAGTTCATGGCGTCGCTGAGTAACGGGGTTCCATACCAGGATGTCGCCATTCAACCCATGCGTGTCTTTGCCGGTTTGATCGCGAGTGTCGGTCACCCAGTCGTCGTAATCGGCGGCCCGCATCTCGTGAGGATAACCATCCTTCAACGGCCACCCAATCCCAATAATAAAGACTGCCGGATGTTTCTGCAGCACCGCGGTCTCACGCTGCTTACGCGGCAGGTCGGGATACATATCGAGAAGTTCCTCGGCGTGCAAGAAGACCAACTCCTCGGGCAGATCCGGATAGTGAGAGTCTTTCAATTGCGGAAACAGGGATTGGGCAAACTTTTCCGCTCCAACGATTACCTTCCAGATCTTGCGAACGATCGTCTTGAGAAACTCCAGATTGCGCTGCTCAATGATGATGGCGCGCTCCCAGTCCCACTGATCCACATAAGCGGAATGGTCGTGATCAAGGAAATAGTCCTTGCGCACAGCGCGCATATCAGTGCAGATGCCCTCACCCGCAGTGCAATCGAATTGCTTGAGAGCAACGCGTTTCCACTTGGTGGCGGCTTGCACCACCTGCGCGTCGATGGGATGCAGGTTGCGGTCATTCGAGATATGGAACTGAATCGGGGTACGCGACCCGTCGCGATCCAGCATGTCGTTTACGCCGCTCTCCACGTCCACGATGAGCGGCACTTCGACCATAATCAGGTTGAGCTCTTTGCACAAGTTGTCTTCGATATAGCGTTTCACGTGGAAGATGGCTTGCTGCGTCTCTCGTGGACTCAGCAAGGAGCGGTAGTTCCGCGGCAGAATTTTTTCCAATTCCTTGTAATCGCCGATTCCCGGTCCAGCCAGGTCGGCTTTCTTATCGTTATCCAGCAAGAGCGTGTTCATGAACTTTCTCCTCCTCGGACAGAGTTTCTGTAGGCGAACCCTCGCCACGCGGCTTATCGATATTCGGATTAAAAGAGGGGGCAACATCAGACTCTACAGGGTATGAGCGCTTACGTCTGGCCGGATGTTCGGCCGGGGAATGCTCCATTATTACAGCCACCACCAGCAGGATCCCGATCGTGCCAAAGGCGATTAAAGCGAGCAAAGCCATTATAAGGATCGGCATAACTCCACCTCGCTGACCAGATTGTCTCGCCGAATTGCGTAGGGCGCGGTGACCGCAGTCACGTGCCGATGTGACCCCCGGGAGGTGTGAATAGTTAGTCAAGAGTGCCCAGCTGTCCACAGCGTCACGATTGAAAGTGACTTGGATCACTGCGCCTGTACCCTCCGACGTTGAAACTCTGAACTGGGCAGTCAGCTAGCTGCTAAGCTCTCTTACACTCGGTTATTAGAGGATTGCATCGGTGATTACTTTCGCAACACAGACGCAAGACGGCGAAAAGAACCACCGATTCCATCAGATTGCAAAATATTACAAGGAGAAGGCGAGATCATGAAGACGACAAAGCTAGTGATGCTGGTGATGACGATTGCGGTAGCCCTATTCATCCTGATTCCCAATCTCTCTTGGGCCGCCGACGACGGAGCCACGCTGTACAAAGCGAAATGCGCAGCCTGCCACGGAGCAGATGCCGCTGGCAAACCCGCAGCCAAGATTCCAAGCCTGGTTTCGGACGATGTCAAGAAGATGTCCGATGACGACTTGGCCAAGGCCGTTGCGGAGAAGGCAAAGCACCCCCCCATGGTGAAGAGTCTGACTCCTGACCAGGTGAAAACGGTTGTGTCGTACGTTCGCACTCTACAGAAATAGTTATTGGCTGTTCCTCTTGGCGCACCGCCGCTGCCGCGCGACAAATTGTCGGGCAGCGGCTGAGGAGCCCCGAGGGTGTGGATAGGAAGATGCACGGCTCAATTGGTCGGACGGAGCGGAAAACCAGCTGATCCGTAGCCAGCCGGAAATCTCCTCTCCAATCCCCTTCCAGGATGGAACGGCCCACGCGGGTCCGGGTGCTCATCATTCCGGACCCGGCTCTTTTTCTGCGGTCGGTCCGCAAAGAATGTTCTGTCCGGTTTCCAACGTCAAGAGTTGAAGAATGCAACGGCGGAGGCCCACGTCTTAACCTGAGGTCCGCCACCTGGCCTCTACAGCTTGGTCAAGAACTCCGTGACCTCGTGGCTGTTCCAATCGACCGGCCCGATGAATTTCCGCCGAAGTACGCCGGCGCGATCGACGATGTAGGTCTCAGGCCAACCGTGGGTACCGTAAAGTGCCGCGCTCTTTTGGTCCGGGTCGCGGGCGGTAATCATATTGACGTGGTAATCCTTGAGGAAGCTTCGGTAAGCGCCGTCGTCGACGTCGATGCTGACGGCCACAACCACAACGCCTTGGTCTTTCAGGCGCTGCTGCATCTGGACCAGCGAAGGCGTCTCCTCAACACAGGGCGGGCACCAGGACGCCCAGAAGTTCAACACCACGACCTGCCCGCGAAACTGGCTCAGGGTGACCTTCTGGTCGCCGTCCTGCACCGTGAAGTCAGGAGCCGTCGAACCGATGCGTGGCGGTCGGGTGCCCCGGTAGCAACCGATCAGGGTCGCCAGCAGTCCAATCACAACCACAGTTCGCGCCGTTCGGAGCATTGCCAATTTCACCGGTAGGTTTCGATTCTAATATGCCAATCCCCGCAAAGATGTCATTCTGGCGAGTACTGCACCTGCAGTTCGACGTCGGTGGGGTTGGCAGTTGCGGTCAACGCGGTGATTCCGTAATCCAATCCTTTTTCGAAAGCTTTGAGATTCAGCTCCCGGAAGCTTGCCGGGACGGAATCCGCGACTGCTCTGCCCACGGCATCGGCATCGAGCAGGTTTGTGACAGCGGTGAAGAATCCAACCATCACCGAATTTTGCACCATGCGCTTGCCGAGCACTTCGGCGATGCGAGTTGCGGGAATGCTGTAGACCTGAAGTTTTTTATCGGAATCGGAAACCCGTACCAGATCCTGTTCGACAATCAAAATGCCGCCGTCTTTCAACTCGGGGACGAAGCGCGTATACGCCTCTTGCGAAGTTACGACGAGGATGTCCGGCCGGGTGACGTATGGATACAGCACCGGCGAGTCTGAAAGCACGAGCTGCGCGCTACAGGCGCCGCCTCGGGCCTCCGGGCCGAAGTTCTGGGTCATGGTGGCAAAAGCGCCCTGAAAAATCGAGGCTGCCTTGCCAAGAACGATGGCCGAAAGAATCACCCCTTGGCCACCAAAGCCTGCGATGCGAATTTCGGTTAGCTGCATACCATCTCCGCTTGTTCCACGAAGCGCTCGCCCAACGATTCGGCGAATTGCGCTCGCATCAAAGTTTGGTAGTCGGGCCGGTCGCGGTCCACGAATTTGCCCACAACGATTTCTCCAGTCATGGTCAGGCCGACTTCGCTGGTCGGGGCGCCGTGCCGGACTTTGCTCTTTTCCTTGTAGTACTTCATGGCGTCGAGGCCATCGCCCAGCTTGTTGCGGCGCTGGTAAAGAGTGGGGCACGGCGAGATCACCTCGATAAACGAGAAGCCTTTTTTCTTGAAGGCTTCGCTGATGGAGCGCGCCAGCTGCCGCACGTGGAAGGTAGTCCAGCGCGCGACATAAACCGCACCGGCAGCTTCGACCAGGTGCGGCAAATTGAATGACGGATCGAACACGCCGTAGGGATTCGTCGAAGTAATCGAATCATCCGGCGTCGTCGGCGCAGTCTGCCCGCCAGTCATCGCATAAATGAGATTGTTCACACAGATGACTTTCAGATCGATGTTGCGGCGAGCGGCGTGAATCAGATGATTGCCCCCGATAGCCGAGAGATCGCCATCGCCCGAATAGACGACGACATTCAGCTTTGGGTTTGCCAGTTTCAATCCAGTGGCGAACGGGATGGCGCGGCCGTGCGTGGTATGGAAAGAATCCAGCTTGACGTAGCCTGCTACCCGGCCTGTACAGCCGATGCCCGAAACCAGGGCCAGCGATTGCAAATCGATTTTCGATTCGATCAACGCCCGAGCGAATGAGTTCACGGTGGTCCCGATGCCGCATCCCGGACACCAGATGTGAGGCATGCGGTCGCTGCGCAGAAAGGGCTCAACCGGGTTGCCGACGTCGTTACTCAAAACGTTTGGGATCAAACTGTCGCTCATCGGCTGGCCTCCACGATTACTTTGAGAATGTCCTGCGGGTTATGAACTCCGCCGCCGGCGTGCGATACGGCGAAGGTCTTTGCCCGCCCTGCGGCGGCGCGCTCTACTTCTCGCACCATCTGGCCGAGATTGAGTTCGGGGACGACGAACGCTTTCACTTTCGCTGCGAGTTCGCGGATCTTTTTCTCAGGGAACGGCCATGCAGTAATCAGCCGTAACTTGCCAACGCGCAAACCCTGTTCACGAGCCGCTTCAATGGCTCGTTGCGCCACTCGCGATGTGATTCCGTAGGAGACGACGACAACGTCGGCACCTTCGAGTTGTTCTTCCTCGATCAGGGCAATGCGATCGGCGGCATCGCGAATTTTGCTTTGCAGGCGGCGAACCAGCTTGTCTTGCACGGGCGGAGTCATGTTGGGATACCCGCGTTCGTCGTGAGTCAGGCCGGTGACGTGAAACTTGTAGCCTTCGCCGGCGTGCGCCATTTCCGGAACCTGATCGCCGTTGGTTTCATAGGGGAGATAGTCTTCGACCGACTTGCGAGTATGGCGTCGCGGCACGACTTCAATCTGGTCGGCGGGAGGAATTACGACCTTCTCGGTCATGTGGCCCACGACTTCATCCATCATGAACATCACCGGCACGCGGAATTCTTCCGCGAGGTTGAAGGCTTTGATGGTGAGATCAAAACATTCCTGCGGCGAATTGGGGCAGAGGGCGATGGTCTCGTAGTCGCCATGCGAACCCCAGCGCGCCTGCATCATGTCGGCTTGCGCAGGAAGGGTGGGCAACCCCGTGGATGGTCCTCCGCGTTGTACGTCGACGAACACGCACGGCGTTTCGGTCATGGCCGCATAACCGATGTGTTCCATCATCAGGGAGAAGCCGGGGCCGGAGGTCACCGTAAATGCCTTGGCTCCACCCCAGACCGCGCCCTGCAAGGTGATGGAGGCCGCGAGTTCGTCTTCCATCTGGATAAACGTTCCACCGACGGTGGGCACACGCGATGCGAAGCGCTCCACGATTTCAGTGGAAGGAGTAATGGGGTATCCGGCGGAGAAGCGGGCGCCAGCGGCCAGTGCGCCCTCGCAGCAGGCATGGTCCCCATCGATGAAGTGAACGCCGGTGAGCACGCCGCGAGGATCAGCCTTCATTTGTCACCTCCGCCAGCGGGAGTTACCTTCGTCGCGTAAATGGCGAAGTCGGGGCAGTACATTCCGCACAAGTCACAACCGCTGCACTTATCCGGATGGACCACGTGCGGCGGATGGTAGCCCTTGGAGTTGAAAGCGGAAGAGAGCGCAAGCACGTGCGAGGGACAAAACTCCACGCAGAAGCCGCAGGCTTTGCAGCGCTCAACGACAATAGAAACACGCCCTTTTGCCATGAGATCTCCACACCCGGGGTACTAGAAACATTCCCCCAAATTCTTAACGCGATTATGCTTTGCCGCGGCGAAGTTGGATGTGACACGAATCACGGGCGTAGGTGAGGACGCGCACACCTTCAGGAACGGGTTTCCCGGCACAACTGTGAGACTGTTGCCGCGTCGTGACACGAGGCACAATCACTTGTGCCCTTGATCACAGCAATCGAAAAAGAGGTGGGCTAACAATAGGAAGTGGTTGAACAATCTGTAGTTTTCGATTAGGAGGATGCCATGTTTGAAGCCGAGCTTGAAATGGAAAAGCGTTCAGCGTTCCTGCCGCTGCTCCTGATGGTGTGTCTGGTCGCGGGGATCGTGGGTATGGTGACTTACGTGGTATTCCAAGTCCGGGCCAAAACCCCGCTCAGCGCACAGCAGGCCAGCGGGATAGTGGCCTCGGCACTTGAGGGGCCGGGTCCCGCGATCATCCACTTCCGCACCGGTCTGGTGAAGCCCAGTCCCGATGAGCAACCAGCGGACTCTCGTTATCGACTCCTGGAAAAAGCAGGAATCGTTAAATCGGCCAAGGAGGCCCACGGAGCCGAACTGATCTCGCTCACGCCCGTAGGAGAACACCTGCTTGCCACGCTCCCCGGTTCCAAGAAATGGAGGGAGACGGATGGTACTTTCTCGTATCAGGTTCCCCTGGCACAGCGGCAACTGGTCGGCATCTCCGATATCACCATGATCGGAGTGAACAACGCGACGGTTGAATACACCTGGAAATGGATACCCAACCAAATGGGGGATGTGTTCGACGCGGGTGGTTCACTGGTGAAGAGTTTCAACATTTGGGATCGTCAAACCCTGATCGACAAATACGAGGCCGACTTTTATCACGGGAATCCGACAAAATCCATGCTCGCGTTCGTGCGGACCGATCGAGGATGGAAAATCTCGGCACAATAGCTGGCAGCGAAGTGGTAAGGTAGCAAATGCAGTCAAATCCTTGGTTTCTAAGTGTGCCTAGACTTCAGACAAAAGTCCTGGTTCAAAAGGAGAAGATGCAATGTTCGTAAAGAAACTGTTTTTCATGTTGGCTGCCCTGGTCGTATTCAACTTCACGGTCACCGCACAGGACCAAAACCAAACCTCACCCCAGAAAGTCATCCAGCATGTCCCGGTCCAACCCACCTCGCCTGCATCCGGCAAGGAAATGTTCACGACGTATTGCGCCGTTTGCCACGGAACGGACGGCAAAGGCGGAGGTCCGGCGGCCAGCGCGCTGAAGGTTCCTCCCGCTGACCTTACCGCGCTGAGCAAGAACAACGGAGGGAAGTTTCCCGCTTTGAAAGTCTCGGCCTCCATCCGCGGAGAAGGTGATGTTCCCGCGCACGGAACCAAAGACATGCCGGTGTGGGGATCGCTGTTCTGGAACATGAGCCACGGACACGAGGGTGAAGTACAGCAACGCGTGGCGAACCTTACTCACTACGTCGAGTCGTTGCAAGCGAAGTAGTTCGTGGTCGTGTGGAAGAGATCCGTCGGGGCACAAGCGTTCGCTCGTGCCCCGCTGCCCGAAGAACGCCGACTCGGCACGCCCTTCTATCGCATTGTCATCGTGATTTCTGGCAGTCCCCGGCGCTACCGCGGGGGCCTTCGACTTCGTGGCTGCGCTGCGCGCAGCATCCACGACGCTCAGGATGACCGAGCTCTGATCAATGAGACAGGCAAGTCTCTGCGCGCTCAGTCTGCCTGTACGACCGGCTTCGTGATTTCAGATATCACTGGTGGCTCGGACTCGCGCGCGTCCACCACTGCGATGGCGACAACATTCACGATTTCCTCCACTTCGGCACCCCGCGGCAACAAGTGCACGGGCCGAGTCATACCCATGAGGATAGGACCAAGTGTCTCGGCACCTCCAATCGTCGCCAGTAGCTTACAGGCAATGTTGGCGGAGGCGAGGTCGGGGAACACCAGCACGTTGGCTCCGCCTTTGAGGGAGCTGAATGGATAGGTCTGTTCCAGCAGATCCGGAGACACAGCAACGTCGGCCATAATCTCTCCATCCACAATCAAGGTTGGGTCGGCCTTGTGGAGCAAGTCCACTGCCTTGCGGACTTTGTCGCAGGATGGATGCTTGGTGCTGCCAAAGCTGGAGAAGGAAAGCATCGCGACACGTGGCACGAGGTCGAAGCGCCGAGCCTCTTGCGCAGCACACAAGGCGATTTCAACCAGGTCTTCCGCAGAGGGATCAATATTGACGCTGGTGTCGGCTAAGAAGAGCATGTCCCCATTACGGGTAATCATGGGATAACATCCGGCGACCTTGTGCAGGCCTTCGCGCATGCGGACAATCTGTAGGGCTGGTCGAATGGTGTCAGGAAAATGCTGGCTGACGCCGGAGACCAGGGCGTCGGCATCGCCCATGCGCACCATCATTGACCCGAAAATGTTGCGGTCGTCGATCAGTGTGTGCGCTTCGCTAAGGGTCACGCCACGGCGCTGGCGCAGGCGGAACAGTTCTTGGATGTAGGCCTCGCGAAGCGGGGATACGGCCGGATCCACGATTTCGGCGCCTTTCAGGTCCAAGCCGAGCTGTGCCGCCTTGGCATGAATGGTTCCAGAGTTGCCGATGAGGATAGGCGTGGCTATCTTCTCTTCCAGGATCGAATGGGATGCGCGCAGAATTTTCTCGTTGTCACCTTCCGGAAAGACGACGTGCTTGGGTTTGGCCTGAGCCTTGTGAATCATCATGCGCGAAATCTCGTGGGCCTTGCCCTGACGCCGCTCGAGTTGTTCACGATATTCGTCAATGTTGACGGGCTCCAGAGCTACCCCGGTTGCCATCGCAGCTTGGGCTACAGCCGAGGACTCCCACACCAGCACCCGCGGATCAAAAGGTTTTGGGATCAGGTAGTCGGGACCGAACCCGAGTCGCGCCACTCCGTAGGCGCGACACACAGAGTCAGGCACATCTTCCTTCGCCAAGTTTGCCAAGGCGTGCGTGGCAGCAAGCTTCATCTCCTCATTAATCACCGTGGCATGCACATCTAGCGCACCGCGGAAAATGAAGGGGAAGCCGAGCACATTGTTCACCATATTGGGATAGTCGGAGCGCCCAGTGCACATAATGATATCGGCGCGGCAGGCCTTGGCGTCCTCGTAAGTAATCTCGGGATCGGGATTCGCCATGGCGATCACAATCGGACGGGCAGCCATCGAG
The DNA here is from genome assembly GCA_035604895.1 of Terriglobales bacterium. Taxonomy (GTDB): domain Bacteria; phylum Acidobacteriota; class Terriglobia; order Terriglobales; family Acidobacteriaceae; genus JABDBE01. The sequence continues at coordinate 5,107 of DATNHO010000104.1, read as the reverse complement.
CGGACCATGTCCTGCGTGACCACACCGCCAACGGAGAGTCCGAGGAACATATCGGTGCCCGCCATCGCTTCCGCCAGAGTGCGCAGCTTGGTATCTTGTGCGAAGCGCTCCTTGTACGGATTCATGCCAGTCGTGCGGCCCTTGTACACTACCCCCTTGGTGTCGCACAACGTAATGTTTTCGCGCTTCATGCCCAGCCGAATGTAGTGTTCGGCAGTAGCCACGGCCGAGGCTCCGGCGCCGTTAATGACCAGACGGATTTTGCCGATGTCCTTGCCCACCACTTCCAGAGCGTTCAATAACGCCGCTCCTGAAATAATCGCGGTGCCGTGCTGGTCGTCGTGGAAGACCGGGATCTTCATCGTCTTCTTCAACGTTTCTTCGATGTAGAAGCATTCAGGCGCCTTGATGTCTTCAAGGTTGATGCCGCCGAAGGTTGGCTCGAGCAACTGGCAGACCTTGATGACTTCGTCAGGATCGTGCGAGTTGACTTCGATGTCGAAAACATTCACGCCGGCGAAGCGTTTGAACAGAACTGCCTTCCCTTCCATAACCGGTTTAGCTGCGAGCGCGCCAATATCGCCCAGCCCGAGCACTGCGGTACCATTGGTCACGACTGCGACCAAGTTGCCGCGACCGGTGTACTTGAAGGCGTCGTGCGGATTGTTGTGAATCTCCATGCACGGTATCGCCACTCCGGGGGTGTAAGCCAGACTTAAGTCATGTTGGGTGCGGCAAGGCTTAGTGGGAGTTACTTCAATCTTTCCCGGCCGTGTGCCGAAGTGGTAGTCGAGCGCTTGCTGTTTAGTAACCGGCATATATGCTCCTCAATTGGTTCCCAGCGGACTGATTTCCGCGGGGCCATAGACACGCTTAAACCAAATAGCGTCGCCCCAAATTGCGTCGCGCAATGACCAGGGCTCTAACAACATTGAAACTATGACTCCTTCACCCCGGGTCGCGCTGTGATACCGGTCACCCGATGCAGTGAGTTTCGCCATTCAGCGTGACCCATCAACTGGTCATCGCTTCTACTCTGCGCTAAGAATTCTCCAGGCTTCGCGGCCGGTCACCATTACATGCTGCACACTTTTGACGGCTTTCATGTACTGCGCGCGCTCGAAGGCGGAGGGATTGGGACAGCGGATTTGACTCATGCTGCCCTTCATTTGCTGAACCGAATCGTATTCGTGCTTCTCCATCCATTCCCGCACGCCCTCCTCGACGTACCGAAGATGGCTGATGCCGTTCCGCAATAGAGTGGAGCAGAGCATGGTGACGTCGGCCCCGACCATGAGCAGTTTAACCACGTCCTCTGGGCCATGCACTCCGCTCGTAGCTGCCAAGTTGGCTCGGATGCGACCATAAAGGATGCCGATCCAGGTCAACGGAAGCCGCAACGCTTGCGGCGTGCTGAGCAACACGTTCGGTTGGATCTCCAATTCATCAAGGTTAATGTCCGGTTGGTAGAAGCGGTTGAACAGCACTAGTCCACTTGCGCCAGCTTCGTCCAGGCGCTTTGCCATATTGGCCATGTTGCTGAAAAAAGGGCTGAGCTTTACTGCTACGGGAATGCAAACCGAAATCTTTACCTCCCGGAGAATGTCAATATACATTTTCTCGATATCGGAACCGGGGATGTCGGGGCTGGCCGGAATGAAATAAATATTGCACTCAATGGCGTCGGCTCCGGCCTGCTCGATTTGCTTGGCAAATCTGGCCCAGCCGCCAAGGGTTGCGCCGTTGAGGCTGGCGATAATTGGAACCTTCACTGCTTCCTTGGCTTTCCGAATGTGATTCAGATATCCCTCGGGGCCCAGGTGGAATTCAGCCGACTGAGGAAAAAACGAGGCTGCCTCGGCGAAGCTGTCAGTCCCTTCCGCCAGATGGTGTTCCAGTTCGAAGCTTTCCTGCCGCAACTGCTCCTCGAACAGCGAGTACAACACCACGGCGGATGCGCCTGCATCTTCGAGACGGCGAATGCCATCGATCTCTTGCGAGAGCGGCGATGCGGAAGCTACCAAGGGCGTGCGAAGCCGCAGGCCCAGATAAGTCGTGCTGAGATCGATCATGACTTTCTCCTCGTACGCGGGAGACGTCGCGAACAACGTCTCTAAGTTTTCTGTAGAGGCGCAGCTTGCTGCCTCTCAGTTTGCTGCGGCGCCTTGGCCGGTTCTTTACCGTTCTGCCGCTGCGCCAGATACTCATAAAGACGAAAGCGGGTCTCGGCGTCGTGCTGAGCCTCACGCCAGAGCCGCTTGGCGTTTTCCGGGTTACTCTTGGTGAGCATCTTGAAGCGCGTCTCCATCTCCAGATAATCCGCGACCTTGCGCGTAGGTGTTCGCGAATCGAGGGTAAGCGGATTCTCGCCCTGAGCCGTCCGTTCCGGGTTGTAGCGATAGAGCAGCCACTGTCCTGAATCGACTGCCGCTTTCTGATTCGACATCGCCGTGGTCATGTTGATGCCGTGCGCGATGCAGTGCGAATACGCAATGATGAGGCTGGGCCCGTTATAAGCCTCAGCTTCGAGGAACGCCTTCAGGGTGTGCTCGTCCTTGGCGCCCATGGCTACGCTGGCGACGTAAATGTTGCCATAGCTCATGGCGATGAGACCGAGATCCTTCTTGGCGCCCGCCTTGCCGCCCGCGGCAAATTTCGCCACTGCGGCGCGCGGCGTGGACTTCGACGCCTGGCCTCCGGTGTTGGAGTAGACCTCGGTATCGAGCACCAGCACATTAACGTTGCGGCCGCTGGCCAGTACGTGGTCGAGACCGCCGTAGCCGATGTCATAAGCCCAACCGTCTCCACCAACGATCCAGATGCTTTTCTTGACCAGCAAGTCGGCGACCGCGAGCAGTTGCTTTGCATCCATGGAATCCACGCCGTGCAGTTTTTCTTTCAGCACATCGACGCGTTGGCGCTGCTCGTAAATGTCCGCTTCGTCTTTCTGCGGAGCAGTGAGAATCGCGGTAGCGAGTTCTTCCCCGATTGTTCCCGCCACGCGTTTAACCAACTCCTGCGCGAACTCGGTCTGCTTATCGATGGAAAGCCGGAAGCCCAGGCCAAACTCCGCGTTGTCTTCGAACAGCGAATTGGACCAGGCGGGCCCGCGGCCGTCGGCATTTTTCGTCCAGGGCGTGGTGGGCAGGTTGCCGCCATAAATTGACGAACATCCAGTAGCGTTGGCGATGATCGCCCGATCGCCAAACAACTGCGACATCAGCTTGAGATACGGAGTTTCTCCGCAGCCAGAGCAGGCGCCGGAGAACTCGAAGAGCGGCTCCTGCACTTGTTGCTGGCGGATGTTGGTGACCTTGATGTTGCGGCGATCGAGCTCCGGTATCCTGAGGAAGAAGTCCCAGTTTTCGCGCTCGGGCACGCGTAGCGGAGGCTGCGGGACCATGTTGATCGCTTTGAGCCGCGTCTCGGCCTTGTTCTTGACCGGACAAACTTCCACGCAGATGCCGCATCCGGTGCAGTCTTCCGGCGCCACTTGAATCGTGTACTTGAGGCCTTGCCATTCTTTGTCGCGACTCTCCGTGGATTTGAAAGTTGCCGGAGCGCCTTGCAGCTCCTTCGTGTCGTAGACCTTGATGCGAATCACGGAATGCGGACAAACCATGGCGCACTTTCCGCATTGGATACAAATCTTCGAATCCCAGGCGGGAATTTCGAGCGCCAGGTTTCGTTTCTCCCATTTCGCAGTGCCGGTGGGAAAAGTACCGTCGACCGGAAATGCGCTGACCGGCAATTCGTCGCCGCGTCCCGCATACATCACGCCCAGCACATCACGTTCGAATTCCGGCGCTGATGGAGAAAACGGGGGCGGCATCTCAATCGTGCTGCTGAGTTCGGCAGGAACTTTCACTTCGAACAGATGCGCCAGAGTTTCTTCCACGGCCTTCATGTTCTTCTGCACGATTTCTTCGCCCTTGCGGCCGTAGGTGTCACGAATCGATTTGCGAATCGCCTCAATCGCCTGATCCCCTGGCAGAACGGCGGAGATGGCGAAGAAGCACACTTGCAAGATCGTGTTCATGCGGCTGCCCATGCCGGTGTCGCGCGCCACTTGGTAGGCGTCGATCACGTAGAACTTCGCCCGCTTCGCAATCAGCTGCTCTTGAACTGGACGCGGGAGATGATCCCAGACTTCATCTTTGCTGAAAGGGCTGTTGAGCAGGAAAGTACCGCCTGGAACCAGGGCGCTCAGCATGTCGTAGCGTTCAAGAAATATCCACTGGTGACAGGCTATGAAGTTGGCCTTCGAGACCAGATAACTGGAGCGAATGGGCCGCGGTCCGAAACGAAGATGCGAAATAGTCACGGCGCCCGACTTCTTCGAGTCGTAGACGAAGTAGCCTTGAGCATAGTTGTCCGTATTTTCGCCAATGATTTTGATCGAATTCTTGTTCGCGCCTACGGTGCCGTCCGCGCCCAGACCGTAAAACATTGCACGAACGACATTGTCAGGCTCGGTGGAAAACTCAGGGCTATAAGGCAAGCTGGTGTGGCCGATGTCATCGTGGATGCCGATGGTGAAGTGATCTTTTATTTCGCCGGTGGGTATTTGGCCGGCCGGCTGATCCGCTTTCAGATTGTCGTAGATCGCTTTGACCATTGCTGGGGTAAATTCCTTGGAGGAGAGCCCGTAGCGTCCACCCACAACCGCCGGCGCAGTTTTCCGAGGGCTGTAGCCCGCCTTCACTCCTTCGTGAAGTGCGTTTACGACGTCGAGATAAAGCGGCTCGCCAATCGCTCCCGATTCCTTGGTGCGATCGAGCACTGCGATCTTCCGCACGCTGGCAGGCAACGCTGCGAGGAACGCCTGCACCGGGAAGGGGCGGTACAAATGCACTTTCAGCAGCCCAAGCTTTTCGCCTTGTGCGTTGAGATACTCGACGGCTTCGTGAGCGACTTCGGCGCCCGAGCCCATCATCACGATCACACGTTCGGCGTCGGGGGCACCGACGTAATCAAACAGGTGGTAGGAGCGGCCAACCGTCTTCGCGAACTTGTTCATTACGGATTGGACGATCTCCGGACAAGCCTCGTAATAAGAGTTCGCTCGCTCGCGCATCTGGAAGAACACATCGGGATTTTGCGCAGT
>DATNHO010000103.1:0-9172 GCA_035604895.1 Terriglobales bacterium | reverse complement strand
AGATTGGTAAAGGTTTGGGCGGGCGAAACCGCTGCGGCAAAGAGTAGCCACAATGCAAAAACTGCTTTCTCGCAGGAAGACTTCATCGGCAATTACTCCTTAGCTGCTCTGCTCGTTCCACCGGAATTATATGTCTGGGGCTCACTACGGTACATACGGAAGAATGGCCCTAGGCCAAACGTTTCATTGACGCGCAACTCCGGTCCGCCCAAGCCGGTTTCGACTTCCCATCACACCGAACTATGATGCCAGTCACTGAAGGTGTAGACTTAACGGGCTAATTTTCGGCTAGAGGCTCCAGATCCGGCGTGTTCCGAAGCCGAAAGAAAGTCCGAGCCTTGCATGAAATCGATGCTTAAAACTCTAGCGCTGTTTGCGCTCGCTGCGGCTGGGCCAGACCTCACCCAAGCGCAGATCTCGAACTTTCAGCACATCGTGATCATCGACCAGGAGAACCGCACTCCGGACAACCTCTTCCAGGGTTTGTGTGGCACGAACCGCACCCTGTGCCCCACCCCTTACGATCTGCAAGACTATGGCACCGATAACAAGGGCCACATGATTCCGCTAACGCAAGTCCCATTGGGAAGTCTCTACGATCCGGATCATAGCCATCAGGGCTTCGTCCAAATGTGCGACTTAGACACTACGACCAATCAGTGCAAGGTGGACGGCCTGAGCAGCACCAACTGCAGCACCGGCAGATGTTCGTTTGACTATGTCAATCCTGTCGACGTTGCTCCCTACGTCACCTTGGCGCAGCAGTACGGCTGGGCCAATTTTATGTTTCAGACCAACCAGGGTCCCAGCCCGGCTGCACACCAATTCATTTTTGGAGGAACATCCGCACCCAGCGCAGACGACGATAGTGCTGCGATATTCGTCGCCGAGTGGCGTAGTGCGCAGGGATGCCTGGCGCCGCTGAATGCGATCTACAAGTTGGTTTCTCCCAAATCCGCACCCAATGAGTACAACCTGGTCAATAATCCTTTGGGCACAGTGTGCTTCACGCACGACACCATGGCTACGCTGCTTGACAGTCACATCCCGCAACTCAGTTGGAAATACTACACTCCTGGTGCTAGTTCGATCTGGACCGCCCCAAACTGGATTCGGGAGATATGTCAGCCCAACAGCAATTACACGCTGTGCGCCGGCCCGGAATGGAGGAGTGATGTCGACCTCAAGCCGGTCGACGTATTGACCGACATCGGAGCCTGCAATCTTCGGAGCGTAGTCTGGGTCATTCCCACCGGACAGAACTCCGACCACCCGGGGAACGGTCACACTGGCGGGCCATCCTGGGTATCTTCCATCGTCAATAAGATTGGCAAGAGCCCGTGCACGGACACGGTAAATGGCCAGAAAGTAACTTATTGGCAGGACACAGCAATTCTCATTACCTGGGATGACTGGGGAGGTTGGTATGATCACGAGCCCCCAACTCTGTTGTCAGTGCCAGGGCAAGGTCAAGGGGATTATCAGTACGGCTTCCGTGTACCGCTGGTGGTAGTTTCGGCATACACCGCGCTGGGATATGTTAACAATGACCGGCAGGATTTCGGGAGCATTCTCCGGTTTATCGAAAACAACTTCGGCATGGCGGAGGGCGCGCTTAATTTCGCTGACCAACGTGCCGCCACTGATCTCACCGGCTTTTTTAACTTTAGTCAATCGCCTCGAACGTTCACACCCATTCGGGCTCCTCTTGGCGAGGAATTTTTCCTCAATGACAAGCGGCCCATGGAACCTCCCGATACTGACTAGAAGACGGGGCTGGCCCACCTTTACGCCGCAAAGGTGGGCCAGCCTCGTCCGCGAAATGTCTTCTTCACACGCACGGCGGTGGCGTTACAGGCACACGACTCCATTTGATTTGTGTGTGCCATCGCCTCATTCCTTTCTGCTCTAGTTTTCAGCATCAAGGGGCATAGTGAGTAAAGACAAGGTCGGTCGCTTTGGCCTTCTCATGGCAGGGGAAGCAGGGTTTCATGAAAGCCGCGTCGGCAGGTTTGCCGTCCTGGAAGTGACCAAAGCCCCAGCCTCCGGTGGCGGCGTACTTGGTTGAGTCCTTGACCATAAACTGAATGTTCGTGGGGGGCCCGGGAACGAAAGATTGGGCTTGGCCAAAGACTTTATTGTTTTCATCTGATGGAACGTTACGGTAATGCAACGCGGCGATGATCGTGCCGTCCGGGTACGGAAGCTTCCCATCCCGGAAGGCGTTGAACGCTACATCGTTACCCAAGACAGCGCCTAAACTGTTGAGCTTGCCTGCTTCATGGGCCGAGGAGATCCACTTCCAATCGCGGTACCCGTGAGGGATTTCGGTAACGAAGGGTGGGGCGGATTGGCCATCCGCACGTCCTGGTGCGGGTGCAATGAGGGCGACAAGGCCGGCCATGGTTGCCACTGCAACCACGAAGAATGTGAAATGTTTCATAAGGTTTCCTCCGTTCAATATGCTCAGGTAAGCAGAAATCGGCAGTCCCAAAAAGTCTGCCCGGCAGATCAAACGCGAGAATGTTTTGCGGTGTTCTAGGCTACTGCTTCGATGCTTGTCGAACAGGTCGCGTGACCGCATTCGCAAGCGATCTCCACCTCACCCGATCCGGCATCGCTGCAAGATTCACTACAGTATTTTTTGCCACCTTCCACCGGACAGGTGCAGGGAATGTGGGCACAGGTGTTTTGCTCAGGTGTTGTCATAAGTTTTTGCTCCATTCACTTCGGAATGAAAGAACGCTCGCCATTATAGCGCCCCAGAGCGTCAGGAAGTAGCGCTCCCAGAACATTGGAGAATAATTAACTGTCGCGTTAACAGCCATAGCACTCAAAACGCCTCATAGATTGAAATGGCGATTTTGCAAGAGTTGCGATGAGAGGCTATTTTCTTCCGCGAGCCAGCTCGCCTAACGTTTCGGGCTGCACGGTAATCACATCAGGGTCCTTCGTCTGGCCTGCGATGATTGGCTTGTTCGCGACGGTCTCGTAAGCGTAGCCAGTCAGGGTGCCGCTCACATCGTCGAATTGCCGATGGTGCCCAAGCGTGACGCTGAGTCTGGCCCAGCCGTAGTGAACTTTGCGGTGAACCACGAACTTTAATCCCAAATATCGATCTCTGACACCGTTACCTTTGCCGGCCCACGGGCCTAGGACGGAATCTTGGCTGCCGACACCGTCGAAAAGTTCTACCGCCATAAATGCGTGACGAACAGGGAATTTGCGTTCTGGTCCGATTCGGGCGCCCGCGGGCAAAGCGGAGGCAGCAGAGAAAAAATAGCTGCTGTGATTAAGACGTCTCCCGGCGACCGCGTTGTTGCGGTATCCGGATGGGTCGAGCCCTACCTCGAACGAACCGCTGCCCGCGTAAATCGTCGTGCGCAGTGCAAACTCCTTGATGCCGTCGCGGTTGAGATCAATGTATAGGGGCACGCCTGCGCGCGTTACTTGATGCGTTTCCGTATAAACAACTTTCGCCTCGGAGGCTCTGGCCAGCGACAGCACATTTACTCCGGCTGCGCTTGCCACCAGCGCATACGTATTGAGTTGCCGGTTAAGGGAATCGGAAATTTTGTATTTCTTGCGGGGCCGGGGAGCGCTGGACATAGGTCTTCCTCCGAAGGCGTTTCATTATCCGTTGCGCGCGTCACCATCCGCGAGAAGAAAGTTCCATTTAACGGAAAATTTACCTGATGGTCACAGAGCCGTCACAGGTCGTCTGTAAAGATTAGCGCTAGTACTATTGCACCGCTCGTAGTTCCACGCCGATGTCTCACAACCTATCCCAGTTGCGTAATAAAAAAATTTGAAGAGGAGAACGGTACATGTCTCGAAAAACATCCAAGTTTCGAAAAATGTTTCGAAATAAATCTCGGATCAACCGTTTGCGTCCGCTCGCCGGCCTGCTGGCGGCGGGGTTGAGCCTTCCGGGGCTCGCCGCGGCTCAATCTAAGGAGTTCCCCACCTACGTCACCGGCCCGCAGCCGAACGGTTCGTGGGTCGTCAGCAGTGGCCAAGTCATCACCCCAGCCGGCGTCCAAGTCAACCTCGGCGACCGGGTACGCGCGAAGGCCATCGCGCTGAACCCCAATCTCCGCACTCACACTGCCGCCGTCCTCACCCTGGGCGTGAGTTCGTCGGACGTTACCGCCGGAGCTGTCGAGGTCTTCGACACCAACACCGGCATCGTCCTGCAGGACTACATCACCTTCGGAGTGGATTCGAGCGGCAGCTTTGGCGGCATAGCCTACTCGGCGGACGGCAAGCACCTGGTGTTCAGCCAGGACAGTAGCAATGTCACCATCACCAACGTCACGGAAGAGGGCCTGCTGGAAGATAACGCACAGGTCAGTGTGCCCCCGAATAATTCCTTCATCGAATGCTTTCAGAACAGCCCTCCGGGCGCTTATGGCGTACCCTGCGGCACGTTCTATACTGCGAGTACTTCTTATCCCGGCGGCCTGGCGATCTCACAGGATGGCAAGAGTGCTTACGCCCTGCTGAACCAGAACGATACGCTCGCCCAGATCGACTTGACCACAGATACGCAGGGTGAGCAGATCCGCGTCGGCAACGCGCCGCACAGCATCCTGATCGACAGCAAGGGCACGACCGCCTACGTCAGCAACGAAGGTGGCCGGGCCGCTACGGAGTCGGACTTCCAGATCTGGTCCGCCGGCACTGAAATTGTCGCCGACCCAGTGGTTGGCGCCTCGATCACTGGTACCGTTTCTGTGGTTGATCTGCCTTCGATGACGGTCAAAGGAAACATCTCGACTGGTCTGCACCCGACCGGGATGGCTTTCTACGGACGGTACCTGTTGGTCGCCAATACCTATAGCGACACGATCTCGGTGATCGACACAAACACCAACGAAGTGGCGTGGACGATTGACCTTGGGCTGCCGATCGGAGTGCCCGGCGAAGGCCAACCGGCCTATGGCGCCGCGCCGAACGCGATCGCAGTCGATGACACGAGAGGTGTAGCCTACGTCGCGCTGTACAATGCCAACGCGATCGGGGTGGTCAACCTCACCAAGGGTGTGAAGAATCCCGTCATGGGCATGATCCCGGTAGCCTATGCGCCGTCGTCGGTCGTGCTGGACCAGGCCCGTAACGCGCTCATCGTTGCCAACGACAAGGGCATCGGCACGCGTTATTCGTTCGAGTGCGACTACAGCGTCTGCGACTACAATACCCACCAGGACAATGGCACCGTCAACATCGTCCCCGTGCCGGATAGCGGGACGCTGCAGGCGATGACCAAGAAAGTTTTCGACAACAACCACTGGGATCTGACGGAAAATATCAACTCCGCCTCCGGTGGCAACCCAGATACCAAGCCGGTCGCAATCCCGGCCAAGATCGGCGATCCGTCGCTGATCAAGCATGTGTTCCTGATCGTCCGTGAAAACCGCACCTATGATCAGATCCTGGGCGACGTGGCCGCCGGCAATGGCGACGCCAAGTTGGCGGTGTTCGGCTACGACGGCAAGACGCACCTGGACACACCGAACGTGCACAAGCTGGTGAAGCGCTTCCCACTCCTCGACAATTTCTACGATCCCAGCCGCCAGTCGGCTGACGGTCACCAGTGGATCACCGAGGGCATGGCGCCCTACGCCGACGACGTCCAGTCACCGGACTGGGTCCGCAGTTATCCGGGCGGGAACGCCGGCGATGCACTCGCCTATCAGAACAAGGGCTTCCTGTTCTCGGAAGCGGCGGCCGCCGGTCTGCCGCTGAAGCTCTACGGCGAGTACGTCGAGGCCGATACGTTCAACCCGCCGAATGGTTCGCACAAAGAGCCGACCTGGACCCAGTTTTACAAAGACGCGCTGCGTTTCGAGCATGGGAAAGAGAAGACGCTGTACTATCAGAACACCGTGCAGGCAGAGTCCTCTCTCCCGGCCGTGTATGACCACCTCATCACAAACTTCCCGCAGTTCGATCTTGGCATCCCCGACCAGTTCCGCGTCGATCTGTGGGTGCAGGATTTCGACAATGATCTCAAGGCCGGCACAGTGCCCACTTTGAGCATCCTGTGGGTAATGTGCGATCACACCGGCGGCCCGCCAACCGTGGACGCCGAACAAGCCGATAACGACTTGGCCGTTGGGCGCATTATCGACCACATCAGCCACAGCAACGTGTGGTCCACATCGGCGATCTTCATCGAGGAAGACGACGCGCAGAACGGCGTCGACCACGTTGACGGTCACCGCAGCCCAGGCTATATCGTCAGCCCGTATGCTGTGCAGTTCGGACCCACTCAACACTACTACTACACGCAGGTCAACATGACTCGGACGATCGAGCAAATCCTCGGTCTGACGCCCATGAACCAGTTCGACCTCGTGGCATCGCCGATGAGAACCGCTTTCGTCAAGGGCACACCGCCCAAGGCCAACTTCCTGCCGTGGACGCACGTGCCGAACCAGGTCCCGCTGAACCAGGGGGTTGGAGGGAACGAAGCCAACACAAAGGGCAGCGATCGGCTCAAGGCCCTGAGGGCGGCTTGGCAAGAGAAGAAGGAGCAGATCTTCGCCGGCAAACTGACCAAGCCGGACTCCGAAGATCCGGACACCGTCAACCATCTGAACTGGTACGAGGCCACTGGGTTTAAGCGGCCTTATCCCGGCGAGAGCACGGTTCGCCCGCCGAGTGACTTTAACAATCCGGCACCCGCCGGAGACGCCGACGGAGACGACTAAAACACGTTCCGGCCGCAACGACCCTCTCCCCGATAACCGGGGAGAGGGTTTTTTTCAAAAGCTCTTTTCGTGTTGAGATGTCTATCTTTGCGTGGGGACGCCGAAGCAATGCGAATAGCCGTCGTCGTCGGTAAGGAAAAACTCGATCTGCCCGTAGTCACGATGTTCTAGTTCTGAAACACCGTACCCAAGGCTCTTCAATCGCTCTCTGATTTTGTGTATATCCTCCGGCGCCCAGTAGAGTCGAATGCCCTCGTAGCCTTCCGGCTTGATCGGAGTCCCCGCGCGTCGGTTCAGCATGAAACATAGGTCGTCTTTCCGAAGCATGCAGAAGATCAGCTTGTTGTCTTTGCGCGTTTCTGAACTCATCGAGAATCCGAGACCATCAGCCCACAAACGCAGACTCTTCTCCAGGTTTGTGCTCGGAATGATCGGGATGCATGATTCAACAGGCATAACAGCCTCCTTGTTGCCAAGCTAACGCCGCTCAATGCGCTAAGCAATTCATGCGCGAAACCCGCTGGCGATCTGACCGTGGACCAGTTTACGCCAGCGAATCGCCCAAAAGCTCGGCAATCATGGAGTCGCTGCTGGAAACCAAATCCTCAAAGCGGATTGATCGTCGGTTTTCGTTGCTGCGGCCGGATGGCTATCTCGCAGGAGTGCGTATACGCTTTCTACATCGATCGTGGTTAGGTCCTTCCAATGTCCGCCGCTTGTTCTGTCTGGCTCGCAGTCTGCGATGATCCCGTAACATGATCGCGCCGGTCGCATTCGTTATTGTGCGTCCTCAATTGAGCGGCGCAGATGTTCCATCCGACCACGCGCCGGTCAGCACCATGAACACATTGTTCGGTTCCGGGTCGGCCTTGTGCCGAGGGTCGATAACAACCGGAGACTTATCCATGTTCGCGCCCCATTCCGCAGGGTCGATTCGCGGCGTAAAAAACATCAGATGGGCCATATTGTGCGCCCCGTCTGCGGTCAGACCATTGTCGGTGAGATATCCCCCCTTCCCCATCATGAAACACATGGCACCGGGCTCGACCGGGAGAATTTCTTTCCTGTCAACGGCAGCTTTGGCACGTTCGCGGATTTGTTCTTTAGACAAACCCTCGAATACCAGCCTCGTCCGCAGGTAAGTGATCGGCAGGATGGATCGCGCCGCGGGCGGGTTGTAGCAAATCGGACTGCGATTCTTAGGGTTCCAATACTCCTGACTGTCGAATGGACTCGTCCACGCCCGTTCCACTAGGCAAACAAACCCATTCTTGCCTTCGACGGCAGTTTCGAAGCTCCGGCGTCCGAGGATCATAACCGTTGCGTCGCGGGAGATGGACTCCGGCGCCGCACTTCGCGCCAGGGCAATCTCCGCGTTGCGATCCATCAGATACCGATCGAGAGGCGCCATGTTGGGATAGGGCGTTTTACTGTCCTGCGCCGGCGTCTGCTTTGGCGACCCCAAGGCCGCAATCAGGCCCAAAATCACAGAAGTGATCATTATGAATTTCGTTCTGGTCATCGGTTTCTCCTTGCTATGTTCTGGGCCCACGCCCATACCGCTGTGTGGCGTAGCCAACGACAAAGCCCAGCCTATGAGGCAGCTTATTTCTAATCAACCTTGGCGAAGAACTTCCGTATATCGTCAACCAGGAGATCGGGCTGCTCAAGCGCGGCAAAGTGTCCGCCCTTCGGCATTTCAGTTCTTTGCACTACGTTATAGGTCTGAGTAACCCAGCGAAACGGTGGGACAGCTACCTCCCTCGGAAAATCCGCATACCCTATGGGAGTCTTCAGGCGCGGCGATGGCGCCGCATCTTCTCCCGTGAGCCGATGCTCGCGATAGATTCGCATGGCGGAGCCCACCGTGTCTGTAACCCAGTAGAGAGTGACGTCGGTCAAAAATGTGTCGCGATCGACAGCCGTAAGAAAATCGCCGTTATTATCAGTAAGCAGTTGAAATTTACCTATCATCCAAGCCAACCACCCAACGGGGGAGTCCGTCAGGGCGTAGGCAAGAGTCTGCGGTTCAGCCGCCTGGAGGAAAAAAAAGCTACTCTCTTCCCGATCAAAGTACGCATACCGCCTCCGCTCCGCATCGCTCATTTGCGCAACTGCTTCCGGGTTCGGCGGGGCTACAGTAATAAGGTTCAAGTGAAGCCCGATCACGTGTTCGGGCGCTTGGTACGCCATGTCGCGGGCTATTAACGAACCCCAGTCACCACCCTGGATGCCATACCGCGAGTAGCCTAAGCGATCCATCAGAACGACCAGTGCTTTCGCCATACGCTGTGGACCCCAGCCCCGAGTTGTGGTGGGTCCGGAAAATCCGAAGCCAGGAAGGGAAGGAACGACAACGTTAAATGCCGGTGTATTGTTGTTCTTTGGCCGCGTAAGCGGGTCGATCAGTGCGAGAAATTCAACAATCGAACCGGGCCAGCCGTGAATCAGCAGCA
>DATNHO010000102.1:0-35521 GCA_035604895.1 Terriglobales bacterium | reverse complement strand
GGTGGTATAGTGTGCGCGGCGGTGCCGATTCCATCTTCAGCAAGTTTCCCGAGGCCGCGTGGCACACGCTGCTCGACCAAGCCGAGCCTCGGCCCTTGGTGAAGTACGAGCCACTGCTTGTTCCGCCCCGCACAAAGATGGGTCTTACAAACTCGCCCTGCGCCTTCGAGCACCACCAACTGGCAACCTATACCTAAATGGGAGGACTAGCGTCTTCGGAGCATTGCAAGCCCCCGCAAGCATCCGAATTGGATAGCTTGATGGCGGCGGAGCATTCGGCCGTGGAACTCCTGCTTTAGCCAGAATTCTGTTACCATTTTGTTACCGTTTTTGGCATACTTTGGCGCGATTGGAGACGAAATCAGGCGAAAGCGTACTAAAGTCTTCGTCGCTCAAGTGGAAGAAAAAGCAAGGATTTCCTCAGTTTTGCCGCTTTTTTGAGTTTGACGCTGGCGAATCCCGGTATCGCTACCAAACGCAGAAAACCCCGATAAAACCGCTCAAACCCATCAACTGTTACCAGTACTGCTGCATACGACGTAAAAGATGGGCTAGGCGCGGGGAGCCTCGGAAAAGTGAAGCGAGGCGTCTGCGGAGAGGCAGCCCAGGTGGCCACCCAATGATCCTGTGCGTTTGCTCCTGCTGCGAGACCTGCCAAGCCGAAACCCAAAATGGACGCCAAAGCGACTGTTCGACGAAGCGATTGTTGCGTCCTCACCTTCTCTCTTCTTTCCTCTCTTGAGCACGCGGTTCAGAAGCGCGGTAAAGTCAATTCGCAAAACACCGTCCTAGAATTCAGTCGAAATGGCGAGCGCCGACCTCTCGATCCCCCTGAGCATCGAGGTCCGCGCTGCGTAGAGGAGCACTCTATTTCGCGTTCGCGGCGTTCTGGGCTGCGACGGCGGCATATTTCTTGCAATTGTCCTGCATGCTGCCGGGGATCTGCGCGCAGCGATTGAAAGCATCCGCCGCTTCCTTGTATTTGGCCAGGTTCTCGAGGTCTGCTCCCAGAATGAAAAAATCGGTCGGGTCGGGCGTTGCTTCATTCTGAGTCGCCGTCTCAAGTTCCTTGGCGGAAGTTTCGTATTGCTCGCGGCGGAAGTAGACCAAGCCAAGGCCGCTGTGCGCGATAGCCATCTCGCCCGTCTTGAACAGGACAAATTGATCATCCGGTAGGCCGGTTGGTTTTATCATTTTGTCCATCACGTCGAGAGCGTGTTTTTCGTACACCTCGGCCCTGTCCAGATTCTTGTCGGCATCGGGCGCGTTAGCGTCAAAGACGCGGGGAATTACCCATCCGCTCAGCGCAAGCAGATGCACATCATCCGGAAACAACGAAAGACCCTTCGCCGAGTAGGTGTAAAAGCTCGGCAAATCCTTCTTGTCATAATAGGTTTGCGAAAGTTCCTCGTAAACTGCTGCGCTGTAGCGGTCCCCCGGATATTTCGCCAGGAAAGCGATGCCGAGGTGAATCTTTTTGTCGCCGTCCGTTTCGCTGGCTTTATGAAACGCCTGATAGGCGGCTTCTTCCTTCGGATCGCCCAGTTGCTGGAGCAGGTACTTCTCGGTCACATCCTGCTGTGCCTGCCGGCCATCCATCGTCGTCAACGAATTGTTCACGGGTCCCGCGGGGCTTGTCCCTCCCTGCGCGTGGGAGATTCCGGAGAACATGGCCGTAGCTGCAAGGAACGCTGCAACGGCAAAAGCCAAATCGTAAGCTGTCTTCTTCATGGCGCAATTTTCCTTTGTTGAACCAGTTTACTCCCCCCGGCAGCGCGCGCTTATTCCCAACCTGTCTTTGAATTGTACGGCATCGTGAAGCCCATGGCTTCGATTTCGTGCATTTTCCCGCCGCTGACTTTGAAAATGTGCGCGGCGGGAAGATCGAACGGCTTGAAATTCATGGGCACCTCGTCCACGCCAGGCACGCCGACGATCTTCAGCGTCTTTTCCTCCATCGGATGGCGGAATTGCGAGAGCCCGAAGACGAGGCCGGTTTCGGGATCGGCAATCCAGACGCGGCGAGGCTCGATGCGCTTAATGTAATCGAAGGTGTGCGTACGCAGTTGAGGCGCGCATCCCATGGCGCCGATGGTTCCCCGTCCCGGCGCGGCGGGCGGAGGATTGCTCGTCGTCTGCATTCCGTTCTCCCGGCGGACGCAATCATCGGCAAATGGCGCATCGTTGGCGTCGGCAGTGACCAGCGCTTCGTAATACGAGGCACCGATTGTCAGCATCTGTTCCCGAGGGACTCGCTGGTCGGGCGGAACCGTGGCGAGCAAGCCCGGGCGCGGCACCACAAGATTCACAAGGCTCGTTGCGCTCAGATTGCGTGCGATCAGGTGCTCAGCTTCCACTATTTGACCGTCGACGATCTTTAGACGAAGACCGATCTCAATCGGCCGATCGTTTTCCAGCATGACGCCCAAGAATCCAATTTGCTGAGCAACGACATCGGGCACATAGATCTTGAAAGTCGTCGGTATGGCCGAGGCCGTCTTCCAAAGCCCTTCGCCCGGCTTCATTGGCACCGTGTTCTCGACGAACTTTACATCCGGTGAAAACTTCACGATCGAGGGATCATGCGCCACGAGGCCGGCCAAATAGATATTCGTGGTCATGATCAGACATGCGCGGTCGCACTGCACCGGGGCAGCTTGCGGCCCGTTTGCAGCTCCGAGCGCACCACTTGAGAGAAGAACAATTACAATTGCTTTCAGTATCGCTTTCAATGGATTCCCCCCTGGCTTCTGCAAAATCACTTCACCGCTTGAAGCGCTGCGAAGTATCTCTTACGGCGTGTGCGCTGCGGCTGCGTCCCCGCCTTGCTGACTCTGCACGATCTTCTGATAGGACGCCTCGGAGCGAGCAACATACGCCTGGTAGCCGGCCGGATCAATAAACGGATTCGGGTCCGCGCCCTTCATCAGCGCGTCGTGCTTTTGCTGCATTTGGAAGAACGCACCATTCGATGCGAGGAAGACATCGCAAGGGAGCGCCTTGACCACGGCAAACGCGTGGTCGAAATCGGCCTTGATGCCCGGATAGGTCGCAGGCGAGTCCGGTCTATCGAAAAGCTTGTTTGTGGGAACCGCGACAACCGAACCGAGGAAAACAACGTTGTACGACTTACCCTTGTCTTCGGTCGTCATGGTCCAAGTGGTCGTGCCCGGCGTGTGGCCCGCAGTCAGATAGGCTTTGAGCGTGACGCCGCCGAGTGCCACAGTGTCGCCATCGTGAATCACGCGATCCACCTTGACGGGCGGGAACAGGTTTTGATCGTGAAACAACACGTCATTATGGCCGCCGCTTTCGAGATATGGGACATCCTGGGCCATCGCGACCAACTGCGCGCCAGTGGCGCTCTTCAATTCGGCAAGGCCGCCGCCGTGGTCGATGTGGGCATGGCTATTGATCAGAATCTTGATGTCCGAGAGCTTGAAGCCGAGCTTCTTGATGTTGTCTTCGATCTGCGGAGCCATATCGGGATAGCCGGTGTCGAGGAGAATGTCGCCCGAAGGCGTGGTGATCACGTAGCAGGCGATGCCAGTTGAGCCAACGTAGTAGATATTGCCGATGATGTGAAACGGCTCAAAGGGGGCTTTCATCGCCGCCGCAGCCGCGGCGGCCCTGTCCGCCGGACTGCCGCCCGGTTGAGCCGGAGGCGCTCCTGACTGCGCCGTAGCGGAGGGCGCCTGCCCCTGAGCCAAGAGCGGGATGCTCGCAGCCATTGCAATGATTAATGCAAGGATGAGACGTGGACGCGAATTCATCGTTCCCCCTTGGGTCTCGGTAGGACGACTGCCCTGTAGAGTCGGTTTCCAAGAAGCTGCGAAAATCAAGCGCTCTTGCCTTTGCCCCAGAGTTCCGCGCTGGCGATCCGCGCGCCCTCGACCAGCGCCTCGAATTTCGCCCACATAACGGACGGGGCCGCGCGCTGGATGAATTCAGCCTGCGCGAAGCCGCAGTCTGTTCCTGCAATTACGTTCTCCCGTCCCACGAGTCGAGCGAATCTCAGAATGCGGTCGGCCACGAGGCGCGGATGTTCCACTGTAATGGTGTGGTGCGTCACAACGCCGGGAATCAAAATCTTTCCCGTCGGCAACTTCCTTGTTTCCCACACACGCCACTCGTGCTCGTGGCGGGGGTTGGCTGCTTCGATCGAGTAGGCACCGGCGTGCACGCTGAGGATGAATCCGACAATCTCCTCGAGCGGAGCGTCTGAGAGATGCGGGACGTGCCAACTGCCAAAGCAGACGTGGTAGCGAACGCGGTCCTCTGGTATACCCTGGAGAGCATGATTGAGGGCTTCGATGCGGAGGCCCGCCCACTGACGGTACTTCTCCGGGCTCTGCTCTACGTAGTGATCGTACATGTTGGCGAGAACTGCGTCGTCGATTTGAACGATCAGTCCGGACTCGTAGATCGCCCGGTATTCTTCGCGAAGGGCGTCTGCGATGGCGTACACATACTCTTTTTCCGTCGGATAGTATTCGTTGACGCCGTCGTACGCCGAGCTGGCGGGCGCCACGACCGGAAGGAAGGCCTCTTCGACGTTGACTGAACGCAGCGCCGCTTTCAGGTTAGCGATGTCGCGGTCGATGCTGCTGTGGTCGCGATATTTGATCGGGCCAACGCACGCTTCCGTGGGCACTCCTTTTGTCATCCACGGAAATTCTGCCGCCATCACCTCGGGAAAGCGGTCGCGGTCTCTTCCGAGCCAGTAGACCGGGCGCAACTGATCGGGTCGGTGCTCAAAGCCGGTGATCCGCTCCAGGATATAGTTCGACCAGCTGGATTTTCCGAATTCGCCGTCATTGACGATGTCAACGCCGACTTTCGCCTGCATCTTTACAATCTCAGCGACCGATTCTCGCAGGCAATCTTCATAGCGCTGCTTGTTCTCCGGTGATTGCTGTGCGGTTTCGGCGAGTTCCCGCAGCTTCTGTGGGCGAACGATGCTGCCGACATGCGTAGTGAGAATTCGATTCTCGCTTCGTTTCATGGGTTAGGTTCTCGATTCTGCCGGGCGCCTAGGAGCGAGATGTCGCCATGGCTGGGGCCACAATGGGTTCCAGAGTGGCAAGAATTTCTTCGCGGCGATCCTCAAACCACGGAGGCAGATGAAGTTTTGTGCCCAACCGATCCGCGGGCTCGTCCTTCTCGAAACCTCCCGGAACGTTGCAGCAGCACTCCACTAGGATTCCACCGGGCGAGCGGACGTACATCGAGTGGAAGTAATAGCGATCTTTGATCTCTGAAGCGTCCGTATAGCCGAGCTCTTCGTAAATTGCCTTTTGCGCTGCCATCGCCTCATCATCGGCGACCCAGAGCGCGATATGGTGAACCGTACCAGCGCCAAACGTCCAACTGCCGGGCGCGCGATCAGGCTCGTGTACAAGGATCAGCGTCTTGTTCGCGCCGCCGCTTCCGATTTCGAAACGGTAGTACGCGCCGTCCACGCCGGTTTTGCGGAAACCCAGAGCCTCGGTCAGGAATTTCTCCTGTTCGTTTACATCGCGCACAGATAACACCGTTCCGTGAAACCCGCGGACAGACTCGCCTTGACCGATCTTGTCGGTAGTCCAGCCAATCCTCGTATCGTCCTTGTCCTCTAAGACCTCAAAAGCCATCCCCGCAGGGTGGTTGAACCGAATAAAGCGCTGTCCGAAACGCTCCTCGATAGGCCCGTGCTCGACCCTATGGCGTTTGAAATGCTCCTGCCAGAAGGGCAACGTGCCTTTGGCCACCGTGTAAGTAATGGACTGCACCTGGCCGGATCCGCGCCGACCCATGAGGCGGCTGTACGGAAACGTAGTCATGATCGAGCCGGGCTCGATGTTCGCATTTGAGTAGTACAGGTGGTAGTGGGGAAACTTACCGTCCATCAGGACCGTTTGTTTGGCCAGACGCTGGCCCACGATTCCAGTAAAGAAATCGACGTCTTCCTGTGCGCCGCCAGCACACGCAGTGATGTGGTGATATCCGGTAGCGGGATAATTCATAGCGCCCTCCTAGCTGGGCGACGACGCGTGACGGGTTCCAAGGGATTCACTGTGAGAAGAACCTGCATTGCGGCCCCACACTTCGTTTGCAACTTCGACGACCAATCGCAGCTTGGCGAACTGTTCGTCTTCGGTGAGGCGATTGCCTTCGGTCGAGCTTGCGAAACCGCATTGTGGGCTGAGCGAGAGCTGGTCGAGGTCGATAAACTTGGCCGCTTCGTCGATGCGACGCTTCAGCATGTCCTTAGATTCGAGCTGAGGAAGCTTGCTCGAGACGAGGCCGAGCACGATCGTCTTGTTTCTTGGCACGAAGCGCAACGGTTGGAAATTGCCTGCACGCGCGGATTCGTATTCAAGGAAATAGGAATCGACGTTGACCTTGTTGAAAAGAACATCCGCAATCGGATCATAGCTTCCCTCGCCGAACCAACCGCTCTGGTTGTTTCCCCGGCACAGGTGCATCGCTAAGTGAAGCGAAGACGGGCGATTGGCGAATGCCCGGTTAATCATTTCCGGATACAGCTCGTTGAGGGCATGTTGAGGATCATCACCGCGGGCCTTCATCATCCCCTGAAACTTTTCGTCGCACAGCGTTGCCATCGGCGGGTCGTCCACTTGCAGATATCTGCAGCCCGCATCGTAGAGCGATCTCATCTCCTTCTGGTACGCGTCGGTGATGTCTGCCCAGAAAAGATCCATATCCGGGTAGGCAGTCTTGCGAATTGCCGCCTCTCCGCACGTGAAATGCAGGATGATCGGCGAAGGGACGGTTACCTTGGGAGTGCGCTTCGTAAGCGAGCTGAGGAACTTGAAATGCTCGGCGTAAATAGGCTTGCGCCACCGCAGCTGCGAAACGACCTGAGTCCACGGGACGGGAATCTTGCGACCCTCGTGGTCGACGAAATAGGCAACCGTGGCTTCCTGGCGAACTTCGACGCCGCCCAATCCTCGGACGAAGAAGTCGGTATAGAAATCCTCGCGGCGGAACTCGCCATCAGTGATGGATTGCAGCCCCGTCTGCTCCTGCTGGGCTACGACCCGTCGGATGGCGGCATCCTCGGCGGACTGTAAATCCTCCGCCGAGATTTTTCCCGCAGCGTGCTCTTGGCGGAGTCTCTTGAGTTCCGCGGGCCGCAGCAGACTGCCCACGTGGTCAGCGCGAAAGGGCGGATTATGCGGGGCTGGCGCTGTCATGGGGGCCTCTTGTGTCACCGATCAGCTAGACTGTTTTCCCAGAAATATCATGATCAGAATGAAAACTTCGCCGCGAACTGAAACTGCCGCGGGTTCAGCATTGTTCTCGGCAGCCCAAAGGTCGCGTTCGGGCTATCCGGAATGAACAGACTCACGGTCCCAAAAATATTTGAGATCGGCGTGACAGCGGTGTTTCCGACTTGAAAAGGGCCCGCAAGGACTGGAGTCTCGCCAGCCAATCCGTTGGGGCATGTAATGCCTCCCCCCGATCCCGCCTGAATGAGGCGGCTGACCGCGTCCCGGTAATGCCGAGGTATAGCCGGGGTTGCTCCGTTGGTGCCACCACAGAAAACGGGCGAGCCGTAAACTGAGGTCACCTCGTCCACATTCGAGCGGTTCAACAGGTTGAAGGCATCCACGCTGACGTCAAGCTTCATCCGCTCCGTGAGCTGGAAATATCGCCCAAGGTGGAAGTCCCAGGAGTACAACGGATCACCGATATACGTGTTCCGCGAGATCATGGTTGAGCAATTGCTTACCGAAGGACAGTTGCTCTTCACCGCTGGGCCGCCCACACGATCCGTTGCGCCGCCCGCCACGTCGTTTAGCGTGTTGTTTCCGTAATACATAGTAAAGGGCCGGCCAGACTGTAAGGTGATGATGCTGCTGAGAGTGAAATGCCGCGTCCACCACATATCTTCGGGTCCCGTCGCCGTGAAATTCGTCACGAGGCGGTGGCGAGCGTCCTGGTTGGAATTGGCGCGCTCGGCCTTGTAATCGAACTGGTTGACCGGCAGGTTGATAAAGGTCGTGAAGTTGCCGTTGTCGATCGTGTGCGAATACGTGTAGTTGGCAGTCAGGTTGAAGTTCTTGATTCGTTCGATAGCCGTCAACATTCCGCCGTGGTAGGCAGCGTTGGCCACGTCGTTGTTGTAGTCCTCGAGTCCGCCGCTCAGCGTCTGCAAGCCTGAATTAAAGACCCCTCCGAACCACGGCCCCAAGCCCGCGAGTGCTGCCGAGCCGGTACCGGGCCCGCTGTCAGCGAGCACCGGTTCACCGGTGCATGGCGACAGCGTTCCGTTCGGGTTAACTAGCCCCGGCACCGCAGCCGCATCAACTGGCCCCGACTTCGTCGTACCCACCGGGCAGGGGATATTGATGTTGTTGCCGCGAACCAGCTTGTGCGCACCTACAAACAGGTAAGTAGCGTTGAGTGCGAAGCCACCGCCGAACTGATGGTCGACCTCAAGGCTGGCCTGCTCGGCATAGGGAGTTCGGGAGTTGTGGTCCATCCCGCCCTCGCCGACGCCGCAAGCACCATCTGAAAAGCACGTTCCGGCCAAAGCAACCGTGCCGGTCGGTAAACCGGAGCCCGTGTACGCGTCGTAGCCGCCCGTCGCTATGACGCTTGCCGCTTTGGCCGCAGCGCCCTGTGAAGCGGGGAATCCGAAAATCTGGTAGCCCTGGACGGACTGACCCAAGTTGGACTGGATATTCGGAAATTCCATGGGAACCACGCCCTCGCTACCACAGAAGGTTTGAACCAACGCACTGGCTTCAGCCAGATGGTTGCCGCACTGGTAGCCCGCCACGATCTTCTGTGTATTCGGTACAAAGAAGAACGTCAGGTTCTGCCGATCGAAGAAGATCCCGAACCCGGCTCGGACCACGGTCTTCCCGTCGGGTGACCAAGCCAGCCCGACCCGTGGCTGCCATTCGTTGAAATCCTTGTTCACGTAAGACGCCAAGCCGCTTTCATAGTCCCATCGCACGCCGTAGTTGATTGTCAGCTTGGGTGTGATCCGCCATTGGTCTTGCACGAATCCGCCCCAGTACCCGTGGTCGATCTGCCGGCTGTACAGGTTGAAAAACTGCTGGGGATAGGCGTTCGCCCAAGTTGTCGTGTTTAGAGTGTTGTTGGTCGACGTCACTGTTGGCGTGCAAAACGGCTGGCAAGCGCCCGCGGTTACCGGTAGAGGAACGCCAGCATAGTCGAATACCACGCCATTATCCTGAGGCACTGGGCAAGACTGCTCCGCCCCCTTGACATCCGCCGGGAATAGTAAAGAGGATATATGCGAGCCAACGGTTCCATTGTAATAATCCGCGAAAACGGCAAGGCATGCCGCCGCATTAGTCCCCCCGGTCGGCACGAGCATTCGGGTCGGTGTGAACCCCGGGAAATTCTCCAGGCTCCAGAGGTAGTTGCCGTCAAATCCGAACTTCCAGATATGGTTACCCTTGACCCATGAGAGCGAATCACCCAGCTCAACTCGGGACTCATACAGCCTGTCGTTGGTTCCGAAGTTGTGCCCAACCTCCAGGTCGTTCAGGATGCTGAAGTCAGGTTGCCCCGTCATACCGGGGAAGTTGTAATGCCGCCGCGCGTACTGCACGAGCACCGTGTTGACCAAGGTCGGCGTTACGATGGTATCCAGCGTACCAACGAGAGATTGGTCGCGGATGAAAAGATCGCGGCCGCCGCTCGGCACGCCGATGCCGCCGCCGTCGAGCGTCTGGCCGACCAGCTCGCCGGAATCGCGCGCATCTTCCGCGTTGTAACGAACCGACAGACGATTGCTCGGGTTGAACTGGTGATCGACTCGCGCGAAGCCGTAATCGTTATTGGAGGTCTTCAGGAAGCCCTTCAGAAATCCGAACGCTGCAGCCTGGCTGATAGTCGAACCCGGCGCGAATCCGCATGCAGCCAGACCCGCCTTAGTGCAACCTTCCGGAGCGAGTCCCATGAGTGCTTTGGCGTCGTCGATAACCTGCAAATTATTGACGAGGTCCGGCGGATAGAGCGGCGAATCTGCGCGCCGCTTGCCTTCGTAGTTGATGAAGAAGAAGGTCTTGTCCTTGCTGATCGGCCCGCCCACCGTGCCGCCGAACTGATTCTGTTGCAATCTGTCCGGCAGGTTTTGCTGCTGAAGTCCCGGCTCCTTCTTCTGTAGCAGGTTGAGCGAATCCAGCGCCTGATTCTGGAAATATTCGTAAGCCGAACCGTGGAAATCGTTCGTCCCGCCTTTGGTCACAATGTTGACGATACCGCCGATCGCCCGGCCGTATTCAGCGCCGAAGCTGTTGTTGACCACGCGAAATTCCTGCACCGACTCCTGCGGCGGCGTCGAGCGCTGAATGCCGCTGGCCGAATTGACGAAATCCGCGCCGTCCACCGTGATCTCATTGCTGAACGACCGCATGCCGCCGAATGAGATCTGCGTCGCTTCGTATTCCGTGAACGTAGTTCCCAGGCTGGTCCGGCTCGTCGCCACGCCGGGGGTCAGGAGTGCAAAATCCGTGAACAGCCGGCCGCTGATAGGCAGCGACCCAATCTGTTGCGAATTGACGATTTGGCTGATTTCCGTCTTGGTGGGTTCAATCGTGGGCGCTTCGGTCGTCACGACAACTCGTGCGCCCTGCGACTCCACCTGCAGGCCGACGTTGATGGTCGCGGCTTGACCGACTGTCAGCACGATCCCCGTCTGCGTGTAGCTGGCGAACCCGGTGTACGACACCTTGAGTTCGTAATTGCCAGGCGTCAGATTCGCGATGAAGTAGAACCCTCGATCGTTCGAGGTCGCTGTGGACGTTGTATTCGTGTTCGTGTTGCGCAAGCTGATCGCCGCGCCAGCGACGGATCCTCCGCTCGCGTCCGTCACGGTACCGTTCAATTGCGCGGCCGCGGCGCCCTGCGCGGAGGCCGAATTGGCACAGCCAATGAAAATCGCGATTCCAAACGCGATTCCAAACGCGATTGCCAAAGCGGAAGTCTTTCTCATCGCCCACCTCGTGGATGTCAAGTGTTCAGTCTGGCGCAGGCGTCCCAATAGCGTGCGGTTATTAGCTCGGTGACGACCCCGCCCAAACCTCTATCTGCAGCGCTACTTACTACGGTCTATCCATCCATGTCAACATTAACTTGTATGCACTGAACTTGCGCCATCCAGATATCTCCTTATTGGAAGTTCTACATGTATTTGTAGCGAGTGTGTATGCATACAATCAATTTGACAGTCCTTGAAAAGGTCAGATATCGTGAGCGGCCGCGAAACTAGAGCTTTTGCCAGTGAGCACTAGAGGCATTCGATCCGCGTCTCCAGGTCTCCGGAGGTCTGCGAAGTACTGCGAGCAGAGCGCGGGCCAGACCATGGGGCCGGTGGCGCGAGGGAGATGTGATCTTTCGTGCGAACGATGGCATTTGCGATTGGCCTCCGCGGGCGGGCGAACGAATTAGTGAACGTCATGCACCGCCGCCAAGAGCACGAGCTTTTGATTGCAGGCACGGGGACTCAGAATTGAAAAAAATCGCTAACCTTACTCGTCGGCCAAAGCACGATCCCGCCCTCCTCTACCGCCATCGGGACGGAATTTATGCCCCCGAGCTGTTAGGCGCAGCCCTAACGGGTCTCGATTTCTTTACCTGGCTTGGGAAATCACCGGCTGACGCGCGAACCATTTGTAAATCCCTCGCGTTGGCGGAACGCCCCGCTGATGTGATGCTCACTCTTTTCTGTGCCATGGGCCTGATTGAAAGGAAGACGAACACTTTCCGGCTGAGTGCGATCGCGAGGGAATTCCTCACTCGTGATTCGCCCTGGTTCGTCGGGCCATACTACGCACCGTTCGCCCACCGCCCCGTCTGCCGCGATCTTCTCGAAGTTCTACGAACCGGCAAGCCCGCCAACTGGGCAGGCCGCAAGGACACGAGGCCTTGGGCGGAGGCACTGGAGGATGACGCGTTTCCCCAGCAATTCACTCAGATGATGGATGCCCGGGGCTTTTATTTGGGACCGAAATTGGCACGTAAGGTTGATTTTGAACCTTTCCGAAATGTGCTCGACATCGCAGGTGGGTCGGGAATCTACGCCTGCTGCCTAGTTGCTGCATATCCGCACTTGAGGGCGACCGTTTTCGAGAGAGCACCCGTTGATCGTGTCGCGCGCAAGTGCATCGCGAGGCGCGGTTGCAGGAAGCGCGTTGCAGTGGCCCAGGGCGATATTTTTTCGACGCCCTTTCCTGATATGTGTGACGTGCATCTTTTTTCAAACGTTTTGCACAACTGGGACATACCTGCAGTAAAGAGTCTCTTACGGAAGTCCTACGCAGCGCTTCCGGACGGCGGAATGGTCCTGATTCACGACGCTCACCTTAATCGTCAAAAGACCGGGCCGCTTCCCGTAGCAGCGCATTCGGTATTCCTGATGGCAATCACTGAAGGCAAATGTTATTCGATTTCTGAAATCGAGGTTTTTCTCAAGGAAGCAGGCTTCTCAGTAATGAAGTATCGCAAGAATGCGTTGCATTACAGTGCCATCACGGCCCGCAAAGTGGGCCGGTAAACCTGCAAAGGAGTTCCTCCGCCCGATATGGCCTTTGTCAGAATTCAGCGGCTTCGGTGGGCACATATCCTTGCATCGCGAGGAATGAAACGCCATGTCGCCAACGAGAAGCTCACATCTTGAATGCTAGGGGGCAACCAAAATCTGGCCGTCGGTTCTTCCGGCCCCGAGAATACGCGCAGACGCACCCGATACGCCCGATTGCTCCAAGCACTTCCACATCGAACGCCATCGGATCGACAGCCCTCCCCTTTATCTTCTCCCTTCACTACCGTGCCTTAGTTGCAAATTCTTCTTCGTTCCTAACGCAACATTGAGGCGAATAAAACCAGTTTCGACCAGCGAGTTCACAATCAGGTGTCTTGCGCTGTTCTTACGTCCTTTTACATCCACTTATCGATCGAAACACTCTTTGAGTAGCTCATATTCGCTACTTGGTAGTATGGGTTGGTCTGGCCGACGACGACAACGACGTTGATCAAAGCCGTGCTGGGCCAGCGCGGAATCAGATCGTCATCCTTGAGCCCCGCAGCTTGCGGTCCCCGTAACGCAGCCCCTCCTGTGATAAGGCTGTCGGAGCAACTCCGAGCAACGATAACAAAGTTCGCCGATTTATCTTCATGGGACCGCCTCTCACCGTGATCCGTACCATCGGTTGCGAATTTGTGAAAGTTCACACCCATTTGTTGACCGATATGCTCCCGCGAAAGCTAAGATTGCCAGCTTGAAAAAAACGCGTTCGTCTCTCCGTCGGCCACTACAACATTGATGCTGGCGCCCGGCCAAGTCATCTTCTCCGCAAATCGGCATCTCACAGAACCCCGCCGCAAGATAAGCGCCAACCAGCTTCGTGTGAATCCAGTTGTACGCTTAATTCAGGTAGATGCATCCACAAGAGCTGATACGGTTTAGGGTCGACTTTTCTCCGCTATGGCAACTTCCAAGTAACGAGCTGTGCTGTCATGTAGTTACAAATCCCCGGAATTTTTGAAAACTGCGACGTATTTTTTAATTGCTGTCTTATTGCATACATTTTTCTGTTGACAAGCGCATGCCGTCAATAGTAAGACACGCCGCATAGGGTGTGTGGTGGAAGGATCCGACGCGCCTGAGTTCAAAGAGATCGCGAGTCAAAAGGGGAGGTGGGGTATGTCAAAGGGCCTTCGTGTACTGAGCTGCGCTCTGCTGTGCCTGTCTGCGGCATTGTTCGTTCTTTCGATCTGTGCGGGGCCGCTGTGGGCGCAAGCCGAAACGGCCACAATCTCAGGCACCGCGACCGACGCGTCTGGCGGCGCTATCGCTGGGGCGAAAGTCGAAGCCACCAACCTTGGAACGAACGCGGTGCAAAGCACCGTCACCGATTCTGCCGGCCGCTACAGGTTGGCCGATCTCCCCGTCGGCACCTACAACCTGCAGGCCTCGAACCCTGGCTTCAAGACTCTCGTGCACTCCGGCGTCGTCCTCTCTGTCGGCGGTTCGATCGTCATCGATTTCTCGCTGCCCGTAGGACAAATCAGCCAGACCGTCAACGTCGAAGCCGAGGTCTCACGCGTCGAGACGGAATCGTCTGAAGTATCCACCCTAATCAGCCCGCAGCAGATGCGCGAGCTGCCGCTCAATGGCCGCAATTTCGAACAGCTCCTCACGCTCGCCCCTGGCGTGTCGACGATAGGCGCGGCGGTCAACGCCGTGACCGGTAGGCTCTACGGAATGATGGACAACTATTCAGTCGCTGGCGCGCGACCCACTGGACAGATGTTTCTGCTGGACAACACGGATATCCGCGACTTCTGGGAGCACGGAACTGGCTCGGGCTATGGCGGCACGTCCCTTGGCGTGGAAGCCATCGGCGAATTCCAGGTGCTGACGAATACGTACTCCGCGCAGTTCGCGGGGAATGGCGCCGTCATCAACGCAACCTCGCGCTCCGGAACCAATGATCTTCATGGCGGCGCGTACGAGTTCTTCCGCAACAACGTTTTGGACGCCCGGGACGTAGTCGATCCATTATCAACTGGCGCTCCGCCGTTCCGAAGAAATCAGTTTGGCGTCGACGTGGGCGGCCCGATCAAGAAAGACAAGCTCTTCTTTTTCGGGAATTGGGAGGGGCTCCGGCAGAGTCTTGCGACGACCACGGATATCTTCCTTCCCGAGCCGTACCTTGTGCAGGGCAAGATCAATTGCGGCAGCGTTGCAGGAGCTGCTGCTGCTCCCATAACTGTTGCGGGCAGTTGCGTTCCCTCAACCGCGGCCAACAGTACGCAGCCGGGGATCTTGATCGGAACCCCTCAGAACAGCTTCTCAGGCCTTGCGGATGCGAATGCAAGAGAGGAGCAAATCGCGGCGCTGTACAGCCTTTGTAAAGGGTGTAGGCAAGTCGCGCCCCAAAGTGCTTCGGGACTCTCCGGCAACACGAGCTGTGTTGCAGCGGGTTGTGATCTGGGCGGATATTACGCAGCTGCGGTCGCACCGCCCCTGGTCGTCAATGAAGACTACATCATGGGACGCGTGGACTACGCGCTCGGGGCGAACGATTCCCTGTTTGGCCGCTATACCATTGACAACGCGAAAATCGGCGACCCGCGCGATCCGATGGAAATCTTCCCGGAAACCGATCACACGCGAAACCAGCTGGTTACCATCACCGAACGGCACGTCTTTTCGGCCACCCTGGTGAACGCGCTGCACGTCGGTTACGTGCGCAACAACGAAAATTCCGCCGCACAACCAGCCCTCACCAATGCCCAGATATCCGCGGCAAATGCATATTCGACGGGGCTGGGCGGTCCTGCGATCACCACCGATCCGCTCCGCTTCGTGGGAACCTATCCCGGCGAACTACCCCGCCAGGACGGCCAGAATTCCGCCTTCAATGGGATCCCTAATATCGGCCCGGATCCGAATCGGCCCGATGAGATCGTCCAGAACAAGTTCAGCGGCGGCGACGACATCGTCTGGACCCATGGCGCCCAT
Organism: Terriglobales bacterium; assembly: GCA_035604895.1. GTDB lineage: Bacteria > Acidobacteriota > Terriglobia > Terriglobales > Acidobacteriaceae > JABDBE01. The sequence continues at coordinate 20,007 of DATNHO010000102.1, read as the reverse complement.
AGCCTGAAGCTCGGCGGCGTGGTCACCCGGATTCAAACCCAAAACCTCCAAACGGCATACTCCAACGGCGGCTTGTTTCTAGTTTACGCAACCGTCGATACCGGTTTGCCCAATTCTTTCTACGGTGCTGGCTTCCCCAAATGGTTCTTTGACCGCAATTCCTACGTGGGCCAAGTCTGGCTTGAAGGAGAGCCGCTAGTCGCCTTCGCGGTTCCACAGGGCGAGAACAACGCAACCCGATATTTCCGTGAAATCCTGATCGCTCCGTATATCCAGGATGACTGGAAGATCACCTCGCGCCTGACGCTGAACCTCGGCTTCCGTTACGATTACGACACCAATCCCGTGGGCTGGGCTTTCGGTAATCAGCCGATGACCACTATCGTTAACTCATTTCTTCCACCCCTTGGACCCGAGTTGAATCCCAGCGGCAATGCTTTCACGCCCGTCAAGCACGTCTTTGCGAACAACATCAACGCCGGGAACTTCGGACCTCGCTTCGGATTTGCTTTTGATCCTTTCAAGGATCACAAAACCTCGATCCGTGGAGGCGCCGGCATCTTCTTTGATCCCACGTCGGGCCGCCTCTGGGAGTCCAACTTCATCAACACGGCTCCCTCGGGTTTCTCGGTACCCGCACCGGTGGTCTGTTTCGACCACTCCTGCGACACTCCGGTGCAATTCCCGAATATATGCGGACCCGGACTCCCAGCCCCAGACACGTGCAACGTTCCTGGCGCGACGGGTGAGTTTGCCGGCGTGACCTATCAACCCCACGGCGGCTCCCCCTACCAGATCACGTACAACTTGAACGTGCAGCGCGAGATTGCGCACGGCACAGTCTTGTCGGTCGGCTACGTCGGCTCGGTGTCTCGCCACTTGTGGACGCAGGGGGACATCAATCCTCCGCAGTGCCTTGCGACCGCGGTGTCCACGGCGTTCCCGAACTGTACGCAATTGCCGCAGATTCCAACGGCGCGCCCGACTGCTACAAACGGGACCTATCTTGTGACAAGCGCTTGCCTGATTCCAACCGAGGTGACCTGCTACGGCAGTGGGATGAACATCGCGACCCTCGCCGACGCGCAAGGGGGCACCGTCTCGGCACGCATTAATCCCAACTTCGGATCTATTATTCAGGCTTACAACACGGGGGCATCGTCCTACAGTTCCCTCCAAGTATCGCTCAACCGCCAGTTCGCACATGACCTTGCCGGACAGTTCAACTATACTTGGTCCCACTGCATTGACGACGGTTCTTTCGCGTCATCCCTGGAGGAATTCGCTGCACTCGTCCAGGATCGCTACAACCAGCGGTACGATTACGGAAACTGCACTTTCGACATCCGCCACAACATCAGCGGCAATCTCCTCTACTCCTTGCCTTTCAAGGGGAATCGGCTGGTCGAAGGGTGGCAGATCTCCACGATCGTCGGGATCCACACGGGACTGCCGCTAAACGTCTACAACGGCGCAGCCTTCAACGATCCCGGGGACCTTGGGAGCCAATGGGCCTCAAGAGCAAACTATAGCTTCGCACCCGGATGCAGCCCAAATCACCTCCTCAAGCAGAAATCGTATACCGCCCAGGGGAATCGAGTCGTCCAGTGGTTCGATCCCACGTGCTATGAAGCTCAGGCTCCGGGGTTCCTGGGCAATATCAAGCGAGATAGTCTGCCCGGTCCCGGCACGTTTAATGCGGACCTTTCCATCACCAAGAACACCAAAATCACGGAGCGGTTGAACCTACAGTTCCGCACGGAGTGCTTCAACTGCTTCAACCACTTCAACGTCGGGGGGACGGGAGCGGGGGTACTGGGCGCCATAGATACACCCGCCGCTACTCCTGCCGGGCAGACCACCGCCTCGCAGTCGCCGGTTATCACGCCTCGGCAGATTCAGTTTGCTTTGAAGTTCGACTTCTAGGTTTGCGATCGGCCGAGCCGATGCCCGGAACCCAATCTGGCGTCGGCTCGGTCCGTTTCGCGCGCTGGGTGTCTAAATCATGAAAGCACGACAGGTAATTTTGAGAGCGATCGCCAGGAAGATCACTTGGAATCAGGCGGCGGACGTTCTTGGGATCTCCTACTCAGCCATGGAGCGCTTGCGCCAGCTTTACATTAGGAGAGGCTACGACGGTTTCTGGGTCAGAGCGATTCGTAGACCTCGTCAGAGGCATGTGCCCTTGGAAACCGTTGAGAAGGTTCTCCTCCTGTACCAGGAGAGTTACTCTCACATCAGCCTACGTTCCTTCCACCAAAAATTAAAAGAAGAACATGGCATTGATCTTTCCTACGAGTGGGTGGCGCAAGCCGTAAATGAAGCTGGCTTGATAGCGGATCCATTGCCTGATCAGTCGCATGCTTGTCGCCAGAGTTGAGACCTCCGCCTTCCGCGCGACAGCTGTGCTGAACCAGCCCGAAGTCACAGGGTACGCAAAATCTGGAGACGGCCCTCTCCACGCCACACGAATGCCGATTTCCTGAATTTTGGTAAAATGACACGAGGAGTCGCTAAATTGAGAGCACTGCTGGGCTCGCGATCCGTCACCGCTTTGCTTTTTATCGCACTGATGCTGATAGCCGCATGTGCTCGGCCTTTGATGGCTCAGGTGGCCGGTATCCGTGGCTTCAGCGTTGCCAGTCGTTCAGATACCGTCGCGGACGACGGGAAAGCAACAGCCGGCTCGGATGCCCGCCGCTCTTCTGAGTGCGATCGATCCTGCTTGGAAGGAATGGTTGATCGATATCTCACTGCGATGGTAGCTCACGATCCTTCTCGCGCGCCTCTATCGCCCACAGTCAGGTACGCCCAAGACAATGTGCCCTTAAAAATCGGCAAAGCCTTGTGGGCGACCGCTAGCGGTCTTGGCACCTATCGGCACTACTTCGCCGATCCCGAACGTGGCGACGTCGGCGCAATTGGCGTCGTCTATGAGAATGACGTCGCCGCCATCCTGATTCTCAGACTCAAGATCGAAAACCAACTCATCACAGAAGCCGAACAGTTTGTCGCCCATGATCCGCGCGGGGCCGCCTTGTACGAAAAAATGGCAAAACCCGACCCCGGCTGGCTCACAACGATTCCGCTTGAACGAAGGCAATCGCGTGAGTCTCTTGAGGAAGCTGCTTACATGTATTATCAGGCTCTCGAGAAAAATGACGGCAAGGGTATCTACGCTTTTACCGACGATTGCAATCGCATCGAAGATGCCGTCAAGACGACCAATCAACCCAGGCCGCAGAACTATGGCCATTCTGACTCGGACATCAGCGACTTCACGATGCTAGGGTGCAAAGCCCAATATGAGTTGGGCTTTCTTGGCTTCACGACTGGATGCCGCGACCGGAGATATTTGGTAGTCGATGTGGAACGAGGTGCCGTTCTCGCCTCTGCGTATCTTGATTTCGATGGGACTGTAACGGAAATGCATTTGACCGACGGCCGCGTCTGGAAAGTTCCGCCGTACTTCATGACACCGCGCACAAACCAGTCAAACGAGGCCTATAGGATCGAAAATGGGAGCATTCGATTAATAGAAATGACTATGTATGAAGTTCCGTTCAATGCTCGCCCTGCCTTTGACAAATAGACGCCCGGAGACCCTCATGCCGAAGACCCTTCCACATCGTGCTCTTCTCGCAATCCTGTTTGTTGCGATCTCTGGCATCGCGCTCGCTGTCGCGGTGTCTGCCGGTGATGGGAAATCATCGGTTCTACAAGCGCCCCCATCACCCCCTGCCCGCTCGTCCCCATGCAATCGAGATTGCCTAAGGAGTTTCGTCGATAAGTATTTCGATGCCTTGAGTTCACGCTGTCCTTGCAGCATTGCGTTGGCTCCCGGGGTTAAGTACACCGAAAACGGGCAGCTGGTAAAGCCCGGTGAAGGCATTTGGAAGACTTTCACGGGGCGTGGCAAATATCGGGTGTATCTGGCGGACCCAGCAAACGGTGAAGCAGGGTATTACGGTGATTTCAGCGAATTCAAAGGCACCCTTTTCGGCGTGATGGCACTGAGGCTCAAGGTGCAAGATCAGCGAATCGTCGAAGTGGAGGCGATTGTGGCCCGTGAGCAGTTGAGACCTGGATCAGGCGGTTTGGGTGCAAATACTGCCGGCGTCATGACTCCCAGAATGATCGATGAATTGAAACCCAGCGGTTTTGTATCGCCCGATACCCTCTTTAGTACATCCGATGCTGCCAAACGGACGACGCGGGAGCAACTGATTGCAACAACGGATCGGTATTTCGAAGGATTCAACGAGACCAGAGGTTCGATCGTACCATTCGCCGAACGGTGCTCTCGTCGAGAGAATGGGATCGCCGCCACCGATAATCCCGACGGTCCTGCCGTGGATCCGGCGCAGCCTTCATTTCGAGTTTTCAGTCAGAGTTGCCGGCAAGAGCTCGAAACTGGATTTTTCAGCGCGCTTATGAAAGTCCGTGATGTGCGTCAACTGGTCGTCGACGCAGAGCATGGCTTGGTGCTGAACCTGGCACTCTTTGACAATGAGGGTGATGTGAAATCCGTCTCGGTACCCGGAGTCGGCGGAGTCAGCGTACCGTCCGAGTTTCTTCGGCCAATCACTTATCTTGTTCCCCAATTGTTCAAGATTGAGAATGGCAAGATTCGAAAGATCGAAGGATTGGCATGGCCCGTCCCTTACGGTATGAGTTCGGGCTGGGACAAGTAGAAGTATCTCCTTGCATGGATGGCGAAGTGCGCCCCAGAGTCTTCGGGTTTCGCGAACCCGCTTGCTTGCCTGCTTCACGTTGCATGTAGTTGGCAGACGTCCATCATAGGCGGAGCGCCATCAATTGGTACGAATGGCGCGAGGCAGAAATCATTGCAAATCGAGATTCGCGTCCGTTTCTATTCGCTGGAATTATATGGCCGTAAATTTATTTGCATGCAGTGGATAATATAGTGTATACATCACTGAATTTGGCGCTCCCCTAGAACTGCTGGGAGGCCGACTTGCTGCCCGGAGGTTGGTCTACCACCCCCTTCCTCCGGGTGGCTTTTATTCAATGAACAATCTGGGCCCTCCTCCGCCGGCACTCGGACCCCACATTGTATGCATTGCGTGACAAGATACGCGCTTGGTCCTGCTATGCGCGGCTATATTCGCCCGCCAGTGAGCAATTCGATCGGGAATCGTCGGCGGTGAAAGTTCATGACGACCGGGGACACAAAAACCTGCTCGGCGGAAAGTTGGAAGTATGCTGCGAGACGCGCATCATCCTACGAGGTCTTTTTGCCGACTCCGACTCGCTAGGATGGTTCAGACGCTCGGGCAGATTCCGGTGACGCGCATCGTAAGGAGACCCTGTAGGCATGCAAACTGAACCGATCATGGACGTCGCCCATTTGGGCCATTTGGAATTGCTGACTCCGAAGCCGGAGGAGAGCTTGCAATTTTTCGTCAACATCATGGGAATGACCGAGAGCGGCCGGGAAGGCGACTCCGTTTACCTCCGTGCCTATGACGACTACGAGCGCCATTCGTTGAAGCTCACCGCATCGAAACTGCCCGGTCTTGGCCATGTGGCCTATCGAACCCGGAGCCCGCAAGCGCTCGAGCGGCGCGTGGCGGCATTAAAAGGCTCGGGATTCGACATCGGCTGGAACGATGGCGACCTCGCGCATGGCCCGGCGTTTGTGTGCCAGGATCCGGACGGCCACAAGATCGAGCTGTACTACGAAACGCAGTGGTACGAGCCGCCGCCTGAGTTGCGCCCGGCCCTAAAGAATCAAGCGCAGCGCTTTCCCGCGCGCGGCATCAACGTGCGCCGCCTCGATCATTGGAATGGGCTGGCCGTGGATATCGAAGGCAACCGCGCGTTTTTCGAGAAATATTTGGGCTTCCGGTTGACCGAGCAGATCGTGCTGGACAACGGCACGGAAGCCGCCATGTGGATGACCTGCACGAACAAGAGCTACGACTTCGCCTATTCGCGCGACCACACCGGAGTCAGGGGTCGTTTTCATCACATCACCTACGCGGTCAATAGCCGCGAAGAGGTGCTGATCGCCGCGGATATCTGCCTCGAGAACGGCGTCTACATCGAAACCGGCCCGCACAAGCACGCCATCCAGCAGACCTTCTTCTTGTACGTGTACGAACCCGGCGGCAACCGCGTGGAAATCGCCAACGCCGGAGCGCGCTTGATTCTGGCGCCGGACTGGAAGCCGATTCGCTGGACCGAAGCCGAACGCAAGAAAGGCCAGGCCTGGGGCCTCAAGACGATCGATTCGTTCCACACCTACGGCACACCACCAGTGCAAATCGTCACAAAGAAATGAACGAAGTGAAGTAAGGACGCGCGGGTCCAAAAGCCGTACCCGTCGTAACTACCCCACGCTGCCACATCCTGGGGGCGTAAACCGCCGAAATCGAGCGCGCTCGCTGTCTCAAGTCACGATGGCTACACGCGCACATCAGCGACCAAGTAACTACTCCCAGGCGCCGATCGGCGAAGCCCAGTTCTTTCCATGCATCTGAGTCGAGACTGGTACCGAGGGACCCCAGAGACATTGCTTGCATTAGGTAGAGTTGATAACATCCGCATGATCGTCGGGCATGCGGAATGATCCACTTGCGGGGGCAAGGGAACGATTCCACGCTTTTCAGCGAGCTCGGCAAGATTGGCGTGCAAATGGCCGGTAAGAATTCACGAGTAATCGTAAAAATTCGCGAGATGATCTTGCATGGAGAACTCCTGCCAGGTCAGCGCGTGAGAGAGGTGGAGTTGGCCAGTACCCTCGGAGTTTCGCGAACTCCCGTTCGCGAAGCCCTGCCCATGCTGGCGCAAGAAGGCATCCTCGTCCAACTGGATACGCGCGGGTTCGTGGTACGCGAATTCACGCCCAAAGAGATCATGGATGCCATCGATGTTCGGGGTGTGCTGGAAGGACTCGCGGCGCGCACACTGGCCGAACAGGGACCTCCGCGCCGGCTGATGCAGTCGCTCCATGACTGTCTTCATGAAGGCGACGAGATTTTTGCTAAGCGGCACCTCGTCGAATCCGACGAAGACTCCTACGGCGAGATGAACAAACAATTTCATTCGCTGATCGTCCAAGGAGCAGGCAGTAAGGTAATTGCCGACGCGATCGAACGCAATAACGGCATCCCGTTTGCTGCAGCTCACGCGATCGCCTTTGACAGGGTAGACCTCCAATACATGTACGACTTCCTGTGGTATGCGCATCGTCAGCATCATGCGATCGTTCAGGCGCTCGAAACTGGCGAGGGAGAGAGGGTCGCGGCGCTGATGTTCGAACACGCGTACGGAACGAAAGCCAGTATCAACATGGGGCGAAAGACCTGGAGATCCGATACCGACAATGGCGGGCCCTCCCCTTTAGAGCGAGGGCCCGAAAGCGTTCAACAAAGCTGACCGAACGGTCCGAGACTCAATCGGGGGAAACGATTGCCCGGAACCGTGCAAAAGCATCCCGAGAAAAGCCTGCCTTCGAATTCGTCGTCGTAGAAGATGATTGTCGCGCAAAACCACGACGCCAGCACGGACACTTCGTCGGCGCTGTTACCGGGAACTCGCGTCTCCTCTCGCAGGATTGGCGGCACAACCATCTAGGATGAGTCGCTCGGAACTGGGTTCGCACACGTTGAGTATGTCAGGACGATTGCTTCCAATTTAGAGGCTCCAGTCTTCGCGCTTGGCAGAGATCACGCTCTGCGCCCCCAGTTTCTAGCGGATGTAGATGTGATTCTTCTCGCTGTCGAATTCGGCGTCGCCCAGCACCAGAGCGATGCATGTTTGCTCGGGAGCGGTTTGGACGACCGTAGGCAACACGTGCCGAACGGATCCATCAATCTCGGTGGACAGTTTCCGCAGCGAAAATGCGGCGTAACACATCCTTCTGTATTTTGCCGGAAGCAGTGCGAGGGATGGCATCGACGAAGCGAACCCATGTGGGGAGCTTGAAGCGGGCGAGTCGGCTAGCGCAGTGATCTAGGATCTGCTCGGCCATAACCGTCGCGCCCGGTTGAAGAACCACATAAGCACAGGCACACTCTCCCCACCGTTCGTTTGGCACTCCAATGACGGCTGCCTCGGCCACACCCGCCAGAGTCAGGATGCTTGCCTCCACTTCCGCGGGATATACGTTCTCTCCACCGGTGATGTACATGTCCTTCAGGCGGTCAACGACTTCGTAGAAACCGTCGTCTCGTCGCGCAACGTCTCCGGTCCTAAACCATCCGTCGACAAAGGCCCGGTTGGTAGCTTCAGGCTGGTTCCAATATCCGGGGCTGACACCGGGACCGCGAAGCCACATTTCGCCGGGTTCGCCGGGTCCGACATCTTGGCCGTCGGCGGCAACCAAGCGGATCTCAACTGCGGGTGCCGGCAAGCCTACGGAGCGAGGCTTCCGGCGGATGATCTCGAGATCGAGAGGCATGCAAGTAACCGTTCCTGCCTCACTCATGCCGAACCCGTCGGCGATTGGTACGCGAGCGTCGAGAAATCTTGCCGCCAGACTCTCGGGGAGTGGCGCCCCGCCCAAGAAGAGTCCTTTCAGTCGTGACAAGTCGCTCGCGGGGAATGATGGATCGTCGATCAACGCCTGAGCCATCTGCGGCACACAGAAATAATGAGTGACACCGGGTTGCGGATCGGAAATTCGCTGGAGTGTCGCCGAAGGCGTGAACCGATCAGAAATCGCCAATGTGGCGCCTGCGTAGAAAGAGCTTCGCACAAGACCGAACAGGCCGATGACATGAAACATAGGGGCGTCGCACAGCATGACGGAATCCGGGCCAACCTGGCCGACGATGGAGTGGTTGAAGCTGCCGAAGAATATGTTCTTGCGGGTCACAATGACACCCTTCGGCTTACCGGTTGTTCCCGAGGTATAGAGGAACGTACAAGGCGCGTCCAGCGCAGCAAACCGACTGGCGACAGCCTCCGCTGCGCTGACTGCTGATCGAAACTCGTTGCTGCCGGGCGAGATCTTGAAGGTAACTAGCGAAGGAAGGCCGGAAGCGGCTTCCGTCGCCGCGCGGCCGAATTCCTCGTCGTAAACAAATAGCTGCGGACCAGCGTCCTCCAACAGAGTCTTGAGTTCAGGACCAGCGAGACGCCAGTTGAGGGGCACGAAGATCGCACCTGTCCGTTCACAGGCGTAGTGCAGCAGTACAAGATCGATGCCATTGCGAGCCAGTATGGCAACCCGTATACCCAAGGGCTTGCCCAGCACCTTGACCAGCAAACCGGCGCACTTTGCAATCTGCCGATCCAGGTCACGATACGTGAGATGCTCGCCCGTCCTAAATTCGAGGCACGCGGCTCGGTTAGGCCGAACACCGGCGTGATATTGAATGGGATCCTTGTCGAACCATGCGGGAGTGTTTGACATCGTCGTGTCTGCTTCCATGGAATTTACTCTCTGCCTTTGCAGTTTCGCATCCCGGTTGGATGCTGTCGGTGTATGAATGCTGCTGCCGCACCGCTGCCGCCGACATCACATCACGAAATACCGGGCAATGATCTCCGGGGGATCTGATGCAAGTCAGCGAGTCTCGCGGCGCCTGGCCTGCCGAATCGTCCAAACCTATTTTCCGGCTGGCGTACGTCTATAATGCCCAAGGCCTGGTCGGAAACTCTTGTCATCAAGGAATTGTTTCAGGCCCTCTTGGCGCGCTTGCCCCTCGATCAGCCAGAGTTGTTCCTGCTTGGAAGTCAGATAATCCTCTGAAGTTTCCCAAGGGAGATCGCGCGTTCTCTTGAAGGCATCTTTGGCCGCCTTCAGCACGGCGGGATTTTTCTGCAAGAGAAGGTCAGCCAGTTCGCGGGTACGATGACGCAACCGCGCCCTCGGCACCGCTTCGTTGACGAGCCCCATCTCGGCTGCTTTGCGACCGTCGAATGTCAAACCGGTCATGATGTAATAGAGTGCGTCGCGGTGTCGCATCGTTTCAGCTACGGCTCGGGTCACATTGCCGGCTGGGATAATGCCCCAGTTGATTTCGGACAAGCCGAATTGCGCTTCCTCCGCAGCGATGGCAAGGTCACAGGACACCAACGGTGTGAACGCTCCGCCGAAGCACCAGCCGTTCACCATCGCAATCGTCGGCTTTTCAAAGTATCTCAGCCGGCGCCACTGCCATTCGTAGGCTGCTCGCCGGGCCTTCTGCGTCACGATGCGCGGCTTGCCCTCCATCTCCCGGAAATACTCCTTGAGATCCATGCCCGCTGAGAATGCTTCTCCTTCTCCTGTCAGAATCAATACGCCGCAACGGTCATCGGCCTCGAGTTCATCCAGGACTTCCAGCATCCGTGAATTCAATGCGGGATTTATCGCGTTCCGCTTTTCCGGACGATTCAGAGTGACCCACGCCACTCCTTTGTCGAATTCGATCCGAACCACTTCTTTACCCGCCTTCGTCGTACTTGATGCCATAGGTTCATTCTCCGAATTGGTCTGTGGGCCTTAAGGATAGAGCCTCCCAGGTCCGGTAATACTTTTTAGCGTGGGGCGCGCTACTGACGACCGCGAGCGTGCCTATCGCTATTGAACCAAGCAGCGAATTGCGAGGTCAAGGTCCTGGAATCCTTGCATCCGCCATAACGCGCGCCCACTATGCCGTGAGTTCCAAGCCCGTAATGCGAATACCGCTGTGGTGCACGCGGTAGCGGCGGTTCACTGAGATCAGTACGGCTGTAATGGCCTCGACTATGCGGGACATTTCCAACGGGCCAGCATCAATCGGGCGCAAGCCAGGGATCAACTTCACCAGCGGGAAAAGGGTTTGTTTGGCCGCCTCGTCGTCTCCGCATACGAGGATGTCGCATTCAGGCGTTACCGACAGGTTTTGTAAAGCTTCAGCCGATACGTTGTGGAAGGCCGCCAACACAGGCGTCGTGACTGGCACGAACTCGCGAGCCTGCGCAGCGGCGGATCCTTGCCAAACCCCTAGCATCCGTGTTGGCTTGCCGCCCAACGCCGCAGCCAGGGGAACCGTTGTGTCCACCAAAATGGCACGTTCGAGGGAACCTCGGATGCTCTTTAAAATGGCGACTTGGGCCGAGATAGGAACGGCCAACACCACCACCGAAGCCTGTGCGGCGGCCTGTGCGTTCTCGAGCCCACTGATTGAAAGTCCCGCCGACTGAGTTGGCGCGTGAGCGTTGAGCGTTTCCTGTATACGCCGCGCCGCTTCCTTTGCCTTGCTTTCATCGCGGGAGCCAATAGTGACCCGCACTCCCGCCCGCGCCCATCGCAAGGCGAGGCCGAATCCCAAGTCGCCGGTTCCGCCGATAATGGCAATCCTTTCTTCGCCCATAGCTCCTCCGCAACATAAGTTTTGAGATCTCAAATCTAATTCCGAACTCCCCCATGGGGCTCCGATCCTGGAAGTCGCAAGATCATTGAGACGCCCGCTATCAGGGGGACGGGATCGCGATGGCATAATGGCAATGAATCACGTCAGTCCTGAAAAAACTCAGTTGTTTCTCTCAAAAGAATTTCCAACTGGTCGTGGTGCACCCAGTGCCCTGCGTTTGACACTTTCACGAGCCGGCAATTCCTAATCGCCTTCATCCGTGGGTCCGACTCCGGCACGGGCAAATAACTCTCCAGACCGCAGAACAACAGCGTTGGACAACTGATGTTCCCAAATATCTCCACACAGTCCGCGATGTCGAATCCGTGAGGAGCCAGTACCCGCATGTAATGGTCGAACTTCCACACGAGCGATCCGTCCGGCTCCCAGTTCGTGCCGTGGAGCGTCAGGTGTCGCGCGACTTCCTCCGACAAGCGGGGGTTCGCCTCTTTCATTCGGGCCATGGCGGCGTCGAGATTCGGGTAACACTTGGAGCGGCGCTTTTCCACGTCGCGCACGGCTTCAATCCAATAAAGCAACCGATCCCTGGGCGACCCTTGCAAGCGGCGCTCTCGCGGCACAATAAAACCCTCGATTGATACTGCCCTGCACACACGGTCTGGGTACAGTCCAGCGTAGTGAAGCACAACACTTCCGCCGAGGGAGTGACCCATCAGCCGGATAGGGAAGTTATCGATAATGTCAAGAAGCGCCGAAAGATCGAGAATGTGTTCGGCAACGCTGTAGATCGCCCCGGGCGCCCAGGCGCTATTGCCGTGGCCCCGCAAATCGAGCGCGTAAACGTGGTAGCGCTCGCGCAGCGACCGCGCCACCCAATCCCAACTGCGTGCGTGATCGAGCCCGCCGTGGACGAGGACAAGAGGGGGCTTCCCGTCCTGCCCGTAGTCCCAGAACTGGAGCTTCAAACGGTCGGAATAGAAGAAGTGCGAAATTGGCTCCATTGTGCTCTAGAGAATCTTCACCCCTAGCCAAGAGTAGAAACGACAATTTGTGCCTGGCCTAATTGGCAGTACGTCCATTGCGTATGACAACGCTTATTGTACAGAACCCACTTGGCTCGCTTCGTTTCGGATGCTAGTCTGTGCGCCGTTGAATTGATCGAACGTGTCAAATACTGAAGCACATCGCAAACCGACTCCTTTCCCAATGCAGATTATTCCGTTGATGGGGCTGCCCGAAGTTGCGCCCGGTGACGATCTCGCACGGCTCCTGGTTGAAGCAGCCCAACGGCAACGACTCGTTCTCAAGCAAGGAGACGTCTTCGTAGTGGCACAGAAGGTTGTGTCCAAGGCAGAAGGAAGAATCGTGCGTCTCGACTCGATCAAACCTTCCGAGCAAGCGGAACAGTGGGCCTCTGAATACCAAAAGGATCCTCGTGCGATCGAAGTTGTGTTGAGGGAAGCAAGCAGCATCGTGCGGATGGAGCGCGGCGTGATCATCGCCAAAACGAGGCACGGCTTCGTCTGTGCCAATGCCGGCGTGGATGTCTCGAACGTTCCAGGGGGAACGGCGTTGTTGTTGCCGGAGGATCCGGACCGCTCCGCGTGCACGCTTCAGGAACAACTCGCGCGAGCATTTGGCGTTCATGTGGCCGTCATCATTTCCGATACATTTGGCCGCCCGTGGCGGGAGGGCTTGGTCAACGTCGCGCTGGGTGTCGCGGGAATGATGCCATTGGTCGATTATCGGGGGCAACGCGACACGCACGGGAAGATGCTTCAAGCGACTGTGATTGCGCTGGCCGATGAACTCGCTGCTGCTGGCGGACTTGTCATGGGCAAGCTGAACCGCGTCCCGGCAGCGGTTCTCCAGGGCTTGGCGATGTCGCAGGGAAGGGGAAGCGGACGCGACCTTATTCGGCCGGCGGAGAGAGACTTGTTTCGGTAGTGGTTTACATCCCCAAGAGGTCATAACAGCTACGCCCCAATACCGAGAAGGTCAATGAGACCCTCTCTACCCGACCGCGATGGGTGACGGCTGCAGGTCTGTGGAAACAGTTTCATCTCGCACCGCAGCAAAGTACCCAAGTGATCCGCCCGATCCCAAAGTCATGAGCTTGTTGAGACATCAGCAGTGCCGCCATCTTGAGAGCTGGACAGTTCGTGATAAACGGGAGGCTGGCCAGGATCTTGAACGACCTCTCCCGACGATAAGAACTGCAGACCAGCATCGATCTCGCGAGCGGCTGCCTGCACAAGTGCAGAGATATTGGCGATGAAGTGGGGAGTCGCCTCATCGTCTGGAATGGCCATAGTGATGCTACCGATCACGTTCCGGTCTGGGCCAAATACAGGTGCCGCTATACCTACGCGGCCGCTGTCAACTTCGCCTCGGGTAATATGAACGCCACATCTCCGGATGCGGCGCAGATTGAGCTTTATCGTTTCCCAGTCGGAGCCCAGCCCTCCTGCAGCGATTTCGTCAGGGTACTTCTCGAAAAACCATCGCGCTGTTCTCGAGGGAAGATTAGCAAAAATGACCTTGGATGATGCGCCGCGAAACATCGGCATCGGTCGGCCGCGCTCATAGCCGACGGTATTTTCAGGAAGAACTCTGGCCTCTTGGTGCACGCACATGACGCGATTCCGATAAATTCGGCACAAGAGAGCGACGCCCGCGCTGCCTGAGCGAGTAACTAGACGCTGCATGGCAGGCCGCCCGACCTTAATCAACGGGTCGGTCAACCTAATCTTGCGATCATTCTCAATGACTGCGGGCCCCAGAACATATTTGCCGCTTGGAGACGAGTCGAGAAGACCGACCTTGGACAAGTCTCTGAAGTATCTGTAGGCCGTGCTAACGGAGACACCGATTTCTTTAGCTGCCTCCTCCACGGTCCATTCAGACTTTTCAATCGTGAAAAGGCTCAGGACAGCCAGTAGTCGGTTCGCCGTAGTCACCTATTTCCTCTCTCGCGTGGGCTGTTCCTCGACTTTGTATGCTCGCTCAGAGCTGGCGTGCCTGAGCCTGCCGCCACTATTGTGGCCGCTGGTCACGAAGTCGAAGCTATTTCCAAGAATCGCCTATTTTAGAGGCCATGTCTATAGAAATTATCTCATGGCGGGTTCTATGCATTAACATAGCAGCGTCATTCTCATTCTGTGATAATTATGGACTAGTTTGTTCTTGACGATCAGCGATTCTGCTTGGTAAACTCTGCCCTGTCCCGGCAGCGCGCCGATCGACGATCTGGCTGCACCGACAGACAGGCGGGTACCTCGGGTATGGTTGACAAAGTCAAATCAGTTTCCGAAGTCGTTCACACGATTCCTTCGGGAAGCCACATTGCGTTAGGCGGCTTCGCGATTGCCCGCAATCTAATTGCAGTTGTCCACGAATTGATTCGGCAGCAGAAGCGGGACCTGACGGTCTCCCAGGGAGTTGTGGGACTCGATACAGACTTACTAGTCGGGGCTGGTCTCGTAAGGCACTTGATCATGGGTGGAGGGTCGCTGGACCGATTTGGCCCCGCCCACTGCGTGAACCGCGCGCGCGAAACAAAGTCGCTACACTGCGAAGACTACACCAGCCTTTCAGTTTGCTTTCGCTACTTGGCAGGAGCGCTGGGTCTCTCTTTCATTCCCATCAAGTCGTTGCTTGCTTCCGAGATCTTGGAGCGTTTAGAGGCGGGGCCGGGCGCCGAAAATGTGAAGCGATCAAAGTGTCCCTTCACCGGGGAGGAGTACGTCTTGTTGAGGGCGCTTACGCCGGACGTGTCCTTCGTTCATGTGCAGATTGCGGACCGCGAGGGAAATTGTCAGATCAACGGACCTCGCTGGGAGAATGAGGAGCAAGCTAAGGCGGGGCGCCGGTTGGTTGTAGTAGCGGAGGAGATTGTTCCCACCGAGTATATCCAGCGCTCGCCTGAGAGGACAATCATACCGGGACACCGAGTGGAGGCGGTCATTCATCAACCGTTTGGTGCGTTGCCAACCGCTGTTTTTGGCTGTTACGACTACGATGCCGATCATTTGCGCCTGTACGTAGAACACGCAAAGGAACCGGAGCGCTTCAAGGAGTATTTGAAGGCCTTCGTTTTCGGTTGCCGCGACCATTGGGAATACCTGGAAAAGCTCGGAGGATTGAGGCGGATGGAAGAATTAAGGGCCGATCCCATCCTAGGATACTGAGCGGAAGAGTGAAGCGCAGAGAAGTAAAGGATCCATTCGATGCAGGTGACTGAAGGAACGAAGAGCAGAAATAGACTGCCCGATATCCGAGCCACCGAGATTATGGCGGCTGCCGGAGCGAGAGAACTCCGCGACGGTGAGGTCATCATCGTCGGGCTCGGATTGCCCGAAGTGGCCACCGTGCTTGCCAAGCGCACGCACGCGCCGCGACTTGCCGCTCTTCTTGAGGTTGGAGTGATGAATCCGGCTCCAAGAGACACGCCGGTGGGATTGGCCGATTCCCGGATATTTTACCGAGCCACGTGCTGGAGCGGCTTTCTGGATGTGATGGGCATGAACCTGCATCGAGGTGTGGTTGACGCGGGGTTTTTAGGGGCTTTAGAGCTTGACCGCTACGGCAACGTCAATACCACGCTTTTGAAGCAGGAGTCCGGCAAGATCCGCTATGTGAACGGCAGCGCCGGGGGAAACGATGTCGCCTCGCTGGCCAAACGTGTAATCGTGATCATGCGGCACGAGAAACGAAAACTTCCTCTAGCCGTGGCCTACCTGACTAGTCCTGGCTTTGTGGGCGGGCGCAGCCGGGAGGAGTTGAATTTGCGCGGAGGCGGTCCGAGCCGCGTGATTACCGACATGGCTGTTCTCGGATTTGACGCGAAGACACATGCAGTGTCGTTGCTCTCGTTGCATCCGGGGATTCGACTGGAAGAGTTAGTAGAAAATACGGGATTCCCGTTGCACATCCCGAACGACATTCCAACGACGCCACTTCCCAGTGCCGAGGAGTTGCGCTTGTTGCGAGAGGAAATCGACCCGAAAGGCTTACATTTGAAGTAAGGGGCGGCAAGCCTTATCGGCCTGCCATTGTACCGAAAGCGAGGAACGATCATGGTCTATGACATCGAGTTAAACTCTGCCGCACATTATCCGGTTCGCGGGATCGTGGAATTATCGCCCTTGATTGAACAAGCTGGTTTCGGTGCTTTCTGGAAGGGGGAATCGAACAGCACGGACCCGCTGATCTTGCTCTCGGGTATTGCCGCGCGCACTCGCACACTCAAGCTCGGGACGGCCATCTATCACATCTACGGCCGAAGCGCTGTCACGCTGGGAATCCAATCTGCCACCTTGCAGGACCTCTCCGACGGGAGGCTCCTCTTGGGCCTGGGAGTGGCCAACAAAACGATCGCCGCCTGGCACGGAGGCACTTTTGATCGTCCTCTGCGCCGTGCCAAGGAATATATCGAGATCGTTCGCAAAACCGCCGCGGGCGAACGTGTGGAATATCAGGGTGAGATCTACTCGACCGGACAACGTTTTCAGCTTTCCTGGAAACCGTCGCATCCAACATTTCCGATTTACCTTGCGGGATTGGGACCGCAGATGACGCGGTTGGTAGGGCGGATTTCCGACGGGGTCTTTATCAACATGGCTACGCCAGCCACGATCCGTGAAATCGCCGCCCGCGTCCGCGCTGGTGCTGTCGAGGCAGGCCGCAACCCAAGCAAGATTGAAATAATTGCGAAGGTTCGGGTTTCGCTGCACCCGGATCGAGCCATGGCCAGGTCGCGCATCCGGCAGGTGCTGACCTTCTACAACATCGCCGACCACTACAAGGACATGCTCAGGGCATCCGGATTCGAGGAAGAAGTGAACGCCGTCCAGGAAGCTTTCAAGGCGGGTGGATTCAAAGCCGCAAGCACCAAAATCACGGACGCTTACATGGACAAGTTGCCGGTGATCCCCGCGACTTCCATCCAGGAAATCAAAGATCGGTTGAAACCCTTTGTGGAAGCTGGTGTCACGCGACTGATTGTTCCGTACGTTCCTGTGACCGAGCCGGTTATCGAGGATGCCCGGCGATTCGTAGAAGCGTGGGGAAATTCATAAACCTATTCTTACAAGGAGACGATCATGTGCGATTTTGCTGCCGATGCAGAGGCGGCCCGACAGCTTCTCGTAGGCCGGGTACTTACCGTTGAGCGGGTTCGCCAGCTCAATGCCAAAGACTATTTCTACCAGATGCTCAAGGACAACCCGGAAATGCTCAAGATTTATCCGGGAATCGAGAACAAGCTTCTCGAAGGAGCGATCGACTGCCACATTCATGCATTCCCAGATTTTGTTTATCGCTCTCAGGACATGATTCAGATCGCCATCGATGCTTCCAAGGCGGGCATGCGTGCGCTCGCATTCAAAGATCACTGGAACATCAGTAGCAACGCCGCCTATTTGGCCCAGCGACACATCGACTACTTGATCGAAAAGGGAGAATTGACGCACCGCGTGGAAATCTACGGTGGAGCGGGGACGTGTCTGGGGATGAACCCTGATGCCATTCGCATAGCGCTGCAATATCCGAATTTTAAGATGATCTGGTTCCCCACCTTCACGTCACTCGGCTTCTGGCGCGGCGCGGGACAGCCGGAGCGAGGTGGCGTACGACTGGTCAGCGACTCTGGCGAGGTGTTGCCAGAAGTGGCGGAGATCATGAAGATGGCCGCGGCAAAGAAGGTCGGCATCGGATTCGGACATACCGATTTCAAGGAGTTGCTGCCGCTCGCGAAGAAGGCGAAGGAACTCGGGGTCCGGGCCACACTGGATCATCCTTTGCTGGAACTGAACAAGCTCTTGCTGGATGAAATGAAGGAGCTTGCCGATTTGGGAGTTTATGTTGGGACCTATTGCCAACCTATGATACCCAGCCTGTACCAGCCTGTCGCCGATCCCATGGAGACAATCAACACCATCAAAGCAATCGGACCCGAGCGATGCATCATCGGCAGCGACTTCGGCCAGGTATTGCACATGGACAGCATTGATGGAATGCGAGTGTTCATTCGAGCCTTGCTCGCGTTCGGCATCAAGGAGCACGAGGTTCGGATGATGCTCCACGACAATCCAGCCAAGCTGATGTGGCTTGACTAAGCCCGGAAGACGACTTCGCGAGCACGGAGGACATGAGATGGGAACGACGACGGAAGAGCTTCAGGCAATCCGGGAGAATGTGCACGCGATTTGCCGTGATTTCCCGGACACGTATTGGCGCGAGGTCGATAAGAAGGAAGCGTATCCGCAAGACTTCGTCAGCGCACTCACCGCCAGCGGGTATCTGGCCGCCTTGATTCCAGAGCAATATGGCGGCGCGGGACTCGGGATCACAGAAGCCGGGATCATCCTGGAAGAGATCAACCGCTCAGGAGGCAACTCCGGCGCCTGCCATGCCCAAATGTACACGATGGGGACCATGCTTCGTCATGGTAGCGAAGAACAGAAGCAGCGCTATCTCCCGTCGATCGCGCGGGGCGAGTTGCGTCTGCAGGCGTTTGCCGTCACCGAACCGAATGCCGGATCGGAAACCACGCGGATCGAGACCCGTGCCGTTCGCAAGGGGGATCGTTATGTCGTCAACGGGCAGAAGATTTTCATCTCTCGCGCGAAACAATCGGACTTGATGCTGCTGTTGGCTCGCACCACGCCGTATAACGACGTCCAGGACAAGACGCAGGGGATTTCCGTGTTCATCGTGGACATGCGGGACGTCAAAGGGAACCTGCAAATCCGGCCTCTCGACCTGATGGTAAATCATCACACGAATACGATCTTTTTCGAGGATGTGGAGATCCCGGTCGAGAACCGGATCGGCGAAGAGGGCAAGGGTTTTCGTTACATCATCGACGGGTGGAATGCGGAGCGGATTCTGGTCGCCTCCGAGGCCATCGGAGACGGCCGCTGGTTCGTCGACCGCGCATCGACGTATGCGCGCGAACGAGTGGTCTTTGGGCGGCCCATTGGCGCGAATCAAGGCGTCCAGTTTCCCATCGCGAAGGCCTACGCGCACGTGGAGGCTGCCGATCTCATGCGCTTCGATGCCGCCGCTAAGTTCGACCGCAAGGAAAAGTGCGGGGCCGAGGCCAACTTGGCCAAGCTGCTGGCTTCCGAAGCCGCCTGGGAAGCCGCGGATGTTTGCTTGACCACTTACGGCGGCTACGGCTTTGCACGCGATTATGATGTCGAGAGAAAGTTTCGAGAGACTCGTCTCCTCACCGTAGCGCCGGTGAACAACAATTTGATACTGGCGTTTGTCGGCCAGAACGTACTGAAAATGCCAAAGTCGTATTAGACGAACGGGAAGGTAAGAAGCCAGAGTCCGGCGGGCGCGGGCCTGCCAGCAATTGATTCAGAAATCATAAACAGAGAGAGGTGCTGCAAAACCATGGACCGGAAAAATGAGTTATTGCGCTCCTGGATGTTCGTCCCCGGAAATCGCCAGCGCATGATTGAAAAATCGCTGGGGGTTGCCGTTGACGCCGTCATGATGGATATCGAAGATGGCGTGGCTCCTGCGGAGAAGGACGCCGCCCGCAAACAAATTGCGGCCTGCCTTGACCAGGTGGCAACGCGCCTGAAGACGGAGAAGCAACTTCGCACGCCCGCGAGGTTCGTGCGCATCAATGCCGTGGGGCACGAACGCAGTCGTGACGATCTTGGCTCGGTCGTGCGGC
>DATNHO010000101.1:0-17668 GCA_035604895.1 Terriglobales bacterium | reverse complement strand
TACGAGAAAGAACCCTATGCGTGGGGCATGGCGATTGATCTCAACGCCTGCGTGGGCTGCAACAATTGCATTGTCGCCTGCCAGTCGGAAAATAACATTGCTGTCGTCGGCAAGGAGCAAGTCGTGATCGGCCGACACATGCACTGGTTGCGCGTGGACGCCTACTATCAGGGCGATCGCGACAATCCCAAAGCGTACTTCCAGCCTGTCCCCTGCCAGCAGTGCGAGAATGCGCCTTGCGAAGTGGTCTGTCCCGTGGGCGCGACTGTGCACAGCACCGAAGGCCTGAATGACATGGTCTACAACCGCTGCGTGGGGACGCGCTACTGTTCCAACAATTGTCCCTACAAAGTTCGGCGCTTCAATTTCCTGTTGTTTCAGGATTGGGAGACTCCGCAGCTCAAGATGATGCGTAATCCAGATGTGACCGTGCGCAGCCGCGGCGTCATGGAAAAATGCACTTATTGCATCCAGCGCATCACCCAGCACCGCATTGATTCCGAACGCGAAGATCGCAAGATTCAAGATGGCGAGTTGCAGACGGCTTGTCAGCAATCCTGCCCGGCCAATGCGATCACGTTTGGCAACATCAACGACCCCAACAGCCGGGTTTCAAAGCTCAAGGCGATCGCGCGCAACTACAGTTTGCTGGCAGATCTGAACACCCGGCCGCGAACGACGTACCTGGCCGAGATTCGCAACCCGAATTCCGAGATGGAAAGTTAAGCGGAACACGACCGAGAAAATGGCAGATTCAAAACAACCCGTGACGCTCGGCGGAGACGCGCCGGTCATCGAGCCCGGATACACCTTCGGTACCGTTACCGACAAGATCAGCTCGATTGTGCTCACGCGCCCTACTTCGAACGGCTGGTTTCTTGGCTTCGGCGTCGCTTTTCTGCTGACCATGATGATGTTGTTCGCCATTGGATATTTGTTTGCGCGAGGCGTCGGCATCTGGGGCATAACTATTCCCATTGGCTGGGGCTTCGCAATTGTGAACTTTGTCTGGTGGATCGGGATCGGTCACGCTGGCACGCTGATCTCGGCCATCCTGCTGTTGCTGCGGCAATCCTGGCGCAATTCGATTAACCGATTCGCAGAAGCAATGACGTTGTTCGCAGTGTCGGCCGCAGGCATCTTTCCTCTGATTCACGTCGGCCGCCCGTGGCTGGCTTATTGGCTGTTCCCTTATCCCAACACCATGAACTACTGGCCGCAGTTCCGCAGCCCATTGGTGTGGGATGTCTTTGCCGTTTCCACTTATGCGACGATTTCCTTATTGTTCTGGTTTATCGGCCTGGTTCCTGACTTGGCCACGCTGCGCGATCGCTCCACGAACCGGGCTGCGCAAATCATCTATGGAATGTTGGCGCTGGGCTGGCGCGGTTCTGCCCGGCACTGGCATCGCTATGAGACTGCCTATCTGCTGCTCGCCGGACTCGCGACCCCGCTAGTGTTATCCGTGCACACCGTCGTCAGTTTCGATTTTGCCGTCGCTATCGTACCGGGCTGGCATACCACGATCTTCCCGCCCTACTTCGTCGCGGGGGCGATTTATTCCGGCTTCGCCATGGTGCTGATGTTGGCAATTCCGATCCGTAAATTTTACGGACTTGAAGACTTCATCACCGAACGTCACCTGCAAAATTCAGCAAAAGTGATGTTGGCTACTGGGCTGATCGTCGCCTACGGCTACGGCATCGAGGCGTTCATGGGATGGTATAGCGGCAACCGTTACGATGGGTTCACGCTCTGGAACCGTCTGCACGGGCCTTATGCCCCTTGCTACTACGCTTTGCTGGCTTGCAATATCTTTATCCCGCAATTGCTGTGGATTCGTAAACTGCGAACCAGCCCGGTTGCATTGTTCCTGATCTCCGGCGTCATTCTCGTCGGCATGTGGCTGGAGCGCTTCATTATCGTGGTAGTCAGCCTGCACCGTGATTTCCTGACTTCTTCCTGGGGCATGTACTATCCGACCCGCTGGGATTGGATGACCTACATCGGCACCATCGGGATGTTCCTGGCTGCGATGTTCCTATTCGTGCGCATCCTGCCCATGATTTCCATCTTTGAAATGCGCACTCTGCTGCCGGAGGCGGAGGTGAAAGAATGAAGCGCACTCCGATTTACGGAATCATGGCCGAGTTCGATTCCGCCACCTATCTGGTTGAAGCAGCCCATCGAACTCACGAAGCGGGTTACAGCAAGATCGACGCCTACAGCCCGTTCCCGGTGGAAGGTTTGGCGGAGGCGATGGGATTTCACAAAAACGCCGTTCCGCTGGTCGTGCTGATCGGTGGATTGCTGGGAGGTTTATCCGCCTACGCACTGCAGTACTGGATTTCTGTGGTGAGTTATCCGGTAAATGTAGGCGGCAAACCCTATCACTCGTGGCCAGCCTTCATCATCGTGACCTTCGAGATGACGATTCTGTTTGGCGGGATCTTTGCCGTGTTTGGCATGCTGGCCTTGAACGGCCTTCCCATGCCGTACCATCCTGTTTTCAACGTGCCGCGCTTTGCCTTGGCTACGAAAGACCGGTTCTTCCTGATCGTGTTCTCGACCGATCCCAAATACAGCGCGAGCGAAACAAGACGGTTTCTGGAAAGCCTGGGACCGCGATCGATTTCTGAGGTGCCCAGCTGAGCCATGCGGAGCCTCATCAAAATCGTGCCGTTGGGAGTGCTGCTTGCTCTTGCGCTGTCCGGATGCCGTCAGGATATGCACGACCAGCCCCGTTTCAAACCGCTGGCCAAGAGCGACTTCTATGGCGACCTGCGCTCGGCGCGTCCTCCAGTTGAAGGAACCATCGCGCGCGGACAATTGCATGAAGATTCATATTTCTATACCGGCAAGTTCGGCAACAATCCCGGCGACTATATGCCGTTCCCTGTGACGGACGATGTTTTGGCCCGCGGCCGCGAGCGCTTCAACATTTACTGCGCTCCCTGTCACTCCCGTCTCGGCGACGGCAACGGGATGATCGTGCAGCGCGGTTTTCGGGCGCCGCCGTCTTATCACACCGAGCGTTTGCGCAAAGCGCCGCTGGGATACTTTTTTGACGTAATGACCAACGGATTCGGAGCAATGCCGGAGTATGCATCGCAAATTCCGCCGAGGGATCGCTGGACGATCGTGGCCTATATCCGCGCTTTGCAGTTGAGCCAGGGAGCGGCCATGAGCGACGTTCCCACAGGACAAAAAGTGCCCTCGGAAGCGCCGGCGTTCCGCGGAGAGCCAGGCTCTGGCGCTACTCTGCCCGAACTCCAGTCCAGTTCGGAAGACGAAAAAGGACCAGCAAAGGGAGAGGACGCGAAATGAGCGCGGCCCATAACAACCTCGACCTGATGGCGCCTCCGATAGTCAAGACCATCCAGCAACGCTCGTTGCTCTTCGGTCTGGTCTTTGCCGCAATCTCGTTGGCCCTCGCGTTCTTGCGTCCGGATGAATTCTTCCGCGCTTACCTCCTCGGCTACATGGCCTGGCTCGGAGTAGGTCTCGGATCTATGGCGATCCTGATGATCCGGCATCTCACCGGCGGCGGGTGGGGCATGGTTATCCGCAGAATTCTGGGAGCAGCGATGCGCTGCCTGCCTCTGATGGCCTTGCTGTTTATTCCGATCCTGTTCGGACTGCCGAAACTCTACATCTGGGCGCGGCCTTTGGATTCCATCGCGGACAAACATCTTCGCGAGCATTTGCAGGACATCACGAAGTCCTATCTCACTGTCCAAGGATTTGTCGTCCGCGCCGCGATTTACCTGGCGATCTGGAATCTGCTGTCATTCTTGCTCACCAAATGGTCGAGAGAACAAGACAAGCCGCCGTCGCGAGATAATACTGACCGCTTCAAGGCGGTCAGCGGACCGGGATTGATCCTTTACGCTTTCACGATTTCCTTCGCTGCCATCGACTGGATCATGTCCATAGACCCCAGCTGGATTTCCACGATCTACGGCTTGCTGATCCTGATCGGCGAGTTGCTGTCGGCAATGTGCTTCGCCGTCGTGGTCGAACGCATTTTGGTGAACTACAAACCAATGTCGGAGCTGCTAAAACCCAGCTTCGTGCACGACCACGGCAAGTGGATGCTCACGTTCATCATGGTCTGGGCCTATTTTTCCTTCTCGCAGTGGTTGATTATCTGGGCGGGAAACTTGCCCGACGAAATTACGTGGTACATGCGGCGCTTGAACGGTGGCTGGGGCTTCGTGGGATTGACCCTGGTAGTGTTTGAGTTCGCCGTGCCTTTCGTTCTCCTGCTATCGCGCCCGTTTAAGCGGGACATACGACGATTGGTCTGGTTAGCGGTTTGGATCATGGTGATGCGGTATCTGGATCTTTTCTGGATTATCGAGCCAAATTTTTCAACAACGTTGACCGTTACGTTGGCGGACGTCGTAGTCCCGGTTGCCATTGGCGGCTTTTGGCTGGCTTACTTTTTCCATAATCTGAATTCCCTGCCGCTTCTACCGGCGTATGACGTATCCGCGAACGAAGTACTGGAACCGGCACATGATTGAAGAGACAAAGCACGGGAACTCGGAAGAGGGCTATGAGCGGCAAGACCTGGCCGCACAGGGCGTATTCGCATTCCTGATCAGTCTGGCGGTGGGTGGCGTACTGGTTTATTTCGTGGTGTGGGGTTTCTATGACTTCATGGACGCTCGACAGCGATCGCACCAGCCTCAGCAAAGTCCGCTGGTGAAGCAAGCGGAAACCGACACCCGGATCGTTTCACAGGAAGAGATTACGAAATTCCCTCAGCCGCGGTTGGAGCGGAACGAGCGCGTTGAGATCAAGGGTTTCCGTTTGAAAGAAGAGCAAACCTTAAACAGTTACGGGTGGATCGACGAAAAGACTGGCGTGGTTCACATCCCGATTGAGCGTGCAATGCAGTTGCTCGCGCAACGAGGATTGCCGACAACGCCGATGGCGGGAACGATTCCGTCCTCTGCGGTGAACATAGCGAATCAAGCGGCGGAACGTTCGGACACCAGCGGCAGATCGAGTCAGAAAAAGTCGCAGCCGCCAAAGTGATGGAAGGGAATGCAGCTGTGCTCAGCGCCATAAGATCGAACTTGGTTGCCGCGTTGGCAGTCTGCGTCCTCACCCTGCCCGCGTTGGGACAGGGAATGACGCAGGGCATCATGTCGCCGCCTGCGAATGTGCGGCCACCAGGCTTGAAGAATGTCGGCATAGAACAGCATTTGAACGAGCAGATCCCACCCGCGCTCACGTTTCACGACGAGACCGGAAACGCGGTCCAGTTGGGAGACTATTTCGGCAAGAAGCCGATGATTTTGAATCTGGTGTATTACCAGTGTCCGATGCTGTGCGGAGAAGTCTTGAACGGTCTGGAAAGCGCCCTGCGCGTGTTGAAGTTCGACGTCGGGAAAGAGTTTGACGTTCTCACCGTGAGTTTTGACCCCAAAGAAACGCCGGAAATGGCATCTGCAAAAAAGGCCGAATATCTGAAGCGCTACGGGCGGCCTGGCGCTGCTGCAGGCTGGCATTTTCTGAGTGGGCCAGCTACTTCGATAGGTGCGCTTACCAAAGCCGTTGGCTTCCAGTATCAGTACGACCCCAAGAGTGGCCAGTTCGCTCATGCGACCGCGATCATGGTGCTGACGCCCGAGGGAAAGATCGCTCAATACTATTACGGAGTGGAGTTTGCACCGAAAGACTTGCGTCTGGGATTGATTCAGGCATCCGAAAATAAAATCGGTACTGTGGTCGATCAAGTGTTGCTCTACTGCTATCACTACGACCCGGACACGGGAAAATACGGAGCAATTATAAGCAGGGTTTTGCAACTGTCGGCAGGCGCGACGATCCTGATCTTGGGCGCATTTCTCGTGGTGATGTTCCGTATGGGCCCAACGACCGTCGCTCGTCAGCGAACGATGGCCAGCAGCGAACGACCAACGACCAACGACTAATTTATGTTCGACAACTTTCCACTTTGGCCAGTACGCGCCTCCACCGGGGCCGGCAACGTAGACGCGCTCTATATTTTCCTGCTGGCGCTGTCCGCGTTCATGTGCCTGGCCATCTTCGCCATGATCCTGCTGTTTGCGACCAGATATCGGCGCCGCCGTGGGATCGAAGCGGAGCAGATCGAAGGCTCGTCCGCGTTGGAAATTACCTGGTCGATAATTCCCCTGGCCATCTTCATGGTCATTTTCACCTGGGGCGCGGTCATTTACTTCAACGAGCGAACGCCACCTCGTGGCGCGTCCGAAGTCTATGTCGTCGCGAAACAGTGGATGTGGAAACTCCAGCATCAGGAGGGTCAGCGCGAGATTAACGAACTGCATGTGCCGGTGGGTCGTGATGTCAAACTCATTATGACCTCTCAGGACGTGATTCACAGCTTCTACGTTCCTGCCTTTCGCATCAAGCAGGACGTGATACCGGGCCGTTACACGACGGCGTGGTTCAGGGCTACGAAGCCAGGCGTTTATCATCTTTTTTGCTCGCAATATTGCGGCACCATGCACTCGGGCATGATCGGACAAGTAGTGGTCATGGAACCGGCCCAATACGAAGCCTGGCTTTCCGGCGGTGGCACAACGGGATCGCTCGCAGCCAGCGGCGAAAGCCTCTTCCAGCAATTAGGGTGCCCCACCTGCCACCGCTCCGATACGCAAGGACGCGGACCCAATCTGGTTGGAATCTTCGGCAAGCCCGTGCAACTGGAAGATGGACGAACGGTTGTGGCTGATGAGAATTACATCCGCGAATCGATCTTGAGCCCAAGCGCGAAGATCGTGAGTGGATTCAAGCCGATCATGCCGGTTTTTCAGGGCCTCGTGGGTGAAGAGCAACTGACAGCCCTGGTGGCATACGTCAAGTCATTGAGCCCGTCTCCAGCGGGAGCGGCAGGCACGCCTGGCCTTGCTCCCGCCGGAAATAGATCGCAGAATCCTTAAGGAATAGCAATGGCGACTGCAGCAATTACTGCCGAACGCGAACACTATCTGAATCAGGAATACGGCATTCGTTCGTGGCTGTTGACCACGGACCACAAGCGCATCGCGCTGCTGTATCTGATATCGATTACGTTCTTCTTTTTTGTCGGAGGGTTCTTCGCTCTGCTGATCCGGTTGGAATTGTTAACCCCAGCAGGTGACCTGGTCCAGGCGGACACCTACAACAAGCTTTTCTCCATGCACGGGCAAGTAATGATTTTTTTCTTTTTGATTCCTTCGATCCCTGCCGTGCTGGGCAATTTCCTGGTCCCCTTGATGATCGGCGCCAAAGATCTGGCCTTTCCGCGGATCAACCTTTTGAGCTGGTATCTCTACATCATTGCTGGCCTGATTTACATCCACTGCATCGTCACCGGCGGCGTGGACACCGGCTGGACTTTTTACACACCGTTCAGCACCGCGTTCAGCAACACCAAAGTCATTGAGGCAGGAATCGCAATCTTTATCGCGGGCTTCTCGTCTATCCTCACCGGCCTCAACTTTGTCGTCACCATCCACCGTATGCGGGCGCCGGGAATGACGTGGTCGCGCCTGCCCTTGTTTATTTGGGCACACTATGCCACGAGTATTATCCAGTTGCTCGGAACGCCAGTGCTGGCGATCACTCTTCTGCTCGTGGTCTTCGAGCGTGCGTTCAATCTTGGGATCTTCGATCCAACCCGCGGCGGCGATCCGTTGTTGTTTCAGCATTTGTTCTGGTTCTATTCCCATCCCGCCGTCTACATCATGATTTTGCCGGCGATGGCGGTAGAGAGCGAAGTGGTTGCATGCTTCACGCGCAAGCGCATTTTCGGCTACAACTTTGTTGCCATGTCGAGCATTGCGATTGCGGTGTTCGGATTTCTGGTCTGGGCGCACCACATGTTTGTAGCCGGCATTTCGCTTTATGCGGCCCTCGTCTTTTCGATTCTTAGCTATCTGGTCGCGGTGCCTTCGGCGATCAAAGTATTCAACTGGACCGCGACCATGTATAAAGGTTCGATTTCGTTCACCACCCCCATGCTGTATGCGTTCGGTTTCATCGGCTTGTTCACCATGGGCGGACTGACCGGGCTGTTCCTCGCCTGCCTCGGAATCGACGTGCATGTGCACGACACTTATTTCATCATTGCCCATTTTCACTACATCATGGTAGGGGGCGCCGTCATGGGATACCTCGGGGGGTTGCACTTCTGGTGGCCGAAAATCTCCGGCCGCATGTATCCCGAAGGATGGGGCAGGCTCGCGGCACTGCTCGTGTTTGTCGGCTTCAACCTGACATTTTTCCCGCAATTTATTCTTGGCTACATGGGAATGCCGCGACGCTACTGGCAGTACCCTCCAGAATTTCAGGTGTTGAATGTGCTTTCGACTGCGGGTTCGACCATTCTTGCCGTCGGCTATGTTCTGCCCATGGTCTATTTCCTGTGGTCCATGCGTTACGGCAAACTTGCCGAGGACAACCCGTGGGGCGCGGCTGGCTTGGAGTGGAAGACTTCGTCGCCGCCGCCCACTTTCAATTTCGATGAAGCTCCAGAAGTAACGTGGGAAGCCTACAACTACGAAGAGATCCCAGCTCCCGCGGAGGTGCAGGTTGAGCGATAGCCCGATCGCGGTCGAGCAGCACGGCCCGGAACTGCTGCATCACTTTGTCGACGCGGAACAACAACGCGACGCCGCCTCGCTTGGCATGTGGCTGTTTCTCGCGACCGAGATCATGTTTTTTGGCGGCATGTTTTGTGCCTACCTGATCTATCGCTTTTGGTATTACAACGAATTTGCCGCCGGCAGCCGCAGCCTGGACATCTGGCTGGGCACGATCAACACGGCCGTCCTGATCTGCAGCAGCTTGACAGTAGCTCTTGGCGTACGTGCGGCGCAAATGGGCAAGCGCAAATTGCTGGTCGTTTTGTTATTGCTGACCATCGTGTTTGGATTCGCTTTCCTAGGGATCAAGGGGGTCGAGTGGTATGACAAATATAAAGAGCACCACATCCCCGGCCGTTCATTCAACGCCAGCGATCTTGAAAAGCCTCCCTACTCAAACGGCGGCATCGACCAGCAGCACGAACAGATTTACTTCTCGTTATACTTCGCGATGACCGGGCTGCACGCGCTCCACATGATTATTGGTGTGGGCATTTTCGTTTTTCTGACTTTCTACGCATGGAAGGGACGTTACACTCCGAAATATTACACACCCATAGAAATGGGCGGTCTGTACTGGCACTTTGTGGATATTGTCTGGATTTACCTTTTTCCGCTCCTTTATTTAATCGATCGAAAGCCGCTGAGGTAACCGCCATGTCTGAACACATAATGTCGGGCAAGTTCTATTACACGATCTGGATTGTCCTGCTGTGTTTGACGGTTATTACCGCTGCGGTTTCCTTTGTCGACCTGGGGCCGTTTAACACGATCGTGGCGCTTGTCATTGCCACATTCAAGGCTCTGCTCGTGGTTCTGTTCTTCATGCACGTGAAGTACACCAGCGAAAAACTTACAAAGATCGTCATCGTATCCGCGATTTTTTGGCTGTTCCTCTTGCTGGCACTCAGCATGGCCGACTACGCCACGCGGCTTTTGAGCTAAAGCGGCCTGCGCCGCCTAATGCCGGGTGCTTTGGGATATACTCCGTTCTCTGAACAGTTTTGCCCGGGCTGAGTGAACGAGGTAACCAAATGGCTTTCTGCAATTCATGCGGCACAACTCTGGATGCGGGCGCAAGATTCTGTCCGAAATGCGGGTCCGCCGTTCCGGTGTCCGCGGCCGCTCCACTGGCTGTTCCTTCCGCTCCCGCTCCGCCGTCTCAGGGGAACAACGCGCTCAAGATAATCTTGATTGTCGTAGCCGTCATTATCGCGCTCGGCATTCTTGGAATCGGGACACTTACTTTCGTCGTCCGGCGCATCGCCCACAATAGCCACATACAAAACAAAGACGGCAACGTTCGAGTGGAAACTCCCTTCGGCACAGTCCAGAGCACGAATAATCCCGATGAAGCTGCGCGCAACCTCGGTATCGATCCCTATCCTGGCGCGCGTGTCTTGAAGGGCAATACTGCAATGATCGGAGGAATGCACACCGTCGAAGCGGAGTTTGAGAGCGACGATTCCCCGGAAAAGGTGTTGGCGTTTTACTCGTCGAGAGTTCCCAATGGCAACGTCACGACTAAAGATCAAAATCACTACACGATCGTGTCCACCGATAAGAAGAACATAATCACGATTCGCATTGATCCGGAAGACGGTAAGACTCGCATTGCGATCGCAACTGTGAGTGGAAAAAATATGATCGGCGACAGTTCTTCCGATTAACCCTCCCGCTCGCATGCCAAACAATTTCGTCGAGCTCGCCCGTGCTGCCAAATCTGCCGTGGTGGATGCGAACGGACTTGCCTCCGCTCTGCGTGGTCATGTGCGTGGCGACGTGCGCTTCGACGACAGCAGCCGCGCTCTCTACGCCACCGACGGATCCAACTATCGCCAGGTCCCCATCGGCGTGGTTCTTCCCCGCGATGATGATGATGTCATCGCGACCATTTCGCTGGCTCGTGAATATGGAGCGCCCATCCTTTGTCGGGGCGGAGGGACGTCGCTTGCCGGCCAATGTTGCAATGTCGCCGTGGTCCTGGACTTCACGAAATACATGAACAACATTATCGAGGTCGATCCCGCGCGACGTATTGCGAGAGTTCAGCCGGGCGTTGTCCTCGATCGTCTGCGCAGTGCCGCGGAACAGCACCATCTCACGTTCGGGCCGGATCCCGCAACCCACGACCGATGCACGCTGGGCGGCATGATTGGAAACAACTCCTGCGGTGTGCACTCGGTGATGGCGGGTAAGACGGATGACAACATCGAGGACTTGGAGGTCCTCACCTACGATGGCCTGCGAATAAGGGTGGGCCAGACGAGTGAGGTCGAACTCGATAAGATCATTGGCGAGGGTGATCGTCGTGGCGAGATTTATGCAGGGCTAAAAAGGCTGCGCGACACATACTCCGATCTCATCCAAGAGCGCTATCCCAATATTCCGCGCCGGGTGTCAGGCTACAACCTGAATTATCTGCTTCCTGGAAACGGCTTCCACGTCGCGCGCGCATTAGTGGGGTCGGAAGGCACGTGCGTGACGGTGCTTGAGGCTTCGTGCCGGCTCGTAGAAAGCCCGCCCGAACGCGTTCTTCTGGTGATCGCATATCCCGACATCTTTCAATGCGCCGATCGCGTTCCCGAGGTCATGGCTCAACACCCGATCGGCCTCGAAGGCGTTGACGACTTGCTGGTCGAATTCACTAAGCGAAAGAAATTGAACTTAGAAGGATTGGCTCTGCTGCCTCCGGGCGGCGGTTGGTTGCTCGCCGAGTTCGGCGCGACAACCGCCGCGGAGGCTGAGTCGCAGGCCCGCGCACTCATGCAATCTCTGAGCAGCACTCCTGCTCCGCCGCAGATGCAACTGTTTACCGATAAGCGGGCAGCGAAGCGAGTCTGGGAAGTGCGGGAGTCGGCTCTGGGAGCCACTTCCCACGTGCCCGGCGAACCGCCGGGATGGGAGGGTTGGGAAGATTCCGCCGTCACTCCCGACAAGCTCGGCAGCTATCTGCGCGATCTGCAGAAGATGATGAACGGCTATGGCTACCGCAGCGCGCTCTACGGACATTTCGGGCACGCCTGCGTACACATGCGGATCAACTTCGATTTGGAATCGAAGCAAGGTATCGCCAAGTACCGCAAGTTCGTGGAAGAAGCCGCCGACTTGGTCATCGGCTATGGTGGATCGCTTTCCGGCGAACACGGCGACGGGCAATCGCGCGCCGAGTTGTTGCCGAAAATGTTCGGTCCGGAATTGGTCCAGGCTTTCCGCGAGTTCAAAGCGCTGTGGGACCCGGATTGGAAGATGAATCCAGGCAAAGTAGTTGAGCCTTACAAGCTCGATGAGAATCTGCGACTGGGCGCGGATTACAAGCCTTGGCAACCACAGACGCACTTTCAGTTTCCTGAAGATCACGGCAGCCTGGCCCACGCAACCTTGCGCTGCGTGGGCGTGGGCAAATGCCGCCACGATGAAGGCGGCGTCATGTGCCCCAGCTTCCGGGTCACTCGCGAGGAAGAGCATTCAACCCGCGGTCGAGCTCACTTGTTGTGGGAGATGACGAAGGGCGATGTCATTCGAGATGGCTGGCACGACCAGCACGTGAAAGACTCGCTCGATTTGTGCCTTGCTTGCAAAGGATGCAAGAGCGACTGCCCTGTCGGCGTGGACGTGGCCACGTACAAAGCAGAATTCTTGTCACACTACTACGAAGGACGACGCCGTCCGCGCAGTGCTTACGCCTTCGGCAACATCGCCACATGGGCCCGGCTCGCTTCCAAGGCTCCATCAATGACCAATCTGACTACGCAACTGCCCTTTTTGCGCGATATCGCGAAATTGATTGCAGGTATTCCGCAGCAGCGCAGTATTCCCGCCTTCGCCCCGCAAACGTTTCGTAATTGGTTCAGCCGGCGGCAAGCTCGCAATTCTGAGTGCGCACCGGTACTGCTGTGGCCGGATACATTCAACAACTACTTTTTGCCGAATACGGCAACGGCTGCGGTTGAGGTGCTGGAGTCGGCTGGCTGCCGCGTGATCCTCCCGAAAGTCCAACTGTGCTGCGGAAGACCACTCTACGATTGGGGGATGTTAGATCGAGCGAAGAATCTCCTGCTCAAAATTCTTGAGGCGCTGAAGCTCGAGATCGAACAAGGCACTCCGATCGTTGTCCTGGAGCCGAGTTGTGCCGCTGTATTTCGCGACGAGCTTCTGAATCTGTTTCCTAAGGATGTGCGTGCCCACCGCCTTTCACAGCAAACTTTTTTGCTGAGTGAGTTTCTGGAGCAAAAGGCGAAGCACTTCCAATTGCCGAAGTTGTCGCGGCAGGCCCTGGTCCACGGACACTGTCATCACAAGTCGGTGATGGGAATGACTGACGAAGAATCCGTTCTTCGCAAGATGGGAATCGACTTCCAAACTCCAGCGCCAGGCTGCTGTGGCATGGCCGGAGCGTTCGGCTTCGAAGCGGACAAATACGAAACCTCGGTTGCAATCGGCGAACTGGAACTGCTGCCAGCGGTTCGGAAGGCTTCGCCTGACTGTCTGATTATCGCGAACGGCTTCAGTTGCCGCGAGCAGATCGCGCAGTGTACTAACCGCCAGTCGCTGCACTTGTCTGAGGTGATTCAGATGGCAGCACACGATGCACTTGTCGCCCCGGACGCATTGTCCGAGCGAATTTCGCGAAAAATCTAAGTTGCTGATAGTAAAGCTTTCCGGCGGAACGTCTCGCCAGACCGCCTTGATTCTGGGAGAATAACGATATCCCGTGGACGCTTAAATCGCCAACGGGCCTCAACCATGATCCGGGACAGCGAATCCGCACTCACCATCGCCGACGCCGGCCAGTCTAAAGTGGCTCCGCCGCTCGATGCCTCGCTCCACGGCTCGGTTCTGGTGCTGATTCAATTCGATGTCTGCGAGGAGATCCGTCTCGACCAGCTCCGCGAGATTTTCGGAGCACGCACGTTGCAACAGCCTACCCTGAAGCATCCAGCTCCGGGCTACATTCGGTATCAGCGACCTCCTGTCGTCGAGCTGATTGATCCGTTGGTCCTCGAGAGCGGTGAGCGTCTGGAAGGCCAGATCAAGTTTTATGACTATGGCGTGGTGAGTGTGGTGCTCGAGCTGCCATTTTCGGGCGACTGGGACACATTGGTTCGTCTGGGCAGCCGCTGGGTCTGGGATGTGGATTTTGCCGGGCACGCTTCACGCATCGCCCGCCAGAAACTCGAGCGCGCGGCTCCGGCGTTGGTCAAGCCTTATGCGGATTGGCTGAGCGAAGATTACTTCATTTTCCACGTGCGCGAAATCAGCGGTTCCCCTTCGGTGGCTGAACTGGTTGCCACTCAAGGAGCGCAAATTGCCCAGATCGTTCGCGGAGAAACCGCTCAGCTTTCTGATGGAGAACGCAACGAAATTCTCCAGTCCCGCATTTCTTATTATCCTAACGACCTGGCGGTAATCGGCTGGAACGCCGCGTTTCTATACGACACGGAAGCGGGCGCAGAGACCGCCATTCAGCTGCTGGAGTACGCCAACTCGCAGTTGCTCGAGTTCCGCCATTATGATGAATTCCTCACCCGTGAACTGGAGAGCGTGTACGCGTCCTTTGATGAGGGCACGGGAATGCTGGCCCGCTGGCGTTTGGCGCGCGCCGCCACCAAGCTGCATACGGTCTTGCTCGACGTAAACGAACTCACCGAGCACGCCGACAATGCCATCAAGTTTCTCAGCGACATGTTTTCGGCGCGACTGTACAAGCTGGCAGCGTCCAAGGTTGGCGTGCCGGATTACAAGGACCTGGTCACGCAGAAGGTGCAAACCGCAGAAGAACTTTATCGCTTCATGGTGGATCAGTTCAATCAGAGCCGCGCCTTTGTGCTGGAGCTCATGGTCGTAATCATTCTGATTATCGAGCTGGTTTATTTCTTTCGCGGAAAACCCATTTAGCAACTGAGACCGAGAACCGGCAACTCCGAACTAATTTCTTTTCTGGGCCGCTCGTACCATCGCTGTTCTGAAACCACTTGCTGAACCGGAGACCAAAGCATGCGAGGATTAAAAGGGAAGCGCATACTCATCACCGGCGGTGCCAGCGGAATTGGCGCGGCTACGGCAGCGCGGTTCCTGGAGGAAGGCTCAGCAGTATGCGTGCTCGACCGCGATGCCAAGGCGCGTGAGCAAATACGAAAGACGATACCGCGGCTGGCTGGAATCGTCGATGCAGATGTTTCCAACCTCAAGCAGGTGCAACAAGCGTTGCACGATGCTGTGCGCATCATGGGTGGTGTCGATGTGTTGATCAATAACGCTGGCATCAGCATTCGCCACGATTTTCTTAAAATCACTCCAGACGAGTGGGACAAAGTGGTCGCCGTCAACCTCACCGGCGTGTTCTACGTGGCGCAGACCGCTGCCCGGCACATGTGGGAGCGCGACGGCGGGATCATTCTGCAAACCGCTTCGACCAATGGCATTATGGGTTATCCATATTATGCGGACTACAATGCAACCAAAGCAGGCGTGATCGAGCTGACCCGCTCGATGGCGCTCGAGCTTGCCCCCAAGATTCGGGTTTGCGCGGTCGCCCCCGGCTACGTGCTCACACCCATGCAGCGTGCCGAATACACCGATGCAATGCTTGAAGAAGTAAATCGTAAGATTCCGCTGCGGCGGCACGCGAAACCGGAAGAGATCGCAGCCCTATTTGCGTTCCTCGCGTCAGACGACGCCGCGTACATGACCGGCCATGTGTACACAATCGACGGTGCTGAAACCACGGGCGGGCTGGCCAGCCGATAGTTTGTTCTCAGGTGAATTCCGAAGGCACAGATGCAACCAAGGCTAACGGACAAAGTTGCTCTCATCAGCGGCGCCGCTTCCGGTATTGGACGCGCGGCAGCGTTACTTTTTGCCCACGAGGGCGCCGCGGTTGCCATCGCTGACATCAACCGAGCCGGAGAATCCGTCGCTGCGGAAATTGTTCGAAACGGTGGCAGGGCAATCTTTGAGCAGGCCGATGTCACCCGGGCCGTTGATTGCCAACGTGCCGTGGAACGAACCGTGCGCGAGTTTGGCGGTATTCACGTGCTCTTCAATAACGCCGGAATCGTGCGCCGCGCTTCGGTGGTCGAACTCAGTGAGGAAGATTGGGATCGGGTAATGGCGGTGAATGTGAAGTCGATTTTCCTGATGTCACGGCAGGTAATCCCGATCATGGCAAGAGCCGGCGGCGGCTCCATCGTCAATACGGCTTCCGGCTGGGGCCTGGTGGGAGGGCCACGCGCCGCTGTTTATTGTGCATCGAAAGGTGCGGTCGTACTTCTGACCAAGGCCATGGCGATCGACCACGGCCCACAAAAGATTCGCGTGAACTGCATTTGTCCCGGCGACACCGATACAGGTATGCTGCGCAATGAAGCGCAGCAACTGGGCGAGCGGGAAGACCTTTTCCTCGCAGACTCGGCACGCCGCCCGTTAGGACGAATTGGCAAGCCGGAAGAAATCGCACAAGCTGCGCTGTACCTTGCAAGCGATGCTTCTTCATTCGTTACCGGGACGTCTTTAGTCGTCGATGGTGGAGGGCTAGCGGGATCGTAAACCAGCACAGCGTTCGTCGTGGACGGCGGCGGCATCGCGGACTAATTGAATTGAATGACGCAGGTCACTAAAACCCGGGCTCGTTCCCAGCAGTTATTCGAGCGCGCACAACAATCCCTGGTCGAAGGTGTGAACTCGCCGTCGCGCGGCAAGGCCACCTACGCGCCTGGCCCCCTCTTTGTGGAACGCGGCAGCGGTTCTCACATCTGGGATGCCGACGGCAACGAATACGTGGATTTCATGATGTCGTTCGGCGCTCTTATCCACGGTCATGCCCAACCCAAGCTGGTGTCCGTCGTTTGCGAGACCATGGCACAAGGATCGCACTTCGCGGCCGCGACGTCCGCGGAAGTGGAGGCGGCGGAGCGATTCTGCCGCATGGTTCTGTCGGCGGAAGTCGTGCGGTTTACCAACACTGGCAGCGAGGCAACCATGTTGGCGCTGCGCCTGGCGCGCGCACACACGGGTCGAACCAAGTTCCTGAAGTTCGAAGGCCACTACCACGGCTGGTACGACCCTTTTCTGTTGAACGCGCACGGACACCTATCAGAACAATTGGGCCAGCGGGAAAATCCCGCTAGAATCCCCGACTCGGAAGGTATTCCGCCCGCAACCTTTGACGATGTCGTGCTGGCACCGTGGAACGATATCGCGGTTCTCGATCGCGTCATGCAAAAGCATGGACGCGAATTGGCCGCCGTCATTACCGAGCCAATCATGGCGAACATGGGATGCATCCCGCCGCGCGAGGGCTATCTGCAGCGCCTTCGCGAACTAACGCACGAGTACGGTGTGCTGCTCATTCTCGACGAAGTCGTCACTGGGTTTCGCTACGCTCCCGGTGGTTGCCAGGAGTACTACGGAATCCAACCGGACATCAGCACGTTTGGCAAGGCACTCGGCGCGGGATTTCCCGTCGGGGCGGTCGCGGGTCCGCGATCGATTTTGGATCGCATGCGCTGGAGCGATCACATGGTGCTGCACTACGGCACGTTTAATGGACATCGGCTCACCATGAAAGTTGTCGCCGCGAGCCTCGACCTGTTGTCACGCAACGATACTTATCGCAATCTGCATGCTGTGGGCGATGCGGCCATTCGCGGGTTGCGCGATGTATTCCGACGCCGCAAAGTGAAAGCCGTTGTGCAGGGATTCGGACCAATGTTTCAGATCTATTTCACCGGGCGCGATGCCATCCACGATTACCGCGATTACTGCGCCTACGTCGATACTGCGCGCTACTCCCGATTCGTTCACCGGCTGCTGGAACGCGGCATTTATATGACTCCTTCGAACGGGTTGCACTGGATCATCTCCACAGCGCACACGGAAGCGGATGTCGCAGCGCTGATCGAAGCGGCTGATCAGGCGTGCGCGGAGCTGACTTGAGAGCGACCGTCTTTCTCGGCGGAGGACGCATCACGGGCGCGTTAGTCGCCGGGTTGCGACTGGCAAAATACGACAAGCCGATCATCGTGCATGACCGCAATCCG
>DATNHO010000100.1:0-15338 GCA_035604895.1 Terriglobales bacterium | reverse complement strand
CAAGCTTACCGTAGCCCAGGACTACGAGTTGCGCAAGACTTTGCGGTCTTCCGGCGCAAAGTATCTGGTGGTGAAGAACACGCTGGCGGAACGCGCGGCCAAGGGCACCAAAGTCGAAGAGGCGTTGAAGAACCTGTCGGGTGTGACTTCGATTGCGTACACGCACGGCGACCCGGTGGCGCTGGCCAAGGCGCTGTCCAAGTATGCGAAGGACAATCCGGAGTTTACTTTCAAGTCCGGGATCGTCGAAGGCCGCGTGATCTCGATCAATCAGATCCAGGCGCTGGCCACGATGCCGTCGAAAGAAGAGATTTACTCGAAGCTCCTGTTCCTGATGAACGCGCCGGCGCAACGCCTGGTGACGGTGATGAATGCGGTAGGACGCGACATTGCGGTTGTGATCAACCAGGGCGTGGAGAAGGGCAAGTTTAAGGAAGCTTAAGGGCGCGGGCTGTGGCCGGTTACGCCATGATGAAGATCAAGGATATCGTGAAGAACAACGTGGCACGATTCTCCTTCTACCGGGCGGGCAACGCATTCTATGAAGTCGAGGTTAGTGGGACGAAATACAAGTTTCCGGTGAGCCTTGAAGATTTAGGAACGGCTACGCTGCTGGCGGAACACAAGGCAATTACTCTAATGCGATACATCCGCAAGGCGCTTGAGGATAAGACTTTCGTAAAGGCTTAGTGAGAATTGCGGGCGAGGGCGCCCGCGCCACACAAGGTTTCGGGGCGGTGAGAGCCGTCCGAAAAGGGTTTGGTTATCAATAGTCGAGGGTTGCGCGGTTTCGGTTCTGCTGCGTGTCTGGCGTGGCGGTTCAGAGGCTTGGTCGCACTGGAAACTTTGACCGCGGATAACAAAATCAGCAATCGATAACGGTAGAAACGTAGCTAGATATGTTTCTACGGAAAAATTGGAGAAATGAAATGGCGGATCTACAGCAGTTGGAAGAACAGATTGTCGGACTGTCGCTGCTCG
This sequence comes from Terriglobales bacterium, assembly GCA_035604895.1. Classification (GTDB taxonomy): domain Bacteria; phylum Acidobacteriota; class Terriglobia; order Terriglobales; family Acidobacteriaceae; genus JABDBE01. The sequence continues at coordinate 14,357 of DATNHO010000100.1, read as the reverse complement.
ATGCGGCGGCTCTGGTGAAGCGGCTCGAAGAGAAACTCGGCGTCTCGGCGGCGGCCGCGGCTCCGATGATCATGGCCGGCGGTGGCGGAGCAGCAGCAGCGGCTCCGGCGGAAGAAAAGACCGAGTTCAGCGTCGTCCTGAAGGAAGTGGGCGCCAATAAGATCAATGTAATCAAAGCCGTCCGCGAAGTCACCAGCCTGGGCTTGAAAGAAGCCAAGGACCTGGTCGACGGCGCCCCGAAAGAGATTAAAGGCGGCGTTTCCAAGGAAGAGGCGGAAACCATCAAGAAGAAGTTCACCGAGGCCGGAGCGACGGTCGAGGTGAAGTAAAGTTTGGATGATGGAGGACGGGTGCCTTGCCCGTCCAACCGGGCGAGTATGCCCGGCGTCCATTATTTGTCTTTTTGTCTCTGGTGAAGCGTTTGCGACGGTGGTATCATCTATATCAATAACGCCGCTTCCTGCTTCATAGAGTGACTGCGACCATCCGATGTAACGAGCCCAGGAAGCGGGGGCGTGGTCGCTGACACGAGTTGGCAGACTGTTCCGCGGGCAGGGCGGGACAGGAACAGGCCTTTAAATACTGGCGCGGAAACGACACATTTCAACAGAGGCCAAGCGCTGCAATCGGCGCCTACGGGGAGTCATGTCCCTGCGGGCGCATACCTGTCTTTGCCATTTTATTGGTTCATGAGAGTACCGCGGCGCGGCTGACGCGCCCTCACATTCCGCGGTTTTGTCGCAGCGACGCTGCGCATGAAAGTTTGGGAGTATCCGAATGTCAAAGAGCAATGGATTCCGCACACGTTTTGATTTCTCCAAAATTCCAGCAACCATCCAGATTCCGAACCTGATCGAAGTGCAGAAGCGTTCCTACGACCGCTTCCTGCAAATGGATCGTTTGCCCAGTGAGCGCGACGACGGCGGCTTGCAGGCGGTTTTCCAGTCGGTGTTTCCGATCACGGATTTCCGCAACGTCTCGCAACTCGAGTTCGTCGACTACGCCATCGGCAACTGGGAGTGCAAGTGCGGCCACTTGAAGGGCCTGCACCACCTGCGCTCCACTTGCAAGAACTGCGGCAACACCATCGTTACCGATCCGTTCCACCCCGGCGATGTCCTGTGCAGCAAGTGCGGCACCTACAACGCCAACACGCCTGACTTCTGCAACAAGTGCGGCGACCCGGTTGGGCTGCAATTGAAGTACGACGTGAGCGAGTGCGAAGAGCGCGGCATGACCTACTCGGCCCCGCTCAAGGTAACGATGCGTCTTACGATCTTCGACAAAGACGCGGAGACCGGCAATCGCTCCATTCGCGACATCAAGGAACAGGAAGTGTTCTTCGGCGACGTCCCCCTGATGACGCAGAACGGCACCTTCATTATCAATGGCACGGAACGTGTCATTGTCAGCCAGTTGCATCGTTCGCCGGGCGTTTTCTTCGAGACCGCGAACAACCGTACCTACTTCCTCGGCAAGATTATTCCTTACCGCGGATCGTGGGTCGAATTCGAATACGACCAGAAAAACGTCCTCTACGTGCGCATCGACCGCAAGCGCAAGTTCCTGGGAACGATTTTTCTGCGCGCCCTCGGCCTGCGATCGGGCGAAGACATTCTGCGCACCTTCTACACCGTCGACCGCCTGGTGATTCGCGACAAGAAGCTGTTCTGGACGCTCGATCCCAACAGCGAAAAAGCCACCAACCTGCTGGGCATGAAGCTCGCGCATAGCATCAAGAACAAGTCGGGCGAAGAGATCGCGCACTCGGGACGCAAGCTGAATGCCGCGACCCTCAAAGAAATTCAGAAGGCAAAGATCGGCGAAATCGAAGTCGACATTTCCGACCTCGAAGGCGCGTGGGTTGCCGCAGATGTTGTGGACACGACCACGGGCGAAGTGCTGCTCGAAGCCAATTCGGAGCTCGCCGCCGACAAACTGTCCAAGATTCTCGAATCTGGCGTGGTCGAGCTCAGCTTGTTCTTCCCCGAGCGCGACGATGTTGGCACGGTAATCAGCCAGACGTTGAAGCGCGACTCGGTGAAGACGCCGCAGGAAGCGCTGATCGAAATCTACCGCAAGTTGCGTCCCGGCGATCCGCCGACGCTGGATACGGCCACGGCATTGTTCCACGGGATGTTCTTCGATCCCCGCAAATACGATTTCTCGCGCGTGGGCCGTCTGAAGTTCAACATCAAGCTGTTCGAGAATCAGGATGCCACGAAACTGGAAAACCGTACCCTGGAGCCGCAAGATTTCTACGGCACGATCGGCTACCTGCTCAAGCTGCGCAAGAACATTGGCTCGGTCGATGACATCGATCACCTTGGCAACCGACGCGTCCGCGCGGTCGGCGAGTTGATGGAAAACCAGTTCCGCATCGGCTTGGTCCGCATGGAACGCGCCATCAAAGAAAAGATGAGCGTGTACCAGGAAATGTCGACGGCGATGCCGCACGACCTGGTCAACGCCAAGCCCGTAATGGCGGCCATCCGCGAATTCTTCGGGTCGTCCCAGCTTTCGCAGTTCATGGATCAGACCAATCCGCTTTCGGAAATTACCCACAAGCGGCGTCTCTCGGCTCTTGGGCCGGGCGGTCTGTCGCGCGAACGCGCCGGATTCGAAGTCCGCGACGTCCACCCTACGCACTACGGACGCATCTGCCCCATTGAAACGCCGGAAGGTCCGAACATCGGACTGATTTCGTCGTTGAGCTGCTACGCCCGCATCAACGACTACGGCTTCATCGAGTCGCCCTACCGCCGCGTAAAAAGTGGCCGCGTGATCGACTACATCAGCATAGTGAATGCGGGTGATAGCGATCTCAAAGTCGGCGATCACGTGGAGAAGCACGAGATCGAGAAGATCAATGCCGAGATCAAGGATCGCCGCAAAAAGCCAGCCGAGATCGAGCCGTTCTCCTTCTACCTTTCGGCGTGGGAAGAAGACCGGCACGTCATTGCGCAGGCGAACGTTGAACTCGACGAAAAGGGCCGCATCGTCGGCGATCTGGTCAACGCCCGTAAGGCTGGCAACTTTGTGCTGGTCAGCCGCGACGACGTGGACTACATCGACGTCAGTCCGAAGCAGTTGGTCTCCGTAGCCGCGTCGCTTGTGCCCTTCCTTGAGCACGATGACGCTAACCGCGCGCTGATGGGCGCGAACATGCAACGCCAGTCGGTTCCTCTATTGCGCGCCGAAGCTCCAATCGTCGGCACGGGAATGGAAGGAGTCACGGCGCGCGATTCCGGCGCCGTCATTCTGGCCAAGCGCAACGGCATTATCGACTCCGTCGACTCCGAGCGCATCATCGTGCGCGTCGAGGGCGAGCACCATCCCGGACAGCTTTCCCGCGAAGTTGGTAGCGACATTTACCAGCTCATGAAGTTCAAGCGCTCGAACCAAAACACCTGCATCAACCAGAAGCCGATCGTGATCAAAGGCCAGCGCGTAACCAAAGGCCAGGTGATCGCGGACGGTCCTTGCACCGATCACGGCGAGTTGGCGCTAGGCCGCAACGTGCTCGTCGCGTTCATGGCATGGCGCGGATACAACTTCGAGGACGCAATCCTCGTTTCCGAAAAACTGGTCAAAGAGGATTACTACACTTCGGTTCACATTGAGGAGTACGAACTGGAATCGCGCGACACCAAACTGGGGCCGGAAGAAGTCACGCGCGATATTCCCAACGTCAGCGAGTCGATGCTGCGCAATCTGGACGAAGCGGGTGTGATTCGCATCGGCGCCAGCATCAAGCAAGGCGACATTCTGGTAGGCAAAGTAACGCCCAAGGGCGAAACTCAGCTCACGCCGGAAGAGAAACTGCTTCGCGCCATCTTTGGAGAAAAAGCCGGAGATGTTCGCGATGCTTCGCTGTACTGCCCTCCCGGAATCGAGGGCGTGATCGTCGACGTGAAAATCTTCTCCCGCAAGGGTCAAGAAAAGGACGAACGCGCTAAGGCAATCGAGGCTGCGCAGATTGGCAAGCTCGAACGGAACCTTTCGGACGAAATCCGAATTCTGACCGACGAGCGCCTCAAGCGCTTGGACAATATCCTCGGCGGCAAAGTAGTGCAGGCCGACCTGCACGACGAACGCACCAACAAGCGCCTGCTGACGAAAGACACGGTTCTCGATCGCGATACCATTGAGCGCATTTCAACCCGCAACCTGAAGCGCATTAAATACGCTGACAAAGATCCACGAGTCAACGAGCAAATCGACGAGATCGAAGAAATGACCTCGCGTCAGATCGACGTGCTCAAGAAGATTGTCAACGAAAGAAAAGACAAGCTGACCAAGGGCGACGAGCTGCCGCCGGGCGTGATTAAGCTGGTCAAAGTCTACATCGCGATGAAGCGCAAGCTCAGCGTTGGAGACAAAATGGCCGGCCGTCACGGAAACAAGGGTGTCATTGCTCGCATTCTGCCGGAAGAGGACATGCCTTACCTCGACAACGGCACGCCGGTCGAAATCGTGCTTAACCCGCTCGGTGTTCCTTCCCGTATGAACGTGGGGCAGATTCTCGAAACCCACCTCGGATGGGCGGGACATGAACTGGGCAAGAAGATCTCGCAAATGCTCGCCGAGAACACTCGCGAGGACGCAATCCGTCGCGAGCTCAAAGCCTTGTTCAAGGACACGGTGTTGGCCGACACCATCACCGACCTCAGCGATGAGGAATTGATGGCAATCGCGCCGACCCTGACTCGAGGCGTCTTCACCGGTTCGCCGGTGTTCGACGGTTCCAAAGAAAGCGAGATCAAGGCGTTGCTCAAACAGGCAGGGCTGCCGGAGTCTGGCAAAACCTATCTGTACGACGGCATGACTGGTGACAAGTTCGAGCAGCCGATCACGGTTGGATACATTTACATGCTCAAACTTTCGCACTTGGTCGACGACAAGATTCACGCGCGTTCAATCGGTCCGTACTCGCTGATCACGCAACAGCCGTTGGGTGGAAAAGCGCAGTTCGGCGGCCAGCGTTTCGGAGAAATGGAAGTTTGGGCGCTGGAAGCGTACGGAGCGGCATTCATTCTCCAGGAGTTGCTGACGGCGAAATCCGACGACGTTTATGGCCGCACCAAGATTTACGAGGCCATCGTCAAGGGTGAAGCCGCCATGGAGCCGGGCGTGCCGGAATCGTTCAACGTGCTGATTCGCGAATTGCAGTCGCTGTGCCTCGATGTGGAATTGATCAAGGCCACCGAAAAGAAACCGGCCCTGGCCGCAGCCGATTAAGCCGCCTGCAGAAACGTAGCTTGCTACGTTTCTGCCGAGGCCACTTTTAGAATTTTTGGAACCAGATTCACAGCGCTTGCTCTTGAAGCTGTGGATCAAGAGATTTCGCTAGCGACGAACGACCAACGACTAGCGACCGATTTCGAGAGCCGCCCGCGGGGGCGTACTTCCGCAGGAAGCCGAGGATCACCTTGTTTCGATCGAGCCCCTTTGACCTGGCAAACCCTATCGCCGATTTCGATGCTATCCGCATCAGCCTCGCATCTCCGGAAAAAATCCGGAGCTGGTCGCATGGCGAAGTCACGAAACCGGAGACGATTAACTATCGCACCTTCAAGCCGGAACGCGACGGCCTGTTCTGCGCCCGCATCTTCGGCCCAGTAACCGATTGGGAGTGTCTCTGCGGCAAGTACAAGCGCATGAAGCACCGCGGGGTCATCTGCGACAAGTGCGGTGTCGAAGTCACATTGTCCAAAGTTCGCCGCGAGCGCCTCGGACACATCGAGCTGGCATCGCCCTGTTCGCACGTCTGGTTTTTTAAGGGACTGCCCAGCCGCATTGGCCACTTGCTCGACATCTCCCTGCGCGATCTCGAGTCGGTGCTTTATTTCGAAGCCTACGTAGTGGTTGAGCCGGGTGAAGCTCCGGTAAAAGATCACGAAGTCATCAAGGACGAAACCAAGTACCGCGAACTCGATCAACAGTTCCGCCCCACCGGCTTCAAAGCCATGATGGGCGCCGAGGCCATCAAAGAACTTCTCAAGCGCGTCGACATTGAAGGCCTGTCCACCGAACTGCGCGAGAAGATGAAGCACGAGAACTCGTTGCAGAAGCGCCTCAAGTACGCCAAGCGCCTGAAAGTTGTAGAAGCCTTCCGCAAGAGCGGCAACAAGCCGAACTGGATGATCCTGGATGTAATCCCGGTCATTCCGCCTGAGCTTCGCCCACTCGTTCCTCTGGACGGCGGCCGCTTCGCCACTTCCGATCTGAACGATTTGTATCGCCGCGTCATCAACCGCAACAACCGGCTGAAGAAGTTGATGGACCTGCACGCGCCCGAAGTCATCGTGCGCAATGAAAAGCGCATGCTGCAGGAAGCCGTCGACGCGCTCTTCGACAACGGACGCCGCGGACGCGTTCTGCGTGGCGCCAACAACCGGCCACTGAAGTCGCTGTCTGACACCCTCAAGGGCAAGCAGGGCCGCTTCCGCCAGAACCTGCTGGGCAAGCGCGTCGACTACTCGGGCCGTTCCGTTATCGTGGTTGGACCGGAACTCAAGCTGCACCAATGCGGTCTGCCCAAGAAGATGGCGCTCGAACTTTTCAAGCCATTCATCTATCACCGGCTCGAACAAACCGGACATTGCACCACCATTAAGCAAGCCAAGGAAATGGTGGAGCAGCAGGAACCGATCGTTTGGGACATCCTCGAGGAAGTCATCAAAGACCATCCCGTGATGCTGAACCGCGCCCCAACCCTTCACCGCCTCGGCATTCAAGCGTTCGAGCCGGTGCTGGTCGAAGGCAAGGCAATCAAGATTCACCCGCTGGTCTGCACTGCATTCAACGCCGACTTCGACGGCGACCAGATGGCCGTACATATTCCGCTGTCTCCGGAAGCGCAGGTCGAAGCCAGTGTGCTGATGTTGTCATCGCACAATATCCTGTCGCCCGCGTCCGGCCATCCGATCACGGTGCCGACGCAGGACATGGTGCTCGGCCTCTATTACCTGACCAAAGCCAAGCCCGGCGCCAAGGGGGAAGGCCGCTCGTTCGCCAACATCGAAGAAGTATTGATGGCGCTCGAATCCGGCGAAGTCGAAACCCTCACGCCCATCCGTCTGCGCTACACCGGCGAAGTGATCGACCTGACCGCGACCTACGACGATCAGGACATCACTCACGCTGAACCCACGCAGTACGAGCGCAGTTTCTTAAACACGACCGTGGGCCGCGCCATTCTGAACGATCATCTTCCGCCGGGCATGCCCTTCATCAACGGCTTGCTCAAGAAGAAGGGCATCGGCCAGTTGGTGAGCTACGGCTATCTCCGCTTCGGCCTCGAAGTCACAGTAAAAATGCTCGACGAAGTCAAAGACCTGGGCTTCCGCTTTGCCACCCGCGCTGGCTTGTCGATCGGCATCGACGACATGGTCATCCCGGATAACAAAAAGAGCCTGGTAAAAGACGGCGAAAAGCAGGCCGTGCAAGTTCAGCAGCAATATCTCGACGGCGCCATCACCAACGGCGAACGTTACAACAAGGTTATTGAAATCTGGTCGGGCATCACCGAGAAAGTTGCGGATGAAATGTTCGGCCAGATGCAGCAGCGCGACAAGGAAGGCTTCATCAATCCGATTTACGTCATGGCCGACTCCGGCGCTCGCGGATCCAAACAGCAGATCCGCCAGCTATCCGGCATGCGTGGATTGATGGCGAAACCCTCCGGCGAAATTATCGAGTCTCCAATCACGGCCAACTTCCGCGAAGGATTGACCGTGTTGGAGTACTTCATCTCGACCCACGGCGCACGTAAAGGTCTGGCTGACACGGCCCTGAAAACGGCCGACTCCGGCTATCTCACGCGTCGTCTCGTTGACGTCGCGCAAGACGTAATCATCAGCGAATACGATTGCGGCACGGTTGACGGCATCTACGTCGCGGGTATCGTCGAAGCTGGCGAAGTCATCGAGCCGTTGCGCGACCGCATTGTGGGCCGCGTGTCGCTCGAAAAACTGAAAGACTACGACGGCAACGTAGTCGTCGACATCAACCAGGAGATCACGGAAGAACTCGCCGGCACGGTTCAAGCCGCCGGCATCGAGCGGGTGAAAATCCGTTCTGTGCTGACCTGCGAATCCAAACGCGGCGTCTGCGTCATGTGCTACGGCCGCAACCTGGCTTCCGGCCGCCTCGTCGAACTCGGCGAAGCCACCGGAGTCATCGCCGCCCAGTCCATCGGCGAGCCTGGAACTCAGCTCACGATGCGTACTTTCCACATCGGTGGTACGGCATCGCGAGTCTCCGAGCAATCGCGTTTGGAAGCCAAAACCAGCGGCATTGTGCGCTTTGTCAGCCTTCAAACCGTCAAGGCCAAGTCCGGCGATCTAGTGGTCATGAATCGTCAGGGCTCGATTGCGGTAGTCGACGACAAAGGCCGCGAGCGCGAGCGTTACGCGGTTGTGTATGGCGCCAAGGTCAAGGTCAACGAAGGCGATCAGGTTCAACTCGGCAAAGTCATGGTCGAGTGGGATCCATACACCTTCTCCGTCTTGACCGAAATCGGCGGCACCATCCAGTTCAAGGACCTGCAAGAAGGTGTCACACTTCACGAAGAAGTGGACGAAGTCACCGGTTTGTCGCGTCACGTGGTCGCAGACTCGCCCGACGAGAAGCGCCAGCCCGCAATCGTGATCAAGGGCAAGACCAGCAAGCGTTACCTCATGCCATCCCGCGCTCACTTAATGGTCCAGGACGGCGACACCGCTCACCCCGGCGACGTGCTGGCGAAGATCCCGCGCGAGACCACCAAAACCAAGGACATCACCGGCGGTCTGCCCCGCGTGGTCGAGTTGTTCGAAGCCCGCAAGCCGCATGAAACCGCGGTCATCAGCGAAATTGATGGCACGGTCAAGTTCGGCGAGGTCGCGAAGGGCCAGCGCAAGATGTATGTGATTGCCGACAACGGCACCGAAAAAGAGTATTCGGTTCCGCGCGGTGTTCACATCAACGTGCAGGAAGGCGAGCGCGTCAAGGCGGGCGAACCGCTTATGGACGGCCCGCTCAACCCGCATGACATCCTGGCTGTGCTTGGCGAAAAGGAACTGCAGTCGTACCTGGTGAACGAAATTCAGGAAGTTTACCGGCTGCAGGGCGTGAACATCAGTGACAAGCACATCGAAGTCATCGTTCGCCAGATGATGCGTTGGCGCAAAGTGGAAGACGTCGGCGACACCCAGTTCCTCCTGGAACAGCAAGTCGACAAATTCCGCTTCGCCGAAGAGAACGAGCGCGTGATTTCACAGGGTGGACGTCCGGCCACAGGCCGGCCGCTGCTGCTGGGCATCACCAAAGCCTCGCTTTCGACCGACTCATTTATCTCCGCAGCCTCGTTCCAGGAGACCACCCGCGTGCTCACCGAAGCATCTATACAGGGCGCCGTGGATCACCTGCGTGGCCTGAAGGAGAACGTCATCGTCGGACGCCTCATTCCTGCGGGCACCGGCATGGAGTATTACCGCAACGTTCGCCTCTCGCCAGAAATGGAAGAAGCGGCCGCGAAGGTGCAGGAAGAAGTTTCGCAAGCGTACGAGGAAGCCGAGCGAGCGCTCGAGTTGATGCGGCACGAAGGCGAGACCGAGGAACTAACGGCAGAGTAAGAGCGAGAAAGAGCAGAAGGGGCGGTGTTCAAGCCGCCCTTTCGCTTTTCTGGCTTATTTTCCCCCATGGCTGCGAACCCACAACGATTGCACGACCAGGAACTGGACGCCACTTCCCAGTTGCGCGCCATCCCCCAGCGCACTACTCTGGGACCGGTGGTCCTGCGCTTCTTACGCCTGCTGCGGCTTGCCTTCTGGCGCGCGTTTCAGCATGACGCGTTCGCCATCGCGAAAGCGTCTGCCTATTCTTCGATTCTTACTTTCTTTCCCGCGCTGCTGGTCGTCGGATCGCTCCTGGCTAACTCCCGCAAGACCGCCGCCTACCTGCGCGAGATCACCTACGCCCTGGACAGAATCCTTCCCGCTGGAAGCGGCACCGCTCTGTCGTATCTGAAAGGAACTTCGCCGCGCTCGGTCGGACTCCTGATCAGCGCTTCGCTAATCACCCTATGGACCGCCTCCGGGGTCATGATTTCATGGATGGAAGGCTTTCGCCGTTGCTACGAGCTCCCGAAAATCTGGGGCCTGGTGAAAGAGCGGATGATTGCCTTTTCCCTGGTCATTCTCGCCGGGACTCCGCTGACCTTTGCGACCATCCTGGTGGCCTCGGGAAGCCGCATTGAACGCAACGTCCTGTTCCACATGAACCAGGAATTCGGTCTTTACATTCTGCTGATGTGGACGGCCATCCGCTGGCTCATCGCCACTCTCGCGAGCATCGCGGTCATCGCGCTCATCTACCACAACGCCGTGCCTCGCACTCAGCCCTGGCACAGCGTTCTGCCCGGCGCCACGCTGGCCACGGTGCTGTGGTTCCTTTCGACCGCATTATTTGGATGGTATTTGCAGAACTACGCGGACTACAGCGTCATCTACGGTTCGCTGGGCGCAGCCATCGCCCTGCTGGTGTGGATGTACCTGATCTCGCTCGTCATCCTGGTCGGAGCGGAGTTCAATGCCATGCTCTTCCCACGAGCGTTCCTCGGCAAAGAACTAAAAACCATGCCTGCCCCGCAGACCGCAACCAAGTAACCAAGGATTTTCCGCGACGCCTTGAACCGATTTCTCCATTCGAATCGAAACCTATGTATAATCCGCCGATGCAAGGAATGCCGTGGAGCACAATTGCGCTCGGGTCGCTGTTGCTCATCGCGGCCCGCTCAACAGGAGGACAGGACGTGAAATCTCCGCAACCTGAAAAGTCGAAGCCGCCGGCCACAATGGAGCAGCGCGGACGCGTCATTGGAATCGGCGGTGTCTTCTTCAAATCCGCTAATCGTGATCAGATGCGCGAATGGTATTCGAAGCATCTTGGACTCGCTGACAAAGGCCAGGGCGCGATGCTTCCGTGGCGCGAACACGACGACCCGCAAAAGGAACACGTTACAGTTTGGACTGTTTTTTCCGCCTCCACTAAGTATTTCGATCCCAGCCCCGCACCGTTCATGATCAATTACATCGTGGACGATATGGATGCTTTGCTCGACCGCTTAAAACAAGAGGGAGTGAAGATTGACCCCAAACGAATGGATGAATCCTACGGTCGCTTTGCCTGGATCTACGACTCGGATGGAAATAAGATTGAGCTCTGGCAGCCGCTGCCCGCAAAGCCCTAAGGGCGTTCCACAGCAGTTACTCAATCATTCTTTCCCTCCGCGGTCGCCCTCGTCGCGAGGTGTCCTTTCGCAATCGCCGCTCGCTCTCATCATTGTTTCGGCGAATCAGTCCTGCCGAACCTGTGATTTTGATCCGCAATTTGTAAGGGAGTGCAAATGAACTATTCACGTCTCGCGCTGGCGGCGCTTGGAGGCACGGTCGCGTATTTTGCTTTTGGTTCCTTGGTGTTTTGGCTGGTGCCCGCTCTTATCAATGAAGCCCACAAGTACCCGGCCGTATTCCGACCTAAGGAAAAAATGATGAGTGTCATGCCGATTGGAATGGCCGCAACTTTGATAGCGATCCTGGTTGTCGCGATAATTTTCGCAATGATACATCAGGGCGGATCGGGCACTACTCAAGGTGCGCGTTTGGGCGTTCTCATTGGCATTTTCGTGGTTTGCGCATTTGTGCTGCACAACTACGTCAACCTGAACATCGGGCTGAAACTCGCTCTGGGACAGGCTGTGGCTTACTTCGTCCAGTGGACGATCGTCGGAATAGTCATCGGTCTTATTTACAAGCCCCTCGCTACACCATAATCGTGAATTTATCTTGTTGTTGTTTCAAAAAACCGGGGAACGTTCCCCCCGTTCCCCCGGGCCACCCGCCAATTTATGGCTGCGTCGCAGGCTTCGCGGTGAAGATGCCCTTGAAACTTTCGCGGTACTGAAGGAAAACCAGCACCCACAGTACGCAGGCCACCAGAGCCCCTGGAATGTCGCCGGCGCGAGCGTCAGGTGAAACGCAAGGATATTGTAGAGTTCCGCCGCCAACGCAGTTAGCGCAAGTGGCACGAAGTAGCCCGAAAGCAACAACAGCCCGCCGAGCAATTGAATCGCGAAGAAGAATGCGGCAAAATGCGACTCGCTGACGGAGACAAGAAACTGAGTTGCGAGCGGATTCGCCAGGGGCTGCGGGGGGATGAAGTTGAGAAATCCGTTTAACCCAAAGACCGTAAACATAAGGCCCAGTAGATAGCGAGCAATAATTGACGTAATTCTCATGGGTGTCGTCTCTGTCTCCGGTTTTCTGTCACTGTTTCAAGTAACGAAGCGCAACACATCCCGATTTAAAAGTCGTTGACTCAACCAGCTTCAATTGCAGTTTCTCGGGCAGGCTGACGCCCTCCATCAATCGTCTGCCTTCTCCAGCAATGATTGGCATAACGACAAAACGATATTCGTCAATCAGGCCAAGCTCTATAAGCTGTGAAGGAATATCTACACCACCGACCAGAATATTTTTGCCTGGTTCTTGCTTCAATTTAAGTATTTCATCGCGAAGGTTCGTACGAACAATTCTCGTATTCTTTCCTTCGACGCTATCCAATGATCGCGAGAAGACAACAAGTTTCTTGGAGTCAAATGCTTGAGCAAATTCGATATCCGCTTTTGTCTCGGACTGGCTTCTTGCAATATCAGGCCAATAAGGAACCATCAATTGATAGGTTTTACGCCCGTAGACGAGCAGGTCAGCATCATCTCGCAAGAGGTGCGTGTAATGTTCAAGTAAGTCTTCAGCGGGACTGAATTTGGTATGGTCGACACAGCCATCCAGGGTAAGGTTGATTGCGTAAATTACATTTCTCATTTGATTGTCCTCTCTTATGTACTAGCGCTTTTGCTCCCTTTGCAGATTTACGGCTTAGCGATTTCCGTTCCGTCTGACCAGCGTTGCACAGGAATGACGAACTGCGTCAGGTGCTCCACGGGGTCGCTCATACCAACGACGGGGGAACCCGGCAGATTCGCTCCCCAGCTGGCGAGCTCGGCATCCGTATAGAAAAACATGAGGTGGGAAGGCCAGTGTGGTGCGCTGTCGCCGCCGTATCCCTGCTTCCCCATCATGTAGCACATCGCCCCGGATTCCATCGCCGGCAGTTCTTTCTTGGCGATGGCGGCGGCGACGGCCTCGTTAACCTGAGCTAGCGTGTGCCCCGCCAAAGCCAGCTCGGCGATCTTGGTAATGCGCAGAAGGTAGGAACGCGCGGCTGCCGCGTTCACACACATGGGGACGCGCACTTTCGGATCCCAAAAGTCAGCATCCGCAGCGGATGTCCACGAGCGTCCCACGATACACACGAAGCCGTTCGTACCTTTGACCGCTGTTTCGAAACCATGACGTCCAAGAACCAGAACCTCGGCATCGCGTGAAATGGACTCCGGTGCCGCACTGCGCGCCAGGGCTATTTCCGCGGCTCGGTCCGCCATGAGGTACTGGTCGATCGGGGCCATCTTCGCATGCGGTGTGGTGGTAGACGATGTTGTGGCGGCCTGCGCTACCGCCTGATATGCCGTACCAAGCACGAGAAGCACTGCAAAGCTTTTGATTGCGATTGCGCTAATTTTTTTGAGCATTGTTTTCCTCCTTAGAACCGCGACACTTCCAGCTTTCTGCTAAACAGCTTTGCCAGTGGCGAATGCCTTGCGCAGCGCAGACTTCCAACTCGCGCTGAATTGTTGGGAGGCTTCGGCGTCCGGCACCAGGAGATCGAATCCGTGGAAAGCGCCACGCACGACCAGGAGTTCGGTTGCGACTCCGGCGTGGACGAGCCGGCGCGCATACTCCATGTCTTCTTCGACGAACAGGTCAAGAGCGCCGACACCGATCCAGGCAGGCGGTAGGCCGGCGACGCTGGCTACCCGGGCGGGTACGGCGGCTACCGGCACCTTGGACGAACCCGCTGGAACGCCGAGCAGCGAGCTCCAGGCAAGACGATTGGCACTCGCATTCCACATAAAGCGGCCAACGGCGGACGGCGCTGGGTGGGAGCTGCCCGTTCGGTCGTCTAGCGCGGGGTAGATGAGCAGCTGGAAGCAGATGGGAACGTCTTCCTTGTTGCGGTCGCGCGCGTGAATGGCAAGGTTCGCTGCGTGGGTCCCGCCCGCGCTCTCACCACCCACGGCAATTCTGGAGCGATCAATGCCGAGCTCCGCTGCATGGGCGTGAACCCATTTCAGCGCGGCGTAATTGTCCTCAAGCGAACCGGGATAGCGCGTCTCCGGAGCCAGCCGGTAGTCAACCGAGACCACGACGCAATGGCAATCCGTCGCGATCCCCTGGATCTGGGGCATCCAC
>DATNHO010000099.1:0-5834 GCA_035604895.1 Terriglobales bacterium | reverse complement strand
ACGTGATCTCGGGCCGTACAGTCTGGTAAGGTTACGCTTGATGCAGATCAGTCCAGAACTTAAGCAAAGACTTCAACTCGTAATGGTCGTGGCCATCCTGGTTTCCGGAGTGCGCCTTGCCTATATCCTGTACCAGCGGCATGAGACTCAGGTCGAGATGGCCCGGAAACACGCGCCTCCGTTAAATCCTGACTATTACGTCACTCCGAAAAAGCTTTATCCCTACGATTTGAACTCCGCGCGTCAAATCACCCAGCAGCCGGTGTGGGTCAAGGTCGGCTACGCGTACACGTGCTATCCGTTCGATCCCGTACACCACCGCGTCGACTTCTCGCATGAAGCGGGGAAGCTCTTGCCCATTGAGAAGCTGCAAATAAAAGATGTCATCAGTGCCGATGCGCCGCAATCGCCCGGCGAACGCCAGGTGATGGCAGTATTTGAAAAAGACGGCAAGACCTACGCCTTCTCCATCGGATCAATTAAGGGAATCGACTACAAGTTCTACGCCGATGACATGCTGTTCATTCAGGATCCCCGCGAACTCTATAAACATTGGTCGTCGGACGTCTGGGACGCTATTGACAAGCACCAGGTCAAATCAGGCATGAGCGAACTGCAAGCAGACTTCGCCATTGGCTTGGGGATTCCGGAGAGATCGGGCGAGCCGGGGAATCGCACGGTGAACTACCCGAACGGCGGCAACTCGCTCAGCATCACCTACAGCGACGACAAGGCGACAGTTATCAAACCCGGGCCGGCTAGCTAGCAGCCAATGTAGGCGCGGGCGTCCACGCCGTGCGGGTAAACCCAGCCGAAATTCACACGAGCAGAGTTTCCACGTCTCGATCGACGGGAGACGATGGCAATTGCCTCGGACGCCGCGCAGTTGCCCTCACTTCACTGCCGGCGAGTTCTCGTCGGCGGCTTTCTGCTCATCGGCGTGCATCACCGCGTCCTCGTTGGCGTAGAACGCGCGATGTTCGGCGTCCACTTGCTTGGGAGTCATGGTCAGTTCGTAACCGTCTTTGCGGGCGTGAAAACTGACGGTGTAATCCCCGCGATCGGTTTGGGTCATGCGCCGGGTAAAGGAGCCGGTGTGAACCAGGTCCGCGAGGGTTGCGGCGTATTTGTCGTTCTTTTTGTTGTACTGCTGCTGCGCCCGAATGACGGTCCGCATGTATCCCAGGGCGTTGGCTTCGGACTCCGAACGGGCCGGATCCCCCTTGAACTTCGGCTGATATGGGGTCTGTGCCGCCGCAGACAGCATTCCCGCCACCAGCAAGACCACGATCCCGATGTGCCTTGGGAGCGGTAATCGGTAAAGTAACCTCATGAGCGTTTTGGCCTCTTTTTCCTAAGCTGTTTCCTATGTTACCGCCGTAATTACAAAACCGTTACACCGCTTTGCATCACGCCCGATTACCGCTATGCTAACCCCATCTACTCGAGTAGGAAAGCTATGAAATCAGCAATGGCCGCGAAAGCTGCACCGGTTAAAAAAGCGCCGATTCGTATTGCTGTAGTGGAAAGCGATCCACTGCGGTTCGTGGGATTCAGGGCTCTGTTCGACAATGAGTCGGATTTCGAACTGATCTCTGCCTCGCTTCCCGACATTGGCGGCTTGCAAGGCATCGATCTCATCCTGCTGGGCAATCGCAATGGCCAGAACCTGTTCGACCTGATGGCCACCATGAAAGCCACGCGTCCCGATCTGCGCATTATTGTGACAGGTTCCGGCATTGACGAAGAGACCATTCTGAAGGCCATTGCTTCAGGCGCCAAAGGCTACGTCGACGAGGCCGCCTCGCCCACAGAGTTCGTGCAGGCCATCCGTGTAGTGAATGAGGGCTCAGTGTGGGCTCCCAGGCGCGTGCTTTCCATGTTTATCGAACGCGTGTCGTCATCTCCGGGACGCATCTTCCCCGCCGGCCGTGTGAGCTTTACCGACCGCGAGAAAGAAGTTCTGGAAATGCTGGTGGCAGGTCGATCTAACAAAGAAATCGGTTCCGCGCTGGGCATTGAAGAGCGCACCGTGAAGGCGCACGTCGCCAAGTTGATGCGAAAAGTAGGCGTTCAGAACCGGATTGCGCTTTCCGTCCATGCCATCACGCACAACCTGGTCACGGCGAAGTAGTTTTAGGCCATTCGAAATGTCTGCCATTCCCCATGGCAGATTAAAACTATCCCTTTGCAATGGAGAGAGATCATGAAAGATTTTCTCTTGCCAGCTATTGTCTGGCCCAGGATTTGCGGAGCGCGATCACAAAATCCGCATAACCGTACTTCTCGGAGATTTTTCCACCTGAGGTGGTCGGAATGCTTGTGCGCCGCCTTTTGCGTCGCCGTGGTAATCTCGTCGGCCCGTTCGTCCTACGCTCAAGAAACGGAATCCGTTGGTGATGCCGCCCGGGCCTTTCGCGCGCGGCGGGCAGCGCAAGTTAATCAGGATACGAAGCCTCCAGCGCAGGCTCCGCTTTCGGCGACCACTCTCGTGGAGTGGCAAGTCGCGGGCATGGCCGTGCCCGACGTATTGAATGAGGTTCAGACTCGGGGCATATCATTTACGGCTGACGACGCGCATCTGAATTTACTCAAGGATGCTCATGTCGCGCCTGAGCTTCTAGCCGCTTTGCCCAACGTGCCGTCGCACCCGGACCCTGGTTCCTCGCAAGTTCCCCAGGCATTGACCAGCGCCGCTCAGTCGTTCGCCGCCAAGGATTATGCTTCGACACGCCACGCGCTGGAGGGGCTAATCGCTCAGCATAATCAGGATGCGAGCTTTTACGCAGCGCTTGGCAATGTGCATTTCGTAACCCGCGATTTCGCTTCCGCGAAGTCCGCTTTCGTCCGATCCGCAGAACTGGACCCTGGCTTTGCCTATGCGCATGTCCGGTTGGCGCAGATCTATTACCGGCTCGAGCAAGGTTCTCAGGTAGCGGACGAGGCAAAACAGGCACTGCGTCTGCAACCTGCCAATGCCGAAGCGCACAAGTACCTGGCCCTGTCCGCTACGCTGCAAATGCAGGATTCAGGGGGAGCCGCTGCCGGCGGCGGTAAAGTTGAAGACCTATCCGATCTTCAGGCGGGAAGCAACAAAGAGGCGAAGGATCTGAACAATCAAGGGATCGCATTCGCTCAACAAAATGACTGGGCCAAGGCCGAGGCGGCATACAAGCGAGCCATCGAACTCGACCCCAACGTCGCTATGTATTACTACAATCTCGGCAATCTTTACACGAAATGGCAACACCCTCAGCAAGCGCTGGCTGCTCTCAATAAGGCCAAGGCTTTGGCTCCGCGAAATATGGCGGTTCGGCAAAACCTGGGATATACCATGTGCCAGTTCAATCTGTTTTCGGATGCCGTGAGTGAATTTCGAGAGATGCTTGATATGGACCCGCATTGGAATATGGCACGGCCCTGCCTGATTAAAGCTCTCGATAGCCTAGGTCGAAAAACCGAAGCCGACCAGGTCGAGATGGACTACAAGCTTTACAAAAACAGCGATGACTCCGGTGAAGACGCGGATTCGGACAGCGATGAGGACAAGAATGGTGTGAAATTGTGAAGAAAACACTGAGTACGAACCGCTTCGCAGTTACTAAAGTACAATGACCCTCGTAATCTTGTCGGCTTCGCTGCCCTGACGCATACTCGTTTTACCTACCACAGAACCTGGGAGACGGGGTTGGGAGCGGAGATTAGGGTCACCGTTGCCAACCCCGCATTTTTTTGTACGTGCCCGAATCATCAATAGCCCAACCCACCTGCCCGGCGACAACCCTTTTCTCACCGCTGGAATCCTTTAGAATCAGTTGGCACTAGTTTCCAATGAATTCTGTCCAGGAAGGCTGAGGAGAAATGAAAAGACTTCTGCTCTTATTGGCTGTGGTGGCTTTGGCAGCTGCGGCATCTGCCGCTGACGACAAAACAAGCGACAAGTCGGGCGACAAGGACAGCAAGGCCCAGGACCGTGTCCAGGCCGCTGCCGACGTGCTGAACGAAATCCAGGGAGCGCCTGACCAGGGCATTCCCGAGGAGGTATTAGGTTCGGCGGAATGCGTGGCCGTAGTGCCCTCTATGCTGAAGGCTGGCTTTGTATTTGGCGCCCATTACGGGCGCGGACTAGCCAGTTGCCGTACCCCCAAAGGCTGGAGTGCGCCAGCGTTTTTCAGTGTAAAGGGCGGGAGCTTCGGGCTCCAGATTGGCGGGCAAGCGATCGATCTGGTCATGCTCATCATGAACGATGACGGCATGCACAAGCTTCTTTCCAGCCAGTTCAAGCTCGGCGCCGATGCCAGCGTTGCCGCCGGTCCCGTGGGTCGCCACGCTGCCGCCGATACCGACTGGAAGATGCGTGCCCAGATCCTGAGCTACTCGCGCACTCGCGGCATTTTTGCCGGACTCGAGCTGAACGGCGCGGTCATTCGTCAGGACAAGGACAGCACCCGAGAATTCTACGGTCATATGGTGACTCCGAAGGCCGCTCTTCAGGGGCTAATCGAAGCGCCTGCCGGTGCCTATCCGTTCCTGCAGACGCTCGCCAAGTGGGCGCAGGCAGCCAGCAAGTAAGCAAGGTCATTGCTTTCCCCGAACATGCGTCAGCGACTCGAGTACGCGTTCGCCTGGCTGATCATCAAATTCATAGGCGCGTTGCCTCGTCCTTTGGCCCGGGCCGCGGGGATTACTCTTGCCTGGAAAGTTTATGTGCTGCATGTCCGCTTGAGGCAAGTGGGCATGCACAACCTTGCGCTGGCTTTTCCCGAGAAGACGCGCCACCAGCGAGCCAGGATTCTGCGAGGGGTTTTCACATCCTTCGGGCGCCAGTTGGCCGAAGTGTGTCTTTTCCCCAAGTACACCCGTGAAAATGTCGGCAAGGTCGTGGTCTACGACGGATTTGAGAATTTCGAACGCGCTCTGGCGCGAGGCAAGGGCGTCCTGTTTCTCACCGCACATCTGGGAGCGTGGGAGCTGTCAGCCTTTACGCATTCCCTGTACGGACATCCCCTGCACGTGGTCATGCGGCCCCTGGACAACGTGTACCTCGATCGCCTGACCCGTGAATATCGGACCATGCACGGCAACTCTATGGTCGACAAAGATGATTTCGTCCGAGGCCTGCTCTCCGCCATGAAAGCTGGAGAAACCGTAGGAATTCTCATGGACACGAACATGACTCCGCCGCAGGGAGTGTTCGTGGATTTCTTCGGGATACCCGCATGTACGGCAAGCGGGCTGGCGAGAATCGCCTTACGCACCGATGCCGCCGTAGTTCCCGGATTCACCATCTGGGATCCCGCCCTGCGAAAATACCGCCTGCGCTTTGACCCTGCAGTAACTCTGGTTCGCACCGGCGATGACGATGCCGATGCCATTGCCAACACGGCATTATTCACGAAGGTAATCGAGGATTACGTGCGCCGATATCCGGATCAGTGGCTATGGGTCCATCGTCGCTGGAAGACCCGGCCCGAAGGCCAGCCGCCGCTTTACTAGCGCGGAGACGCAGCAAGCAACGTCTCGCCCGCTCAAAACCAATCGCTCCGATACGCGATCCACCAACTCACATAGACAATCGGGATGGTTGCCGCCAACGCCCACCATAGCGGCAAAATGAAATCCGCCGCCAGTCCCAGTACGGTGAAGCTCATCCAGAAAATCTTCCGCTCCATGCGATCATTCTAGCGCCAGCTTTCCTTTCCCGCGGCAAACGTATAAAAAGGTGCCATGACTTTGGTCAGGCCGCGCTCCGTCAAAGAAATCGCCGAGTTTGTGCAAGCCCGCGTGCTCGGAGACGAGACCGTGCAGTTGAAAGGCATCGCAAGCGTCGAGTC
>DATNHO010000098.1:0-23997 GCA_035604895.1 Terriglobales bacterium | reverse complement strand
ATCACCCACTTGGGTTCGGGCATCTGCTCCCAGAGTTGGCGGATGACTGGAGCCATTTTGTTGGAGACCCGCCCGGCAATGATGATGAGATCGGATTGCCGCGGCGACGGCCGAAACACCTCTGCTCCGAAGCGCGCAATGTCGAATCGCGACGCGCCCATGCTCATCATCTCGATCGCGCAGCAGGCCAGGCCGAAAGTCATGGGCCAAATGGAATTCTTTCGCATCCAGTTGACCGCGTTGTCCATGGTAGTCAGCACGACACCTTCCGGCGTGTTATTCCCGTAAGTCAGGTCTTTGACAACGCGCTTGCCGTTTTCCGTCGTGACGTAGGGGCCGAAGTTGAGATCGTCGGACATTGCTTTTATTTTAACTGTCGCTGTCGGCTGTGTCCAAATGCGAGAAGACTCGACCGTTGAATCTTCTCTCGAAAATCTGCTTGACAATGCGATTCCCTGCGGTAAGATTCCGCCATCTTCCCTCCGATTGCGAGCCCCTCGCACGTCATACAGCGTACCGTGAGCGCCGGCACTGCCTGCGCGGCTTCACATTGCACAACCACACGCGGGCATTAACTTAAGGAGGTGCACAGTGCGGATAAAGCTACCCAAAACGAGAGCGACTCTTGCTGGTCCCGGCACTCGGCTCTACGCCGATCCGACACCCAGCCCGGATGAGACTTCTTTTCAAATCGACAATACCAGCGCCCAATATTACAACTCGCCTTATTACCTGGCGCACATGAACCAGGTGCAACCCTTTCCCGCGTCGCAGAGTGGAGTGCCAGCGTATCTTGAGCTGCAGGATTTCGTCCCCACCGAAGTTCTCGATGCCATCAACTCCGCGGGGAGAATTACTTTCCATGCTGTGGGCGACACAGGCGCAGCCAAGGGAGTGCCCGCAACCGCTATTGCGAATGAAGCTGGCGTTGCCGATGCCATGACCGCCGACGTGCAATCTGGAGGCGTGGGCGGGCCCGCATTCTTTTTCCATCTGGGCGACGTGATCTACAACTTCGGCGAAGCGCAATATTATTACGATCAGTTCTACGAGCCATTCCGCGATTACGACCGTCCGATTTTTGCCATTCCCGGCAATCACGATGGCATGGTTTTTGGTGCAACTTCGGCGACTCAGCAGGTTCCAACGCTGGAAGCTTTCGTCCGAAATTTCTGCGCGGAAACTCCCGGACCTTCCCCAGATTCCGGTGGCCTGGTGCGCACGGTGATGACGCAGCCCGGAGTTTACTTCACGCTGGATGCTCCTTACGTGTCGATCATCGGGCTCTACAGCAATGTGCTGGATTCTGGCGCTGGAGTCATTTCTTCGCAGGGCGGCAAATTCCCTGCCGTGGGAAACGCTCAATTGGCCTTTCTGCAAAGCGAACTCAAGCGCTTGAAACCGGATCGTCAAGCTGGAAAGCGCGCCATTATTATCGCGGTTCACCATCCGCCAGCCTCGGTGGACGCCAAGCACGGCGGCTCTTTAGGCGTTGAGACAGATCTCGATAGTTGTTGCCAGGCGGCAGGCTTGTGGCCGGATGTCGTCCTCTCGGGACACGCTCATCTGTACCAGCGCTTTACCCGCGTGGTGAATGGCAAGCAGACCCCGTACATTGTCTCCGGTTCGGGAGGATATGCGGCGACACCGCCGCAAACGGCGGCCCCTAAGGCGCCGTACACCATCGGCGATACCACGCTCGAAGTCGATCCGATTGTGGACTTTGGTTATCTCACAATTACGACCGATGCCAAGACGCTCTCCATCACATTCAAAACCGCCAGCAAAGGCGTGGTAACGGTGAGGGATTCCGTGAACGTGGACCTGACGCAAGCGCAGATCGTGTCTGGAACTCACGCTCCCAGTGTCGGAAGCGCCAGACCAAGACCTGCTCCGGTTCAAAAGAAGAAAGGAAAAAAGAAATAGATCGTCACGGGTTGAGTACGATTTTGCCGAACATCTGGCTCTTCTCCATGTACTCGTGGGCTGCGCGTGCGTCTTTCAAAGGAAACGTGCAATCCACGATTGGTTTCAGGCGTCCGGCGAACACGTGGCTTAGCACGTCGTTCAACTCGCCCATCGTGCCCATGTAAGAGCCAAGGAAATTCAGCTGGCGCGAAAACAAGAAACGCAGATCGAAAGCCGCATTGAAGCCAGTGGTCGCGCCGCAAGTGACGATCGTGCCTCCGGGCTTGAGCGATTTCATGCTTTCGTCCCAGGTAGCCGTGCCAACGTGCTCGACCACGATGTCCACGCCTTCTTTGTTGGTGATCTTCCGCACTTCATGCGAGATCTTCTGCGTGTAGTGGTTGATGCCGTAATCCGCGCCCAGCGCCCGTCCTTTTTCCAGCTTCGTTTCATCTCCCGCGGTGGTGATCACGCGGGCATGGAACAGCTTGGCAATTTGAATGGCGGCGATGCCGACGCCGGAACCTGCGCCCAAGACAAGCACGGTTTGCCCGAAACGAATGCCGGCACGACCGACCAGCATGTGCCATGCAGTGAGGAAAACCAAAGGAACGCTGGCGGCCTGGTTGAAATCCAGATCGTCGGGGATAGGAATCACGTTCACCGCCGGGACTGCGATCAATTCGCAATAGCCCCCGTCGACTCCGTTGCCTAACGCGGTAAATTCCCGGCACTGATTCTGAAGTCCAGCCACGCACTTTGCACAATGATTGCAGAAATGCATGGGCGCGAGTACCACGCGCTGGCCGGCCTTGAAACCACTGACGTACTCCCCGACTTCAACGATCTCGCCCGCGATGTCGCTGCCCAGAATGTGTGGCAGGTTCACGCCGGGCAATCCCTTGCGCACCCAGATGTCGAGGTGGTTCAGCGCGCAAGCTTTCACCCGGACCAGAACTTGGTCTTTGCGCGGCTGCGGGTCGGAGATGTCTTCGTAGCGAAGAACCTCCGGACCTCCGAATTCGTGAAGGCGAACGGCTTTCATGAAACAGTCTCCTGAGAAAGCTGAAACTACCACAAGTCTCAACTTCGGGGATTCGGGGCTTCAGGATTGATAGTGCAGATCGGATTGTAAACCACTGGTTTACGCAAAAGCCCCGGAGCGATTGCCGGGGCTCTTGGTTTACGCCATTTACTTTTGCCCGAGCGAGCAATCGCCGTTCACGTTCTGGATATAAATCCCGTTGTTACCGATGCGGTCATCCTCGAAAGCAATGGCCGACAGGCCCGTGGCCGTGACGATATTTGCCGCAGGTCTTCCCTTATTCGACATCGCCGTAGACACGGGAAACTGCGCGCACTTGAACTTGCCATTGTCCTGCAGCCTCGCAGCCTGAATGCTGGCGTCTCCAAAGCTCTTCATATCGATCCAGTACGCCAGCGCGCCGTTCCCAATCTGCACGTTGCTCGGAAGAATCTCCTGGTCCGCTCCCAGAGGCACAATCACCAGCCCGTCCTGCCCCCAGCCCCGTCCGCCTTTCGCGCCAAACTTCTGCGCGTAAATTCCATTCAGCACCTGGTTGGAATCCTCTTCGGTCCAGACTAGAAATACTTCATTGGTGCTCGCCCGGTAGGAAGCCGCGGGATCGACTCGCACGTTCGTGGCATTGGTTGACGCCGCTGAGCCGTTGTGGGGGAAAGCCTCCTTGCCACTGGCCAAAATATGCTGGGCAAAGCACTGCAAGGTAGGCGAACTGGTGTACCAGCTAAAAACGGCCCCACCCTTTCCATCTGGCACGAAATACGGGAATGAGCCAAATTGCAACGAGCCGGTATCGAAGATGGTTACATTCTTCTTGCCCCACAGAAGCTTGCCCGTCGACGAGAGCTTGTTGGCGCGAAGCTGGCTGTCGCTTCCAAAGCCCTGGTTGCGCACCCACGAAACAATGACGGAGCCATTGTCGGCCGCGTGCAAATCAGCCAGCGCGTAGTCGAATTGCGATTCGCTCAGCACCACGCCTTTGCCCCACTGCGGCTTTCCGTTGGCGTCAAGTTTCTGGAGCATGGTATTGCTGTCGCTGGTCCATGCCACCACAATCCCACCGTCGCTGGTGCCGGCAATTTTCGGCGCGGCATTGGAATGGACGGAACCCTTTGTGAGTTGCACTCCCAGCTTTCCCCACAAAGGCTTCCCTGCCGGACTCATCTTGGCCGCGGTAACCTGCTGATTCGCCCCTTCGCGGGTGTCGAGAAATGCAAGCAGCGCATTGCCTGCGGTATCCATGTCAAGGCCGTAGTCCTCGGTGGAGCTGTTGCTCAGGTGGGCCACCTCGATGCCACCGTGCGGAAACTGCTCCACGCCACTGGGGCTGAGGCGCTGCAAATATACGCTATAGCCAACTGGCGGCGGACTGTTCGGGTCGGCGTCGAACCAGCTCACATACCACCCGTGGCTCGGCAGCGGCCGCACTTTGGGTTGGACCTGATCGGCGCCGTCGTTGTTATCGGCCAGCGCAAGGTTGGTCGCGGGATCGGACGACCACTGAGCCCACGCGGTCGCACCCAGTAACGTCGCAGCCAGCAAAAAAGAGAACATAAGCACGAAGCCATACCGGATCACGTGTTTCATGAATTCCTCCCGCCCAGATCTATGTGGGACAGCCAGTTAAGAATGGCCCGGTTATACTACTGAAATCGCGGGGTTCTTGCTAGAGTCCAGAGTTTGAGGCCGAACGTCCGTTCCATTGACTTGACCACCGAAAGAACCAATAATCAAACTTGGATGGACATTTACGAGGAGATCGTCAAGCTGAGGCAGGAAGGGCGTCGCGGCGCCGTGGCGACCATTGTGAACGTGCGCGGATCCATCCCTTCGTTCGAAACCGCGAAGATGCTGGTGCGCGACGACGGCTCAATCGCCGGCACAATTGGCGGCGGCTGCGTCGAGGCCGAAGTCTGGCAAGCTGCCCGCGAAGTGATGGAGAGCGAGAAACCGCGCAGCCTGACCTTCAATCTCAATGAAGATCCCAAATACGATACTGGCTTGGTCTGCGGTGGAACGCTCGACATTTTCATCGAGCCAGTCCTACCTCCAGCGTTACTTTATATTTTCGGTGCAGGTCATGTGTCTGCGAACCTTTATAAAGTTGCGCGAGGCGCTGGTTTCGACGTTAGCGTGATTGACGACCGCGAAGCCTACGCCAGCCGCGAACGTTTCCCAGAAGCCAAAGAAGTGATCGTCGAAGACTTCGAGCAAGCCATGGCCCGGCTCGATCCGAATGAGTCGTCATACATCGTGATCGTCACCCGCGGACATCGCGACGACATGCGCGTGCTTCGCTGGGCGGTGCAGACTCGGGCGAAATATATCGGGATGATCGGCTCCAAACGCAAGACGATTACGATATTCCGCGAACTGACGAAGGAAGGCATTCCCGCACAACTATTCGAGCGCGTGCATGCACCTGTCGGCCTGGATATCGGTGCGATTACCCCGGAAGAGATTGCGGTAGCCATCACCGCTGAACTGATTGCCGTGCGGCGTCACGCTGAACGAGCTTTGCCGCACATGAGTTGGTTCAAGGGCCACAAGAGTGAGCCGGAAGCGGAGGAAACTGCCACCAAGGTTGACGAGGAAAAAGAAATGCACCGCTGATCCAAATTTCGACAATCGAAAACCTTTTCTTTCTGCTATCTTCGCCTCATGCCCCACGCGCCCGGCCTCTACGCAGTGATCCTTGCCGCAGGCGAGTCTACGCGCATGGGGACGGACAAAGCGTTGCTCCCATGGCCTCCGACGGCACCCGGCGTCCCGCCGACCGGCCAGACTTTCCTTACCGCCGCGATTCAAGCTCTCGAACCTTTTAGCGAAAAAGTAATCGTGGTGGCAGGCAGAAACGAAGCCGCAATCGCTCCGGTGGTGTATGCCAATGGCGCGTCTTTGGTGTGCAATCCCGAACCTGACCGAGGGCAGTTCTCCTCCCTTCAAGTAGGCTTGCGGCACGTACTGAGAGATGGCCGCGACGCCGCGATGGTCACCCTGGTCGATCGGCCGCCGGTCAATGCCGCGACACTCAGCGCATTGTGCTCGGCGTTTAGCGAGGCTGCATCCGGAGTGTGGGCGGTGGTTCCTGAATACAACGGAAAACATGGGCATCCTTTTCTGATGGCAATCGAGATGATCGAAGCCTTCTTGAAAGCGCCGCCGAGCGCGAGCGCCCGAGAGATCGAACACCAGAACTTGCAGCACGTTGCATACGTTGTCGTCGATGATCCGCGGGTCACATTGAATGTTGACACACCGGAAGAATATGCGGCATTGTCCCGGTAGCCCATGCTTTATGGAAAGACACAAGTGACCCCAACGAAAGCTCCAACATCCGCCGATTTCGTCGAGTCCGTCCTACGCTTTCAACCTCAACTCGCCGTCTTCGATTGCGACGGCACTCTGTGGGCAGGCGATGCCGGCGAGGGTTTCTTCGACTGGGAACTCAAACGCGGCGTGGTCTCCGATGACATCGTGCGCTGGGCGCGTCCGCGTTATGCCGACTACAAAGCGGGCAAGGTCGGCGAAGACGAGATGTGCGGCGAAATGGTGACCATGCACAGCGGGTTGGCCGAATCCGAGGTGCAGCAGGCCGCCAAACAATTCTTTGATGAGAACTTCGTAAGCCAGATTTTTCCCGAAATGCAGGAATTGATTCGCCGGCTGCTGCACGCCGGTTGCGATGTTTGGGCGGTCTCGTCGACCAACGAGTGGGTGATTCAAGCCGCCATGAAATATTTCGGGATCGACCAGAAGAGGATTCTAGCCTCTGCCGTGGAAATCGAGAACGGACGCGTTACCGACCAATTAGTTCGCGTACCGTCCGGCGAAGGCAAGCCGCGCGCGATCCGCGAGGTGATCAAGAAACAACCCGACGCAGCCTTCGGCAACTCTCGCTGGGACGCCGAAATGCTTGCCATGGCGCGCCAAGGGTTCGCGGTGAATCCGAATCCCGATCTGGAGCAAATGGCGCAGGCGTGCGGTTGGACAATTTACCAGCCCATCTCGGAAGGCCGAAGCTGATCCTCCTCAGGACAATAATCCGTGCTTATCCGTGAAATCCGTGGCTAAGGTATGAACCGTTTCAGCAACGCCGCGAGTGCGTCCATCGCCAGATGGCTGGCGTGGATGGAAGCGTCCGGCAGGCCGCCGACCGCTTGTACCAGTTCTTCCCGGCTCAACCGGCTGGCGGCTTCTACCGTTTTTCCCTTCACCAGTTCCGTCATCGCCGAACCGCAAGCCATGGCGGGAACGCATCCTTTGGCGAGAAAGCGGATTTCCGCGATCTGTCCGCTGGCGACCTTCATGCTTAATTTCAAAATATCCCCGCACGCCGGATTCTCGAGCTGCACGGTTGCGTCAGCATTGGCGACTTCCCCCGGATTGCGCGGATTCTGAAAGTGATCGAGAAGTTGGGGAGAATACATCGTCAGAATTGTAACTTGGCGGAACATCAGACGTAGCAGGCTACGTCTCTACACTTTGGCGCAGAGTGTTCATCACGAAGATTTCCACAAGCTCCCAGACTAATATGCATAATAGATTTCGCTCTCCGGGAAACTAATATCTCAGTGAACATTTCAGATCGCTCCGCGCACGCCGTTCGCTGCAGAACGTTGGCTTGCCAATGAAGCGCGTGGTGGCGGCGTTGATTTTCAAAGACGGCAAATTGCTGGTGTGCCAACGCACGCGGCATCAGACCATGCCGTTGAAGTGGGAGTTCCCCGGCGGCAAAATCGAGCAAGGCGAACAACCGCGAGACGCGCTGCGCCGCGAATTAGAAGAGGAACTCGGAATCGACGCAAAGATTGGCGAAGAGGTATCGCGCATCATCCACGAGTATCCCGGCGGCGGATCAGTAGAATTGCGCTTCTTCGTTGTGCACGAATATAACGGTGAAATCGAGAACAAGATCTTTCGCGACATTCGCTGGTCTCCGCGGTCGGAATTGTCGTCCTACGACTTCCTCGAAGCAGATCTTTCGTTGGTAAAGGATTTGACGGATGGAAAGATCGTCTAAGGGCGGTCTGCACCGTTCCTGCCCAGGCCGTGTCCGGGAAGGGCATGGCTTCAGCCGTGCCGCCGGAACGCGAAAAATTCCGGATCGAGCCGCTGAGGACATGTGCTGTGATTGATTCTTGACGACGGCCTCCAGACGAAATTCGCCCGCGTTTGAATACCATTTACTGCGACGCGGAGGTGCCATCCCTGCGTTTAAGCGTAGGGCGACCATCAGGCTCACTGCCACTGTCGGTGTCAGTCGTGCCAGGGTGCGAAGCGCGGCGCAACGTAGGACCATCTCCGCCGTGGACGTTATCGATTTTGTGCCGATTCTCGAGTTGCGCCAGCCTCGTCTTTATGTCCTGAAATTCCGAGGTATCCAGTCTGTACTGCGTCTCCGGTGGCAGCAGCGTGTTGATCTCATCCTGGGTTTTTGCAATGCGGTCCGGAGTCTGGGGATGAGTCTCAAAGGTTTTTGCAAGTGTGCCCGGCTTTTGTTTCTCTAGCGCATTGATCTTTTCAAAAAATGAAGTCAGCGCCTGCGGGTCATAACCCGCGCGGTACAGGTACTCGACGCCGAGGAAGTCCGCCTCTGACTCGAAGCTCCGGGCAAACCTCAGAAAGCCCATGGGGATGGCCACGCTGGCCAGGCTCTGCGCGGCGTATCCGATGCCGCCGCCCACAAAGATCAGCGGAATAGACGCCAGCTGCATCAATTGCCCGCGCGTGTTCTCTCGAGCCAGATGGCAGGCGGCGACGTGCGCGATCTCGTGCGACATCACGCCCGCCAATTCGGCCTCATTGTCAGCCGCCAGGATCAGTCCGGAATCCACATAGAAAAAACCTCCGGGCAGCGCAAACGCGTTGATGTCGTCCGTGTCGACTACCTTAATCGTGAATGGCACCTGCGCGTCGGAGTTCCTCACCAGGTTCTGACCGATGCGATTGATGTATTCCGTTATGTCCGGGTCGGTTACCAGCTTGGTGGTTGACTCTACCTGTTGGGCATACTGGCGGCCCATTGCGATCTGCTTTTCCAGGCTATACCAGTTGCCTACGCCGCGATCACAACCCACCTTGCGGTTGCCGATGGCATCAATATCGCGAAGGCTTCCGTCGTGGTAGGTCTTGGCGGCTTTGGGAGGGGGTGAGGTTGCGGATGTGGAAGTTGCCGAAGCGGCAGGGTCGGCCGAAGAATTATCTTGCGCCACGGCAAATGCCCCGAACAGCAGCAAACTCACGACAATCGGGACGACCGGGCGACGCATGGATCCCCCAACACCTGTCAAATCTTTACATATTCGGAGGGAAAAAAGTAGCCCAAAGTTCGCCATTTTCGACCCCTTCGGGTCACTGCCCGCTTCTTAGGGTCCAGAACCAGGCGATGCTGAGAACGGTCATAATCACGGTGGTCGTCCACGCCGTCCAGTTGTAAATGCGCGAGTTTGTATACTCGCCCATCAGCTCTTTCTTGTTCACCAGCAGCAGCATGAAAATGAGCACGGGAGGCACCGCCACTCCGTTCACCACTTGGGAAAGAATGGAGATCTTCACCAGCGGCAAGTTGGGAAACAGGATCACGCCCGCCCCAGCCGCGATCAGAATGGTATAGAGCCAATAAAATACCGGCGCCTCAGAGAATTTCTTCCCCACCCCGGATTCGAATCCCAAGCCTTCGCAAACCGTATAAGCAGTCGAAAGCGGCAAGATGGATGCCGCAAACAGCGAAGCATTGAACAATCCCACCGCAAAAAGGATATAAGCAAAATCTCCCGCGAGCGGGCGGAGGGCCTGGGCAGCATCTTTAGCGTCGGAGATGTTGCGGTAGCCGTGCACGTAAAGTGTGGCGGCGCAAGCGACGATGATGAACCACGCCACG
The DNA here is from genome assembly GCA_035604895.1 of Terriglobales bacterium. Lineage (GTDB taxonomy): Bacteria > Acidobacteriota > Terriglobia > Terriglobales > Acidobacteriaceae > JABDBE01. The sequence continues at coordinate 14,164 of DATNHO010000098.1, read as the reverse complement.
ACGTCGGTAAAAATGCAGCCCGCAATCACGTCGATCTGCGAGGCTTTGTACTGGCGCTTGGTCACTCCCTTTTCCACGATCGAGGATTGCAGGTAGAACTGCATCCAGGGAGCGATGGTCGTTCCCACTACGCCGATAGTCATATACAGATATCCCGGAAGCATGAACGCCGCTTTCGGCGGAGGTTTCACCGTGGCCACCAGGGCGTCTATCCAGGCTGGTTTCGCGAAGAAGCCTGCGAGAATGTAGGTCACGTAAAAAAAGGACGCGGCCAGAAAAACCTTTTCCACGCTCTTGTAGTGTCCCTTGACCGGGATGAGCCAGACGATTACGGCGCAAATCGGAACCGTGATGTATTTCGAGAGGCCGAAGAGTTCGAGGCTGCCCGCAATTCCGGCGAACTCACCAACCACGTTGCCGAAGTTGATGACCAGGATTCCGAGCATCATGAAGAACGTGATGCGAAAGCCGAATTCTTCCCGGATCAAATCGCTGAGGCCCTTGCCGGTAACCGCGCCCATGCGAGCGCAGATTTCCTGAACCACGATCAACGCCAGCGTAATCGGGATTAGCGTCCACAGCAGCAGATGCCCGAACTGCGCTCCGGCAGCGGAGTAGGTGTAGATGCCGTTCGCATCGTTGTCGACATTCGCGGTGATAAAGCCCGGACCGACGACGGCGAAAAACAGCAGGGTCCGAGTCCTCCAACGTTTCATGAATTTCATGAGCGCATTTCGCCAACATACGAAGAGACATTGTCAAACGACCACACAGAATAAACGGAGAAGCGAAATCTGAACAGGTGAAAAGTCACGGGAAGCGGGGATTGAGGTATCCCGGGCACCGGCGCCCGTCCTGCAAGCTGCCGAAGAGGAATGAAGCGTCTGACGTTTGTGGGGCCATGAGGCTCCAGGCTTCGCGGTACCGCTCGTAGTGGCCGCAGGTGGAGGCGCCGTAGGGATGGAAGAGCAATGTTCTTTTTCGGATTCTTTCCACCGGGATGACGTGGCGAAAACGCGAGCGCATGCGCGCGGCATCTCGATCAAGCGATACGCGCCGGCCTAAGGCCGCGGTCAATCGCAGTGCCAAGGAATGTCTACAGCTTGGCCCGCAGCAGACTGATTACGTCGTCCGAGGTGATGACTCCGGTCAGCTTGTTGTGATCGTCGATCACCGGGAGGGTCAGCAGATTGTATTTGTCGAAGAGTTCGGCGAATTCTTTCTCGTTGGCGCCCTCACCGCATGAGATGAGCGGCTCCTGGGTTAGAGACAGCAACGGCGTTTCCGGCGAGGCCAGCACCAGCTTGGCCAGGGGTACGGCGCCCGCTAGAGTGCCGCGAGAATCGACCAGATAAATTGTGCTCACGGTTTCGATGCCGCCTTCAAAGCGGCGTAAAGTTTCGATCGCGTCGTGGGCGTTGGCGCCGACAGGCAGGGCCATGTACTCGGTGTTCATGCGGCCGGCGGCGCTGGTCTCCTTAAACTCGAGGAGTTCGACCATCTCCTCGCGCTCTTTCGGAGCCATCTCCTGCAGGATTTCCGAAGTGTGGTCTTCGGTCAGGTCGGCCAGCAGGTCGGCAGCGGCGTCCGGGTCCATCTCCTCGACGATGTCGGCAGCGCGGTCGGAATCGAGCGACTCCACAATCGCTTTCTGTACCTTGGGATCGACTTCTTCTAACGCCTCTGCCGCAACGTCCTCGTCCAGGGTTTCGAATACGGCTTCGCGTTCGTCTGGAGCCAGGTCTTCGACGATGTCGGCAATATCAGCAGGATGTAAGCGGGCCAGGCGTTCGTGGGAAATTTTCAGCTTCACCCGGCGGGCGGGATCGGTTTCGATCAGATCCACGAAGTCCCAAGGGATGGGACGTTCGGGAATCTGACGCAGCAAAGCTCGAAGCGCGGCAATTGGAACCACGCCCTTGAGCAGTCGGCGGACTGCGCCCCGTGCTCCCACATCGACCGAACCAACTCGAAGCATAGGATGGCGGCTGGTAAGGTCCTGATAGAGTTCCACATCATTGACGCGAACCACTTTGCGTCCGTGGACGTCGATGATCTGCTGGTCGAGCAGGTCGCGCGCCAGCAGGAATAGACCTTCCGAGCCATCGGCAATCGGCCACGCCGACGCCGCGCTGTCAAGACGCACGCCGCCATTCATTGAGCTCACAGCGCTGAACGGCATCACACGATCGCCGGACTTGGTGCGAACGATGATTACCGCAATGCGAGCGCGATCCTCCTGCGGCGCAACCGCGACTTCGCGCACACGGCCGCATTGGCCCCCGGCATCAAACACGGGCAGGCCTAGCAATTCGGTAAGCGCCAGCGAGGACATCGCTCTGAGAGAATACCCAACCGCAGCACAGGAAGCCAACGGTTTTACTGGTTTTTCTCGCTCCCGGTGTCTAATACAAAGTCGGCATGGTTCAGGGGCGCGAAACCCGTGTGCGTAATCCACGCGTTGACATTTGCACAGGGGCAAGGCAAACTACCAAATTCGCTGAATCGGGAGCTTTTCCGGCACGCGTGAGCAGAAAGCGCGGCGTGGCCAACCCGGGTTGGCGGATGTTTCGGGTCCGCGGGCTGGTTCACAAACATTTTGCCATGACCGAACTCCGGGTCTCCTATACGCTCGATTCGACGCTGGAGACCGTCGATAACGCCGAGCAGACAGCCAGCCGAATCGCGGCTGAAACCGGATTCGACGAAGATCAGGTCATGCAAATTTCCATGGCGGTGCGCGAGGCCGCAGTGAACGCCGTGCTTCACGGCAATGCTTATGATCCGGAAAAGAAGGTTAAACTCGACTTCGAACGGACCGCCAGCGATCTGGTGATCACCATTCGCGATCAGGGCAAGGGGTTGGATCCGGCTAAGATTCCCGACCCTCTGGCACCCGAGAATCTTTTGAAGACGTCGGGACGCGGAATTTTTCTTATCCGCTCGTTTATGGATGAGGTGCAAATTCGCCCCTCCCAGACGGGCACCGAAATCAAACTCGTAAAGCACGTCCACGGACCATCCGCGGACGTTAAGGAGGGTTCCCAGTGAGCATGAAGACCACTACTCGTCAGATTGATGGTGTCACCATTGTGGATTGCAGCGGCCGTATCACGCTTGGCGAAGGCAGCGTGATCCTGCGGGACACAGTGCGCGAACTGCTTTCCAAGGGCCAGAAGAAACTTCTGCTTAACCTTGGTGAAGTGACCTATATAGATAGCTCGGGCATTGGTGAGCTGGTCAGCGCGTTTACCACAGTTCGCAACCAGGGCGGCGAGCTCAAACTGCTGAACTTGACCAAAAAAGTTCACGACCTGCTGCAGATCACCAAGCTCTATACCGTCTTCGACGTGAGAGATGACGAAGCCGGAGCGGTGAAGGCGTTCAACTAGGCATTCTGATCAGGTTGGCAACGCAGGCGCGAGCTTCATCGCTTGCGTTGTTCAGCCAGCGACCTTGCGCTTTTCCTCATCGGCGACAAGGCCAGCCACATCGAGGCTGGCCTTGTGTCTGCATCTGTCTATTTCGGGAAAGTCCGACTTTTTTCTTCGCTGATTCCCTCGTTCCGCGCGCTGTATTCCCTACAATGATGTGTACGAGATGCTTTCGCTCGCCTTGGATCTAGTGTTCATCTCCAGGACTCATCTTCGCGGCAGATTCCACGCGCGGGCCCTCTGCGGCCTACTGACGCTGCTCTTCCCTGCTCTCTCCGCTGCCAGCGATTGCATTTCTATTACCGAGGCTCGCCAGCACTTAGGCGAAGATCAATGCGTCACCGGCAAAGTCCTCCGGGTAAAACACGGCAGCCGAGGGGTCACGCTCTTTGATTTTTGCCAGGATTCCATGGTTTGTCCGTTCACGGTGGTGGTCTTCGCCCACGATCTAAAACGCATCGGAGACGTCAACCAACTGCAGAACCAGGTAATCCAAATCCACGGACCGTTAAAGGAGTACGACGGACGCGCCGAGATTATTCTCCAGCAGCTAAGACAACTCGGCGGAGAGGGCCTGCGGATTCCACCTCTGCCCAAGAGTTATGATGTAGAGAAAAAAGGCCACGCCAGCGCCGGAACTTTCAGCCTGCCCAAGGCACCTTATGCAACCCACAAGAAAAGGCAACCGGCAAAGATCCCGATAGACATTCCGCCCGACGGGGATGCCGTTGAAAACCCTGCCCCACCTCAGTAATCTGGCTCAGCAGATTCCTATTGGGCGATCTGCGATCTTGATGATCTTATTGGCCGCGCAACGCTGGCTTTGTCGGCCTAACTAAGGAGTGATTTCGAACAACGTCCCGCTTACGTTGGCCCCATAAAGGTCGCCCTGCCCGTCCATGAACAACCTATAGCGGGGATATGCGCCGTCGTTCCCGTCGTTGAAAGTATGAAGCACGGTGAGTTTGCCTCTGGTGTCGAGTTTAAATATCGTCCCGCACCCGGTGCCGCCGCCGCAGTTGAAATTGCCACCGTACTCGGTAGCGCCATACAGGTTGCCTTGTTGGTCGCGCACCAGGCCGGCGAAGGGATCGTATTCAGACGGGGAATTCGCCTTCCATCGGTAGAGCATGGTCTCTTTTCCGGTCTTGTCCAGCTTATAGATGGTTCCACAGCCATTGCCATTGGGAAGAGGACACCCTTGATTGCCGCCAATGAATGTGGTGCCATAGAGATTGCCTACTGAATCCAAGGTCACGCCGCCAAAGGGTCCCACTCCGTCGCTTCCACCGCCAAATGCATGCAGAATTGTTTCCTTGCCCGCAGTGTCGACTTTGAAAACTACCCCGCAACCCGGAGGGTACTTGTGGCAGTTGCCGTGCCCGCCGTGCCCCCCTCGGGCGTTGTTCCATAGAGATTGCCGGCACTGTCCCGGGTCAGCACAGCAAACGGTGCGAATCCGTCCGCGCCGCCACGAAAGTTGTACAGCACGGTATAGGTGCCGCTTGGGTCAAGTTTGAACACTACGCCGCCATTACCGCGGCCGCCAACCGTTGTGGTGCCGTATAGGTTTCCTGCACCGTCACGAATCAAACCTGCGCGAGGCCCGCCCCCATCGATCTTTTGAGAGCAAAAGTTGTGCAACACCGTTTCCTGCCCGGCCCCCGTGACCTTGAATATCACCCCACTGGAACAAGAGCCGCCCTGGTTTGTCGTGCCGTACAGATTACCGCCGTCGTCAAGCGCAAGTTCCGGATTAGGGTAGCGTCCGTCGGTGCTGCCGGTGAAGTAATACAGCGTGGTTACGTTTCGCCCCGTGTCCATTTTGAATACGCTTCCGGAACCGCCATCCGTCATTGTGGTCCCATACAAGTTGCCCTTGGCGTCCTGAACCAGCGTCGTTGACAGACTCGCGCCCTGCCCGAAGTTATACAGCACGGTAAAGGTTGTCCGAGGGGCTGCCTGAGCTGAGGCCTCGGCCAGCATTATTCCCAAGGCCAGCATCGGCCCGAGACCGGCCAGGCGCGACACGAAACACGTCTTGACCACTTGGTTTGGCATTCTCGATGGCATTGGCTTTCTCCTTGCCGGAGCCTCGGCGGTGCAGCCTGGAGTGGGGCGGGAAAACTCGCGCTTGACTCGGGATTCTGCCACCGTCAAGAGGTGCAGTCAATAGACGTCGAAGACAATCCATGAATTTTACAAAGTTTTCACAATTTACTCGGAACATCCTTGTTGACGTCAAGAACGGCTCCATTCAACACCGAACCCCACAGGCCATGTACAAGGTGAAAACTCTTGGAGCTTAGGCAATTCGCTTTGTGAAGCTGATCACAAGGATCTGTGATCAGTGTCGTCGCAGACCGCATTCCTAGCAAGTATGCTTACCCTGAAAATAGTGCGCCCAGCCGACATACGAACCGGTTCAGAGTCTGTGGGACGGTGTCGATTTCGGGTCCGATTCAGAAACCAGGGGTGGGTCATGGACAACATCGGTTACGGCAGATGCTCGCAATGCAACGAAGAGTACGTTTTCCAGGATGCCTCAAAATGTGCTCAGTGTCTTAGCCTGAGTTCTCCACCGAGCGACAACGAGAACACCGAGGAGGAGCCATCTGCTGTTTCCTTGGATCGCCCGGCTGCCGCGTAGTGTCGAGGTGCGGCAATTTGCGGGGCTTCTTGGCTGCCAAGGCCCCCAGCTTGCCCTGCAAAGTACGCTCACACCATCCCCCTCCGCAACTCTTCCAACGAGTATAAAGTGCCGCGCCACACAACCCCACCGCGCGACAGAGTCAATATCATCGAACGCAGCATGATGTAAATAAACAACGCCGCGCCAACCGGATGCAGAACAAAATAATATGCCGGGATGTCAGACTCCCATGACATTCCCACGTAAACGCCGAATATGGACGCAAGCGCTACTGCGTAGGGCACGCGTGCCCATCCGTGAGCAAACCAGATTCCGAGAAACGGCGTCAGGTTCAGGAAGGCCAGCGCAAACGCTGAGAGCAGCGCACGCCACCACTGGAACGACATAATGGCGAAGGAATTCTTGGTGAGATTGTTTACCATCCCCATCGCGCCGTGAACCCAGCGCAGAGAAATCAGGTCTGCGCCGTATACGTTGCGCTGCGCGTAGCCGGCATTCTTGACGATTTTTCCCAGCTTCATATCGTCGACTACTTCGAAACGCAGTGCCTGATACGTACCAACAGCATCGTAAACGCTGCGACGAATCATATTGAATGCACCCACTCCGATATGGTCTTTCGTCTTGGGATCGGCCACTTTCCACGGACGATGCCCGAAGACGAAGAGCGTCTGGAAGAAAGCGATCATGATTCTTTCGCCGGGAGTCTTCATGATCATGCGGGGAAACAGAACCAGGTGGTCCGCAGATTCCGCTTCCGCATAAGCCAGGGCGCGATTGAGCACATCACGCCGGAAGAGCACGTCGGCGTCGGTGAACAGCAGCCAGTCTCCACTCGCCTGATTGGCCGCGCTCCACATGGCATGAACCTTCCCTAACCAGCCCGAGGGCAATTCGGTGATGTGAATTACTTTCAGGCGACCGCTGGCTTCAGAAGTGGACGCGATTCTATCGACGACTTCGCCGGTTCGATCCGTCGAACGATCGTTTACGACGATGACTTCGTAGTTGTCGTAGTCGATTTTCAGCAGCGTGGCAAGAGCGGGCGCAATGTGTGCTTCTTCGTTGCGCGCCGGGACAATGATGCTGACGCGCGGATCGCCGCTGGGCGTCCGATCCCACTCGGGTCGGGAGATGTCGGCGACCTTGGGCATGCCCAGCGCTGCATCCAGCAGGCGTGAAAACCAAACGAGGCCGAGAATGCTGCCGGCAGTCCAATGGAAAACGACCCAATGAAATATCCCCCAGTGAGAATAGCTCATGCCAACTGGCCGTCCAATGCGCCGGGTTCATTCTGGATTCTTACTGGAGGAGCAAATCGCATGCCGTAAAACAGTATGGCAGAAGAAACCGCCATCGCAATCACGGGCAGAATGAACGCAGCCTCGAGTGAACGACGATCGGCCACATATCCCATGAGGGTTGGCGAGGGCACGTCGCCGAGAAGATGAAAGATGAAAATGTTGACCGCAATCGCAGTCGCACGGATGTGTGCCCCGACCGAATTCACCAGTGCCGTGTTGAGCGGCGAAGTGTTCAGCAAGAGAAGGAATGCCGCGACGGCGATGGCGGGCAGCATCAGCGGTCCTTTGTTGAACAAGCCGACGATCATGACCGGCACGCCCAGTCCCATGCTGATCGCGGAGACAAAATAGTACGAACCCTTCATTCGCGGGAGCAAGCAGTCGCCCAGCCAGCCTCCGATCAGGGATGCGAGGATGCCATCGACCACCACAATTTTCCCAAAGGTTAGATTCGCCGTCTCCAGACTGTACCCTCGCACGCGCGAAAGAAATGTCGGCATCCACACTTGAATTCCTCCGAGCGAGAACGTCCCCGCGGCCATGCCGAGCGTGACCATCCAGAACGCTGGGTTGCGCGCCAGGCCTCGGAGGGTTGTTCGATCCGGAGTTTCTTTCAGCGAGTCGAACTGGCCACGCGGCGGCTCGGGAATAAACAGCAGAGCAAGCGCAAGCAGGAAGCCGGGAAATGCCGCGATATAAAAGGGAAATCTCCATCCGAAATGAGGGCCGAGTTTACCGCCCAACAGATAGCCCGCGGCTGTGCCCACCGGAATCGCCAGATAAAACACGCCAAAAATGCGGCCGCGCTGGTTCTCCGGAAAAAGATCGGCAACGAAGGTTGGAGCAATCGTAACGAAGGTCGCCTCACCAATCCCAACCAGCGTATGCCGAACCAGCAGTTCCCAATAGGTGTGGGTGACCGCGGTCAACAGCGTCAGCCCGCTCCAGAAGACAGCTCCCAAGATAATGATCATCTTTCGCGAATAGCGGTCGGCAAGCGGGCCCGTAAACGGCGCGGCGATCATGTAAAAGCCGAGAAAAGCGCTGGTGAGATATCCAACTTGGGTGTTGGTGAGGTGGAATTCGCCCTGCACCAGCGGCTGCACCGCAAACAACACCGAACGGTCGATGTAGTTGAGCAGGTTGAGCGCCGTCAGCAGAGTGAGCGCGGTCCAGGGATAAAGTTTCGTCTGGGTCACTTGGCGAAGGAATATATCACGACGAGCGCGCGATTCGCGCCGAGTTGCAAGAGTGATAAGATTCGGCTGCCTAAATTCTCCGCCACTGGAAGCCCCGCATGAAGAAACTTATTCTTCCGCTGTTAGTTTGTTTGCTCCTTCTTTCCCTGTCCCTGCATGCTGAAGATCCGGCGAAGAAGCCCGATGCCGGCGAACGCCATGAATTCGTCATTTCGAACTTCCATACCGAAAGCAGCGTGACGCTTCCTCAGGCGCGGATTATTTACGGAACCTACGGCCACCTGAACGCCGCCAGGGACAATGCCGTCCTCCTGCCCTCTCACTACATGGCGGATTTCCATGGCTATGAATGGGTGATTGGTCCCGGACACGCGCTCGATACCGCAGGCCTATTCCTGGTCGCGACGGAACTGTTTGGCAACGGCCATTCGTCGTCCCCGAGCAACACGCCTGAGCCTTACCACGGCCCGCGATTTCCGATCACGACGATTCGCGACAATGTTGAGGCGGTGCATCGACTGCTCACCGAAGAACTCAAAATCACCCACCTGCGCGCGATCATCGGCTTCTCCATGGGCGCGCAGCAGGCTTTTCAATGGGCGGTGAGCTATCCGGACTTCGCCGACCGCATTGTAGCGACTTCCGGAACCGCGAAGACTTACCCGCACGGAGTAGTGCGCCTGGAAGGACAGATCGCTGCGCTGACAGCTGACGCTGCCTTTCAGAATGGCGATTACACGACGCCCCCGACCAAAGGATTGGAAGCCTTCGCCATGGTCTGGACGGGATGGCTGTTTTCACAGGAATGGTGGCGTCGCGAGTTGTGGCGGGAAACCGAAAAGCCGGGAATGACATTCGAACAGCTCGTGCACAACTTCCGAACGGACTTCATCCCCGGGGCCGATGCGAACGACTTGATCCTGCAAATGCGCACCTGGGAGCGGCATGACGTGGGCACAACACCTCCGTTCAACGGGAACGTCGAGAACGCGCTGCGCTCGATCAAGGTTCCGTTGCTGTATATGCCGTCAGAGACGGACCTTTATTTCCCAGTCGGAGACGCTCGGTATGAAGCCGCATTCATTCCGAAAGTTTCTCTGATGCCGATCCCGTCGCTCTGGGGGCACACGGCAGGCGCGGGCAGTAACCCGGCAGATGAGAAGTTCTTGAATGACGCGATCGGGCGCTTTCTTGGCAGCGGTCACTGAATCGCGGTGCCGGGCTTGAGTTGCATGCGCCGGGCTAGGTCTTGCGCTTCTGCCGGGGCCACTTTGCGACCACCACGGTGGATATTCCACCCCGCGGACGAAAGTCGCCCTTCACCTCCGCCCACACCGGCTTCGCGCAGTGGACCACATCTTCCAGCACGCGGTTCACAATGTTCTCCTGAAAAATTCCCAGATTCCGGTAGGTCTGCAGATACTCCTTCAGCGACTTCAATTCCAGGCAGCGTTGGCGCGGCATATAGCGAATCGTGAGCACGCCAAAGTCCGGCAAGCCAGTCTTCGGGCAAACCGAGGTAAACTCCGGATCATCGACCACGATTTCGTATCCCGGAAACTGATTCGGCCAAGTCTCGATCTCCGGGAACTTGGTATCCAGCCCTGCCTGGGCGTGTTGCGGCGTGTACCGCGGGGATTTGGGCATGCCACATTGTAACCACCAACTCCACCAAACTGCCAAATTCCCCAAGGATTTGCGGTCCTTCGGCCGGACCCGGTGCATCTAATCGACAAGGTTCCTTCTACAGTTTCCAGGGGCGGCAGGTGGTACATTTGTGCCTACAGCTAATGTGCGCCGGAAACAGCAAATAGCGAAGCGAATTTCGAAGAATGACCAACGATAAAGCCAGTTTTGTGACGCGGCATCGCTGGATTGCGGCGACGGTCGCGATCGTCGCGGCAGTGGTGTTGTTCGCGTCGTTGTCGCGGGACCCTGCGGTACCGGTGCGCGCGGTGACGGCGCAGCGCGGCACTATTCGAAGTGTCGTCTCCACTAATGGCAAGGTCGAGCCGCTGCAGAATTTCGAGGCCCACGCGCCTGTGGGCACGACTGTGAAGAAACTGCTGGTGCGGGAGGGCGACCACGTCAAGAAGGGACAGTTCCTGGTGCAGTTAAATGACGCCGAAGCCCGCCGCCAGGCTGCCCGGGCCAGGGCTCAAGTTCTTACCGCGGAAGCCGATCTGAGCGCTGTGCAGAAGGGTGGAAACCGCGAAGAGATATTGACTCTGGAATCGCAAATAACGAAAGCCCGCACCGACTGCGACACCGCCCAGCGCAATCTGGACGCGTTGCGTCGCCTGCGCGAGCAAAATGCCGCTTCTCCCGGCGAAGTAAAAAACGGAGAGGATCAGCTCAACCGCGCCAATGCGGATCTCAACCTGCTTTTGCAGAAACAGAAGGACCGTTATTCGCAACCGGAAATTGACCGCGTGAATGCGCAGAAGTCAGAGGCGCAAGCGGCCCTGGCAGCAGCCGAAGATGTACTCAAGCAGTTGAACATCCGTGCTCCGTTTGATGGGATTGTGTTTTCGCTGCCGGTGGTGCTGGGAGCTTACCTCAATACCGGCGACTTGGTTTTGCAAGAGGCAGATCTCTCCAAAGTTCGCGTGCGAGCCTTCGTGGACGAGCCTGATGTGGGACGCCTGGCGCCGGGAGACAAAATCGATGTGACCTGGGACGCGATGCCGGACCGAACCTGGGAAGGAACCGTCGGTGTGATTCCAGCGGTCATAAAACTGCACGGCACGCGCAATGTCGGAGAGACGACCTGCGTCGTGGACAACAAGGATTTGAAGCTGCTCCCCAACGTCAACGTGGGCGTCACAATTATTACCGCTGAGCATCGCAACGTGCTCACTGTGCCGCGCGAGGCAATTCATCAGGACGAAACCAAGGCGTACTTGTATGAGATCGTCAACAATGAACTGCAACGTCGCTACGTGCAAACTTCGATCTCGAATCTCACTCAGGTTGAGGTTACGGGAGGGCTGCCGGAAAACGCTTTGATCGCTCTTGGCCCCACGAATTCCAAACCGTTGCGTGACGGCTTAGCCGTGAAGGTGGTTCGCTAAGAGATGTTTCCCATCAAGAGACTTCCGCTGATGCTTCTGCTGGCACTTCTACCCTCCGTGTTAGCTGCTGACTCTGGGGACAGCAAACTGCTCGCCCAGGGCCGCGTGGACGATGCCATCGTGTCGCTTCAAGCGAAAATTAGCGCGGCTCCGCAAGACGCCGAATCCCACAATTTGCTCTGTCGCGCCTACTTCGCGCTGGCGGATTGGGACACGGGTATTTCTGCGTGCGAGCGGGCGGTAGCGCTGGCGCCGGAGAACGCGCAATATCATCTCTGGCTGGGACGCGTTTACGGCGAAAAGGCAGACCATGCCGGCTTCTTGAGCGCGGCAGGACTGGCTAAGAAAGTTCGCACCGAATTCGAAACTGCGGTGCGGCTGAATCCAAACAGCGCCGATGCGCGCACCGATCTGGCGGAGTTTTATCTGGAGGCGCCCGGCATCGTTGGCGGCGGACGCGACAAGGCTGAAGCTCAGGCACAGAAACTCGCCGTGATCGATCCGGTCAGAGCGGGCTGGGTCAAGGGGCGCCTCGCGGAAAAGAAAAAGGATTTAACGTCAGCCGAAAACGAATATCGCACAGCTACTGAATCCAGCCACGGAACTGCGCTGGCCTGGTTGAATTTGGCTTACTTCTACCGGCATACGGGGCGCATAGATGCGATGCAAGATGCGATCCAGCATGCCAGTTCAGCCCCGATGGACCAGCCCGAAGTGCTCATGGAGTGCGCCGAGATGCTGCTTCGTTCCAAACGCGATCTTCCAAAAGCCACTCAGCTGCTTCGCACGTATCTGTCGTCAAGTTCCACCGTGGAAGCGGCCCCCGCATTCAAAGCGCATTACCTGCTGGGAACCGCGCTCGAACAAGAGGGCGACAAGCCGGCAGCCTCTCGGGAATACCGCGCGTCCATTGCGCTGGCGAAGAGCTTCACTCTCGCCCAAACCGCCTTGGACCGCCTGAACAACCAGGTAGCGGACGCAGCAAATCGAAACTAGATGCTCGTGTAGTGCAGACACGCAATCGTCACGCAGTGCCCTGACTCTGAAAAAAGAGTTGAACTCCGTTCCCGCTCACGAAAACCAATCAGGGAAAATCAGTTCTACAAGGCCGGGAGCCCAGTAGGAATAAAATCGCTCGTCACAGATTTTGTACTTTCCATACTGCTTCCTCGAATACTTGCCCCAGTCCGGACGCGTGCCGTCGAGATCGGTAAATCCGTACTCCCGCGCCAGCGCCCATGAACTGAAGACGCGTCCGCTCTTGTTTTTCGCTTTCGGATCCGTCGCCAGTGCGACCACGGCCCGCCCTATGTAGCGTGGCGATTCCGAGACCATGAAGTCACTGGGCGCGTCGTTCTGGTCTGCGCTATTCTTGCCTTTCTTTTTCCCTGCATCTTTCCAATTCGCCTCACTGACTCCAAAATGATCAAGCACGGCTTCAGAACGCAAAAAACCCGGAGTCAACGCCACCGAAACAATGTTTCGTTTACGCAGCTCGCGGTCCATGGCAAAAGCCAGCCGTATAACCGAAATCTTCACCAAGTCGTAAAAAAGGTTGCCGCGATAGTAGAAAGCATCGCCATCGGTAATCTCGAAGATCATTCCTTTTTTTCGACCCAGCATGAGTGGAACCGCATAGTGAGAGGTAATGATGTGCGAATGGATTGCCTGCTTCAGCATGCGCAGGCCGTTCTCGAGGTTGACCGTCCAAAAGCCCTTGCCCCATTCCGTGAGCGCGTCGCCGCCCCAGACGTCGTTGACGAGGATGTCGAGGCCTTTGTGGCGCCGTTTGATCGCCGCGACCAGTTTTTTCACTTGCGCAGGTTCAGTATGGTCCACCCTTATGGCAATACCGTGGCCGCCGGCGGCTGTTACCAGTTCCGCAGTTTCTTCGATGGTTTCAGGCCGGCCAGAAGTAGCGGGCCGTCGTCCGCGTGAACTTCGTCCCGTGCAGTAAACGGTGGCCCCCGCTTCGCCCAGTGCAATGGCAATCCCGCGACCGGCTCCGCGGGTCGCTCCCGCAACCAGTGCGACCTTGCTTCGTAACACTTGATTCGCCATTTTCCACTCCCCTCAGCGCCTAAGCCTTAGCGCTGCTGCTCCTGCTAGGCGCGCTTCGCGCTCATTGTGAGCTGCAGACGGCCTACCCCGCCAGAACTATCGCAGCCGCTAGGGCCGCAGATTTGTGATCCTTGGTCCAGGGCGGGCCGATGGAACTTCCCAAGCTTGCGATCCTGCGCAGCATTCGACCAGCCGCAGTCCCAAAAGCCATTTTCGCCCGCTCCTCGAGCTCGCGCTCTCGAATCGCCGTGACAGGGATTTTCAAACTTTCGCAGGCCTGGCTGATGGCATGGCGAAAGAATTCGCCTTCCGCAGTGTGAATCAGCGGGTGCGCCGCGAGAATCTTTGAAAGCGACGGCAGCGGGCGCCCTGACGCCAGGAGAACAGCAGAACCGACTACGCGATAGTTGCGGCCGTCCAGTTCCCGGACCACCTCCCC
>DATNHO010000097.1:0-41812 GCA_035604895.1 Terriglobales bacterium | reverse complement strand
CCTCAAGCCAACCGGGCTAAGGCGACGGTGCAGGTGAAAGTACAAATTCTCAATCCAGATGCCCATTTACGCCCGGACATGAACGCAACCGTGAAATTTCTGGCGGACGAAACCAAGCCCGCGAGTTCACAGCCGCAGGGAGTTTTTGTGCCCACTCCCGCGGTTCATGATCGCGATGGCAAGAAGATCGTTTTCCTCGCCTTTGACGGCGAAGCTACGTCGCGAGAAGTGAAGATTCTGTCGCAACGCAGCGGCGGCGTGCTGGTGCAGGGGCTCAACGGCGGCGAAGACGTAATTACCACAGCACCCCAGGATTTGAAAGACGGAGACAAAATCAAGATCAAAGGACAGTCATGAGCGCAGCAACCATTCCCGACACCGCAGTTCAAGCCAAAGTGGTTCAGGCCCGCAACGTCAGCAAGGTCTTCAAGCGTGACGCGTTCGAGGTCAAGGCCCTGGACGACGTTTCCATTGAGATCGGCGGCGGCGAGTTCATGGCTCTCATGGGTCCGTCCGGTTCGGGGAAGACCACGCTGCTGAATATGATCGCGGCCATCGACCGGCCCACGTCGGGAGAACTGCTGGTGCTAGGCGAAAACATTTTCCGCTTTAGCGATTCCCAGTCCGCCCACTGGCGCAACGTGCATATTGGATACGTCTTCCAGACCTTCAACCTGATTCCCGTGCTCACCGCGTTCGAGAATGTTGAATTGCCGCTGCTCCTCACCAAGCTGAATTCACAGCAGCGTCGCGATCACGTGATGACGGCGTTGAAACTTGTGGGATTAGAAGAACGGGTGCACCATCTTCCCAAACAGCTTTCCGGTGGGCAGGAGCAACGAGTCGCGATTGCGCGCGCGATCGTCAGCGATCCCACGTTGTTGCTGGCCGACGAACCTACTGGCGATCTCGACAGCCACTCCGCTACCGAAGTGCTGGAGATCCTGAAGCGTCTGAATGAGGATTTTCACAAAACGGTGGTGATGGTGACCCACGATCCGCACGCGGCTTCGTACGCGCACGTCACTCGGCATCTGGAAAAAGGAATGCTGCTGCCAGCTTAGAAACATTGCTTGCAATGTCTCAGACAGCAAGCTGCGTCTCTAAAGTTGAGACACCGGTTGGGAAACCGGCCCGCTCCCGGAATCAGCCCGCTCTACCGGACTCGGATCGGATACCCACTGCCATGCCCGCCGGCCATTGTCTCGGACCACGCTCAAGGCTTCTCCATATTCCACCAACCGGTTGAGCACCGTGGTCACGGAAGCCAACGGGTCCTTGTGCCGAAGCAGTACGGCGGGAAGGCGCTGCTGTATCTGCTCACAGACTTCGCGCACCGCCAGCGGCCGGCCAGCCTCCATCAAAACCATGCGGCATGCTTTTGTAAAGCCGGGCTGGCGCCCTCCGGTCTTGCGATCGACCAGTTCCAGCAAATCTTCTCCCAGGATGTCATCGCCAAACAAATTGGCCAATCCCGAGATCGTCTGCTTCAAAGTGCCGATGCGTTTCATAATCTCAGCCCGCTGCCGCATCAACTGCCGCAGCTCTTCATGGGCTGTCTTGACCACTTCCTGAACATGAGGATCCCCGTTATGTAGAAGGGTTCCGTTGCCCGCGCCGTTGCCGCCGTTCACTCCGTGCTGCATAACTCCCACCTCCGAACTTGCCTGGACCAGACTTCGTGCTGATTTTCCCTTAGCACTCTGCACACCATTCCTTGGCCTAGATACGCAACGTCGGCGTCGCTGGTTCCAACCAAGCGAATCGGCCTGCGCGTCTCGTCTATGGTGTTCATTTCCGGGACGAATCAGCTCCCCTCACAACGAAGCTGATTGCTTAGTTTGACGTGAAGACTCAGGAAAGGTGAGGCAATTTACAAGAATGTGACAAGCAGTGCGAAACCGCGGACGAACCCCGCCTCATTGATGACGAAGTCGTGGGCATCCGCGCATACTGTGAGCACCGGACCAGACCGGGACACTTAGCGTTCAGCATTCGGCCCTTGAATGCATCCGATCTCACCGTGACCGCGCGCGTTAAATGCCGCTGAGAGCCAGACTCGTGACCGTCCGCAACTGGGATACCATGTTCGCGAATGAACAGTGGCTCCTGTTGCTCGAACATTCCGCATTCAAGGTTGAGCCTTGGAATTCTGCTCGCAGCATCTACCAAATGCCAAGCGCCGCAGTTCACATCTCATTTAGCGGAATCTTTCCGGCCATCGAGACTGAGCGCTCCCGAGCCAAATTGGGAAATGAGCAGTGCGCCTCCAAGCATGGTCACGTTCTTCAGAAACATGGCCATTTGCATCTGCATCATCATCGGGTCTTTCACTGCCCAGAAGTTGTGCATCATGAGCGTCACCGGGATCAGGAAAACCACCAGCAGCCATGCACCGACTCTCGCGCGGTATCCGAGCAGAATGCTTAGTCCTCCGAGCAATGCGAGAACTCCGGCCGCAGGAACCAGCAACCCGGCCAGAGGCACGCCCGCACTTGCGGCGTACGCGGCCTCCTGTTGAGAAAAGTGCATAAATCCCGCCATTATGAACATGGCGGAGAACAGGATTCGTCCCGCCAGGGTAATGACGCCCCCGGCAGACGCCCTACCATTCGTATTGCTCATTGCCCTCACAGTTTGCGAACTTTGCGATGCAGTTGAGATTGTGTTGCTTGCCATATCAGGCCTCCTTAGAGATTTGCGAACCGAACAGCTTCTGCATTCGGAAATAGATGTTGCGATTTCCAATAGGTTACTTTAAATAACTACTTGCTTTTGTAAAGCGGGCACTTTAAAGTAACTAAGTGAGGTAGGAACGTGCGTCGTTACGCCCAGTCGCCTACGCCGTGCCCCATGGCGGGATTGCTCGAAGTCCTTACCCGGCCGTGGACCATGCACATTCTGTGGGCGTTATCTACAAACGGACCGACCCGGTTCGGGGCTCTGAGACGTCAGATTGAGGGGATTTCGTCCCGCGTCCTGACCGAGCGCCTGCGGCTTCTGGAGCGGAAGGGATTCATCTATCGCGACTACGAACCAACCATCCCGCCTTCCGTGACCTATGGCATTACTAAACGCATGAAGGATATTCAGAAGGTGCTGGGCGAATTGGATCAGCTGGCGCGAAAATGGCAACACGAGGACACACCTGCACTACGCAACAACGGAGAGCGAAGTCATGGAGCAGCGGCAGCGTCAAGTTGAGCGCCGTTTTCCACGTTCGTCCTTGACAAAATAATCATTCCTGTTAGAGTGCGGCCAATTGCTTCTCCCAGGAACACTGACGAAGGGACTCAGGTATGAAGAATGTTTATGAGGTTTTGAGGCAGAAGGAACTCGAACTGGCTCGCTTGGAAAAAGAAGTTGAGGCGTTGCGAGTGGCCGCTCCCTTGTTGTCCGATGACAAGGAGTCGATGCTCGAAGCCACCACCAACAAACCGACTCTGGCCAGTTCAGCGACGCAGCAACAGCCCATCCGCATCCCGCAAGCCGCGGTCAACGCGACCCCGCAGCCGGCGCGCGCCGCAGGATGGGAAGACACTGCCAAGCGCTGGCCGTAATCTCTGCGAAGTACTTCCCCCAACGCGCCCCACGAATAATTCGCGCGGGCGCCCGGTGTTCTTTTGTGCCCTTGTCGCTATTGTTCCGACCATCCCCTGTATCAAATTCCCGAAATTGAATCACGCGGGTCTTGATTCTGAAGGTACCCATGAGTGTATGGTGAGGAAATCCGGCCACCCGAGCGATGCTATACTCCACCTATAACTCTGGCCGACTTAATTTGTTTGGCAGCGCCTTCCGCCGAAGACGACGTCGCGAAAAAGCGTCGTTCCGGCAATTAAGCCATGAGTACCGCAGCGACGCCGGCACCAGTTCGTGGCACCACAAACACTCGCCGCGTGCCTCGTTTTCCCCTGGCCGTTCCCACCGATGTCACGATCGTACGCGCGGGAACTCCCCAATCGATACCCGGACGCTCCGTTACTTTAGGAGAGCGCGGCCTCGGCGTAGTGCTGGCGGGAGAACTGAATCCCGGCGATTCCGTGAACCTCGAGTTTCACCTACCTGACTTCGGCGGGCGGCTGAAACTGAACGCAGTGGTGCGTTATCAGGCGCTCATGCAATGCGGCCTTGAATTTCAGGGCCTCACGCGTGAGCAGCAAAAACTAATCGAACACTGGACTCGAACCCGCTCGATTTCGAATCCCAACCCGGCGTTTCCAGTTGCTGCTCCTGAATCCCCTGCTTCTTCCATCGTCCCCCCCGCGCTCACAGCTCCTGACCGGTCGCGTCACGGCGCAAGGTTTCGGCACATCCTGAGCATCGCAGTCTTCGCAACTCTTCTGCTAAGCGCACTCGGCTGGTGGCGTTGGCACCGGGCATGGGACGAACTGGAATCGCAGATACCGGCAGCCAATCCGCTGCCGCAACAAGCCCCGGCCTACGTTCCCGCGGAAGTGATGCAGCGATTGCTAACCCACAAGACTGAGCCGATTTATCCCGAGGCGGCAAGACAGGCAAATGTACAAGGCGTCGTAGTGCTTGATACGATAATCGCTCCGGATGGGAGTGTTCTTGACGTGCACGCCATCAGCGGCCCCGAAGAACTCGTGCCCGCAGCCGCGGATGCGGTGAAGTGGTGGCGCTTCCAGCCTTATCAGGCCAACGGCCATGCGGTCGAAGTGGAGACCAGGTTGGCCGTCGAGTTTCAAAGAAACTGACGGGCTGGTACCTGAGACCTTCGTCAGCCGCGAAGCGGTGTAAGAATGCAGCTCACTGAGCAGGCCGTGCGAACAAACAAACAAGGTGGAGAGGACGCTAGCCCCAGGCGCGAAGATCAAATACCCTTCCACTTACTTGGACGTTATCCGGTGCTTGCGAAAAGCATGCAGAATCATGGCACTGCTGATCGCGAAACTGCCTACCGCGCCGAGCGCCATTACCTCGGCAATCTGCGATCTCAAACCTAGAAAATCCCCAAACAACGCGCTCAGCGCGAAGCCGACTCCGAGAATGTTCAACCAGAGCGGCGCGTGCACGGGATTGCTCAGGCCGCGATTGTAAAAACGCATTTGCAAAAGCACCGCGGCCAATCCGATCGCGGCCACCACAACCACTGCGAGAGGACTGAAGAACGCGCTGCGCTTGGTGTACATCACCACCACGCCAAGCCCGCAGCACAGCAGGGCTGAGGTAATCACGGTCCAGCGGCGAGAGTAGGGACGGCTATCAGGCACGAGCATGGCTTCCCCGCATTTATACAGGGCTTTGGCCACGGTTTCAAACCGGAATGGCGCTCCGGGGGCGATTGACGAAAGAAAGCGAATCGATTCTAATAGTTTTTACTTTAGTTTCAGTTGCGACTGGTTCGCAGCTAATCCCACGAGTCAAAGGAAGGGTGCTTATGTTGAGTAGCGCGCATGTTGCGACCGAGTCGCAACTTGGAAGGTCCAAAACTGATCCCGCGATCACCCGGCCCTCCCTGATGAAAGAGCTGGCGGCGCGGCATATACGCATCACCGCTCAGAGGCGCCTGCTGGTAAATATCATTCAGGACTCGCCCCGGCACCTCGATGCGGCCCGGCTGCTCGAGATCGCCAGGAAACAGGATCCGGAGATCGACCGCGCCACCGTTTATCGAACACTCGCATTGCTCAAAGATCGCGGACTGATCGATGAACTGGATCTAATGCATATCGAAGGTGAAAAACACTATTACGAAGCCAAGACCAATCGCGACCATTGTCACATGGCCTGCTTCCGCTGCGGTGCCATCATGGAGTACACCAGTTCGTCATTCGAGAAACTGAAAAAAGAGATGGCCTCGCAGAGCGGCTTTCAGATCCGCGTAGTGAGGCTCGAAGTTGGCGGATTTTGCAAACGATGCAGGAAGTCCGCAAGGTAGCTCGTTAGGTTTTTGATGTCCATAGTTGCGACTCAGTCGCAATAACCACTTAACCAACAGCTAGAAACGTTTTCATCGAGAGAAAGGCGGAATGGCTGCTCGTCGGAAAAACAGTGCTTTCGGCAGTGCCCCTTTCGCTGGAAAGCGCTTCCGTCATCTTATTTCACGTCTTTCCTTCGTCTTGCTTGTATTTTTCGCCATCAATTCGTGGGCCGGGTTGGGCGGCAGCGTCTCCGGTACGGTGAAGGACGCCAGCAACGCCGTAATCCCGAAGGCCACGGTAACGGCAACCAACATCGCCACCGGAGTCCGCCAGCAAATCACCACAAACGATCGCGGATTCTACTTCTTTCCCGACCTGCCAGTGGGGCGCTATAGCATCGTGATCGAAAACACGGGATTCAAAGTCTATAAGCGCAGCGACATCGATATCGACACGAACAGCACACTCACCATTGACGCGGTCCTGCAAGCTGGCGGATACACCGAGGCGGTCACGGTGAGCGAGAACGCCGTTCGCGCGGAGACCTCCGATACCCAGATGGGGGATGTCATCAGCGGCAAGAAGATCGTAGCCGTGCCCCTGAACGGTCGCAGCTTCACCGATCTTCTGGCGCTCCAGCCGGGCGTTGTTCCGGCAACGTCACTCACCTCCAATACTCAACAGGACGTCGGGGTCAGCCCACTGTCGCCCTCCGGCGGTCTCAACCCCGGCACCGTCTCCATCAACGGACAACGCGAATTCTCCAACGCATTCATCGTCAACGGCAGCGACGCTGAGGAAGACGTGAACTCCGGGACGGCGATCATTCCCAACCTTGACTCCATTGCCGAGTTCCGCATCCTTACCAGCAACTTCGACGCGGAATACGGCGGCCACGGCGGAGGCCAGATCAACGTGGTCACGAAATCGGGCGCAAACGCATTTCATGGCGACGGATTCGAGTTCCTGCGCAACACCAACCTCGATGCACGCAACCATTTTTCTCCCGCCCGAGGAGCATTTGACCAGAACCAGTTTGGCGGAACATTCGGCGGACCCATCCGAAGAAGCAAAGTGTTTTTCTTCACCGACTATCAAGGGACTCGATTGACCCAGGGAGTCGACACAGGCCAGATCCCGGTTCCTTCGTCGCAGGATCGTTCCGGCAATCTGCTCGATCAGGCCAGTTCCCTGACCGGCACGGTCACCGGCCAAGCTTGGGCAAGGCTGCTCTCGGAGCAACTCGGATACTCCGTTTCCCCGGGCGAACCCTATTACGCGCGCGGATGCACAAGTAACTCCTGTGTTTTTCCCGGCGGGGTGATCCCGCGCAGCGCATGGTCGACGCCCGCGGCCAATCTGTTGAAATATATTCCTTCGCCCAACGCTGCGAACAACACCTTCTCGACTTCGGACTCCAACCAGAGTTTGCGGGACGACAAAGGAGCCTATCGCCTCGACTACAACAGTCCATGGGGATCGCTCTCGGCATACTATTTCTTGGACGCCTTCACGCTCAACAATCCTTATCCGGTGGCGCAGAGCGGGGCCAGCGTCCCCGGCTTCAATGCGCTCTATTTTGGCCGCGCTCAGTTGCTCAGCCTGGGTGACACCAAAATGCTCGGATCGACAGCGGTCAACGAGTTTCACTTTACCTACCTGCGCGATAAGAACGATCTGGGGAAGCCCATCGGCGGACTCGGCGTAAGCCTGGACTCGCAGGGATTCGTCACCGGCGCGGGAACTCCCGGCATTGTGCCCCTCAATCCCCAAGGCGAGGGGGTCGAGAACCTTGTCTTCAACGCTTTTTCTATTGGCACGAACGCCAACGAACTGAAGCAGGCTAACAATACTTTTCAGTGGATCGATAACTTCTCCAAAGTGCTGGGTCGCCACACCCTGAAACTCGGCGTGGAATTTCACTACGACCAGATCAACACCAACCCGATCGCGCAATTCAATGGCAACTTTCTGTTCACGGGAAGCGAAACCGGTTCCGACTTCGCAGATTTTCTACTAGGGATTCCAAGCCAGTACAACCAGAGCCAACTGCAGCCGTTTTACGGACGCAACAAATTCTGGGGATTGTACGCGCAAGATGGCTGGCGCCTGCGTTCGAACCTCACCCTGAACTACGGCCTGCGCTGGGACCGCATCGAACCGTGGTATGAACAGAACAATGGAATCTCGACCTTCGAACCAGGCAGGCAGTCGCTGGTCTTTCCCGGTGCGCCCAGGGGAATTCTATTTCCCAACGATCCGGGCATCCCGCGAACGCTCGCGCCCCCCGGAAACCTTGATTTCGCTCCTCGCATCGGCCTCGCGTATTCGCCGGCGGGGACCGACGGGACGATTCTCGGCAAGATTCTGGGCGGGCCGGGCAAAACCAGCATACGAGCTGGCTTCGGCATGTACTATACCGCGATCGAAGCGCTGACTCTGGGAATCCTGGCTGGGAACGCTCCTTTTGGCATTACCTATTCGAGTCCCGCCCCACCGCTTTTCGCCACGCCCTTTATCACCGCCTCAACTGGGCAGAACCAGGGCCAGCCGTTCCCGGTCGCACTGGTCACGCAGCCGGTGTCCAGCAGCCATCCAAACTCGAATATCAACTGGTCCCAGTACGAACCGATCAGCGGTATCCCCGGATATGCCGCCAGCAACCGCATCCCCTATGTCGAGGAGTACCTGTTTTCACTGCAGCGTCAACTCGGAGCGAACACGGTGCTGAGCGCCAGCTACGTGGGAACTCAGACGCACCGGCTTCTGGTGATGGAGGAAGCCAACCCCGGCGACCCCGCGCTTTGTTTGAGCCTGAGCCAGCTGTACCAAGTGGCACCCGGTTCCCCGACATGCGGTCCGTTTGCCGAGAGCAATGTATTCACTACTGCCTCCGGCCAGGTGATCCACGGAACCCGCGGTCCGCTGGGCCCGAATTTCGGCAGCGACACCAACCAGGCCACCATCGGGAAATCGAATTACAACTCTCTTCAAATCAGCCTGCGCCACACCAGTGGACCGCTGGAATTGTCCGCCGGATATACCTACGGCAAGTCTCTGGATGAATCTTCCAATTTGGGAGAAGAAGTTAATCCCATCAATCCCGCCCACAGCTACGCATTGTCGTCCTTTGACATTACCCACAACTTCGTCGTGAGTTACAACTACAAGCTTCCTTTCGACAACCTGTTCCGCGCCTCCAATCCCTGGACGCAGGGATGGGAACTCTCCGGGATCACTCATTTCAGTACGGGTCTGCCCGTGACTCTGCTCAACTATGGAGACAATTCTCTGCTGGGCGCCGAACCAAATGGCATCAACAACTATGGCATTGATGAACCAGACTACAGCGGCGGTCCGTTAGATCTCAATCACAATCCCCGCAACGGACAGCTTTATTTCAATACCTCCCAATTCAGCGAGAATGCCTTGGGCACACCGGGCACGGCCAGGCGGCGCTTCTTTTACGGACCGGGGCTGGACAACTATGATATGGCCCTGCTCAAAACCGTCCGTCTGAGCGAATCGAGGTCCCTTCAGTTTCGCCTCGAAGGTTTCAACATTTTCAACCACGCCCAGTTCTTTGGACCTCAATCGGTCGACGGCAATATCGGCAGCTCCACCTTCGCCCAAGTCATCCACGCCGACCCACCCCGCCTGCTTCAGCTGGGCGCGAAATTCCTCTTCTAAAGGAAGCCGGATCAAGGTGGCAGCTTGAGCCGTTAGGACACACAGCCTTGCGTGCTGTGGAAATCAAACCTACCCTCCTACGCCTGCTATCCACTCTGCTTGCCGGGCTCCGCCATGGTTCACTGCGTAGAGGGCAAGCTCGACCCGGCTCGAAAGTCCGAGCTTGTCAAAGATATGGAACACATACTTCTTCACCGTGTGCTCGCTCAGCCCAAGCTCGCGGGCGACTTCGCGGTTGCTGAGTCCATCTGCGACCAAGGCCACGACCTGCTCCTGGCGCGGCGTAAGTAAATTGACTCCGCAAGCGTTCACCATGCGCAGCGAAGGCACCCGGGTTACGATCTCGACCAGGTATTGCAGTTGCTCGCTGTTTGCCCACACCTGTCCCTGATGAACACTGTGGATGCACTTACACAGCAAACGGAACGGGTAGTCGGCAAAGCAGAACAAGCCTTTCACCCCGGAGCGAAAAGCATTGACCACCGAGTCGCGGTTCGATTCGCCTAGCACCAGAACCTTGGCGATATCGGGATGCGACAAATGCAGGCGGCGGACGTTGGCCATATCCTGGCCGGCTAGTTTGGGATGATCAGCATTCATGAGGATTACATCGACATGAAAGTCTGCGATGGTGCTCAGGATGACGTTCATATCGACGCCGCAGGAAGCAACACGGAATTCTGGGCGCCGGCGTAGCGCGCCCACCAACAGTTGACTTTGCATCTGATTGGAGTCGGCGACCAGGACACCGATCGAATTCGAAGTGGCAAGGAGTTCGGATTCCATAAGTTCACACGCTCGTTATAACCGTTGAGTTAATAATAAAGACGGAAGCGATGTGAGCGCTGTGACAGCGCTACGTCCTAGCAAGAATTATTTGTGTGGAAAACTTTAAGGAAAACCGAGCGCCAACCCAGATTTTCCCGATATTGCACATCGGCGTAGTTGACAGCAGCGGTTGGTCGTCGCAGCGTTTTTCAGGAATCGCGGCTGGTTCACAAACTAGTCACGAAGCCCTTGTCACGTCCTCTTTGGTGGATGCAACCGACAGGGCAGTTGGTGACCGTCCCTAACACGACGAGAACATAAGCTTGGCCATCTCGTACGATCGTTGGCATTGCTGATTCGCATTGCCGCCAACTTGCCGCCCTGGCACTCCCGCCGCCGTGCCAACTAGATACTTTTGTGGACAGTACTTCCCATGTCTTGTCACTTCTGGCCTTGGAGGTTAAGTTCTAAGAAGTTCGACAAACAGAAAGGATGCAGTTCCTCGGTAGCAAAGTCGAGGCCTGAACGGAAATGAAGACTCACAGATTGGATTATCGCGTTCTGGCTCTCATCTTTTGCCTCATACAGCAGGGGTTGCTGGCCGCGGCTCAAGAGCAACAGCCTCGAGCTGTTGCTGAACAGATTGGGTCGGCGGCAAGCATGAAATCCGGTGCGGCGGGCGGTCCTGGGACCTCCAAGTCGACGAGTCCAGCCTTGACGGGCGTGCGCCGTCCGCTTTACCGGCTTTGCAAAAGTGATGTGGTGACGATTTCTTTCACATTCTCGCCGGAGTTCGACCAGACCGTGAGCGTGCAGCCGGATGGTTACGTTACCTTGACGGGCGTGAAGCAATTGCCCGCGGAGGGCGTGACCGTTCCTGAGTTGCAGGAGGCGATTGGCGAAGCATACGCTGGCGTGTTGCACGATCCAGAGGTCACGATCATACTCAAGGATTTCGACAAGCCCTATTTCATCGTGGGCGGCGAGGTGAACCACCCTGCCAAGTACGAATTGCGCTCCGACACCAGGGTCACCGAAGCGGTCGCGATTGCGGGAGGTTTGACGCCGCGAGCCAAGCATTCTCAAGTGGTCCTGTTTCGAAGGGTTTCCGATGATCTGGTCGAGTCCCACTTGCTGGACGTGAAGACGATGCTGAAATCACGGACTTCGGCGGAAGACATCCACCTCAGGTCCGGTGACTTCTTATTTGTACCGCAAAATCTGATTTCCAAGATCAAGCAGTACCTGCCCACGTCAAGCATGAGCATGTACGCGAGTCCGACACAGTTCTAGAAGGACTGGAGTGCAACAACGGGAGCGAATCGCCAATAAACACGAACAAACCGAACCAGAAATGACAACTTGGACTTTCATATGCCGGAGGAACTTAGGCTTATCCCGAGATCGACGCGTGTCCCTTCCCCCACCTTGCGCGATCTGCTATCTGTGGTTTTTCGGCAGCGCCGGCTGGCGGTGATTTCGTTCGTTTTGGTCTTCCTCGCGATTGTTCTCTATGGCTTAGTCGCACCCCCTTACCAGGCTGAAATGAAGGTTCTGGTACGTCGGGGCCGGGTCGATCCCGTGGTCACTTCGACGCCGAGCCAGGCGGAGTTCGAACGCGAGGGCGTGACCGAGGAAGAACTGAACTCCGAAGTGGAATTGCTGCACGATGACGAAATCCTGCGGACTGTGGTGCGGCATGCTGGCCTGCTTTCTGAGGGACACTCTTGGTTCTGGAGCCTGTTTGGGGACAACCAAGAACGGCAACTGGCTCGGGCGGTGCGTCGGATCGACAAGCGGTTGACCGTCGAGGCGGTGAAAAAAGCAACCATGATCACCGTGGACTACAAATCTTCTGACCCGGCCCAGGCGGCCGACGTGCTCCGTTCCCTGGCGGCCGCGTATCTTGCGCGGCATGAACAACTGCACCGTCCCTCGGGAGAATTCAAGTTCTTCGATCAGCAAGTCGTGCAGGCACGCGGTGGTCTTGAGGAAGCAGAATTGCAGTTGATGAGGTTCGGAGCTGATCAGGGAGTGACTTCCGCCGCTCTCGAGCGCGATATGGTCCTTCAAAAGTTGAGCGAAGCCGATGCAGATGCCCGGCAAACCCAAGTGTCGGTTGCGGCAACCTCGGAGCGGGTTCGGGTGCTGGAGACAAAACTGGCGTTACTACCCGAGCGAATCACCACGCAGATTCGCGATTCCGACAACCCACAACTGATGGAAAAGATGAAAGCGCGGCTGCTTGAGTTGCAGCTGAACCGGACCGAACTGCTTACCAAGTTCGAGCCTTCGTATCGTCCGGTTCAGGAGTTGGACCGGAAGATCGCAGAAACCAGGGCTTCCATCAAGGCGGAGGATCAGGCGCCCATACGGGAACGCACCAGCGACCAGGATCCAGATCATGAATGGGCAAAGGCCGAGTTGTTAAAGACCCAGGTCGAACTGAATGCGCTTGGGGCACATGCCCATGCGGAAAACGCGCTCTTGGCACACTATCGAGAAGCGGCGAGTCAACTGGGAGACCATGCCATCGAGCAGGAGCAGTTGCTGCACGATTTGAAGGCGGCCGAGGATAAATACCTGCTGTATCTCAATAAGCGCGAGGAGGCGCGGATTGGAGACGCGCTCGACGAGGGCGGAATTCTGAATGTGACCATCGCGGAGCAAGCCACGGTTCCGGCACTGCCGCAGCTTTCCGGGCTGGGCTTCGGACTGCTTGGCTTGGCAGGCGCGAGCACCTTGAGCATTACCCTTGCTTTTGTGGGCGATTACCTCAATCCGGCATTTCGAACCCCCGACGAAATCGTCGCCTACCTGGGAAGTCCGGTGCTGGCTTCGCTACCCGGCAGAAACGAATAGGAGCGTTCGGCAGGACATAGTTAGAGATTTCGAGCTACAAGACGCAAGAACAAATCGGTAGAAGTATTCGTTCGAGGAAAGGGACAATGAGCACATTTGTTGATCTATTGCCACAGACATTTGACGATGTCTTTGAACCCGGCACTGTCGAGGCCGAACGCGAACAATTTCGCCAGCCCGGACTCGCCGGTTGGAATCGAGACACTTTCGCCGAGGAGCAGATCCGGGGATTAGTGCGACAGATATTCTTCCCGGGGTGGCCGAGGCCAGCCCATCAAGTCGTTTTCAGTCCGGTGGATCCGGAAACCGATATCAGCGGAATCTGCATGCAGATCGGCTTGGCCTTATCCGCACAAGTATCAGGAACGACTTGCCTGGTCGAGGCAAACCTGGACAGCCCGGGATTGGAGCGGGTTATCGAAAATAACGGCCATGATTTGATTGCGAATCAAGAAGGGCCCACCTTTCCAGACCTGTCCCGCAGGCGTTCGAACCAGCTGTGGCTTATTCCCAGAAATGATTTCCTGGGCGAAAGCGAAAGTGGCTTGTCCGGCTCCGGGTTACGTGACCGATTAGCCGAGCTGCGCCAGACATTCGATTACACCGTACTCTACGGCCCGCCCGCGGGCAGAGGCAGCGAAGCGGCATTACTAGGCAGTTTGTGCGACGGCGTAGTTTTGGTCGTAGAAGCAAACTCCACCCGGCGCGTAGCCGCGCAGAAGGTTAAGGAACGCCTGCACGCGGCAAAGGCTCGGCTGCTGGGAGCGGTGTTGAGTGGCCGGACATTCCCAATCCCGGAGGCTATCTATCGAAAGTTGTAGGAAGGAACACGCGTATTGCGTGATCGGTCTTTGCAAAAACCACAAATCGTTTGAGATAGATATCCAGGCAACAAGAATCCTCGTCGGAGGCCACTGAGAAACTTCGTGAGAAACAGAGCAAAAATCAATCGGGACTCAATTAGCGGAGCCGCGTTCCAAGAATCGTCTTGATGACTGCTGCACCCAACCTTTCTCTACCCCGCAGCACCCAAGCAGAACAGTGGTATTCGATTCAAACCCGGTACCGGTTTGAAAGGAAAGTCACGGCTCAACTTCAAAGCAAAGGTCTTCAGACGTTCCTTCCGCTGCTCGAGGAATTTCACCGATGGAGCGATCGCCGTCAACCCATCTATATTCCCCTCTTCTCGGGCTACACGTTCGCGCATTTTGACTTGTCCGCCGGAGTGCGGATTGAACTCCTCCATACTGAGGGCGTGATCGGCGTGATCAGTGTCAGAGGGGTGGCAACTCCAATTCCAGCCAAGCAAATTGACGATCTGCAACGGTTGTTGTCGCAGAAAGTTCCCTGTGCACTTCACGCTTTTCTGAAAATAGGACAGCGGGTGCGAATTCGAGGCGGATGTCTCGACGGGCTGGAAGGAATTCTCGAACAACGTGCGGAAAAGAACTTGGTGATTGCCATCGAATCGATCCAGCGCGCAGTCGCCATCACTATAGAAGGATACGAACTGGAACTGATCTGACGTGAGCTCCCCGGAACCAATCAGGCCTGTAACCCCGATCCGCAAGTTCGCGTTTCCGTCGCGATTGATTCCTGGAGATCAATCATCGACCGGCAGCGTTCCTCGGAAGAAATCCTCTTCAGTAACTGTGGATGCGCGATTCTGGGAGTGGCAAGATCCGGATGGCCTCGCAGAAAAGCGGAAGCGCAATTTGTTTGAAGTGCTGGCGGAAGGCTTGTTTCCTAGACTTTCCGTTCATGGCCAACGCTGGAATCTTGTCCGGCAGGTAAGCGCGGACTTTCTTCTGATCATCGTCGGCTTCGCTGCCGTTGGCCATCTAATCGTACTTCTGGAGTTTGCGGTCTACCACGACCCAGCGGCGCTGCTGCGTCCCGAACCGTTTCCCACAGCTGGACCGGGGTTGCTATTGCTCTACGGCGTTCTGTTCACCCTGCTGGGTTTCTCCGAGCGCCTTTATCACCCCGAAACCATTCAGCTACCGCAGCGCGAAAGATGGGTCCTCGGCAAAGTTGTTTTTTGGTCAGCCGCACTCGTGGTTGTGGCAGTGGGATGGTCCGGACCTCATTTGATTTCATTGACGACCCTGGCAGCCAGCGCGCCGCTCAACTTCCTGATCATGCTCGGCTGGAGGAACTATTGGCGACGCATGCCCGCGCGACCGGCGCAGAGCGGGCGCAAAATGCGGAACGTCCTGATTATTGGAGCAGGAAGGGTCGGCCGCAAACTCGCCACCTCCATGGGCGATGACCTTTCAGGCCGTTGTGAGGTGACAGGCTTTCTTGACGAAGATGAACCCATCGGCGGCGACGTACACGGCCGCGTGGAAGATCTCTCCCGCATACTGCGAACCGATTTCGTCGATGAAATCATCCTGACCGGCCCGCAGCATCCCGACGTAGCCCGCCGAGTCATTCGAGAGGCGCGACGCAATCAGATCGATGTCAAGGTGGTTCCTGATCTGTTCGGATTCGAACCGGACGATCCATTGGTTCTCGAGCGGTTCGGCAACATCTCAGTTCTGACCTTGCGCGAGGAACGGATGCCGGTCTTTAGTTTGTTCCTCAAGCGCACGGTTGATGCAGTGTCTGCCGCGGTAGCGCTGGCGGTCACAGCTCCCTTGCTGACGATCATTGCACTAGTGATTAAGTGGGAGTCACCGGGGCCAGTGCTCTATCAGGCGCAGCGAGTCGGGTTAAAGGGACGGCGGTTCCGATGCTATAAGTTCCGCACTATGGATGCGGGCGCCGACAAGCTGAAGGAACACCTTCGAGCAAGCAATGAGCGTCAGGGACCATTCTTCAAGATGACCGACGATCCGCGGATCACACGCGCAGGAAGGTTTCTACGCCGCTACAGCCTGGATGAGCTACCCCAACTCTGGAATGTGGTGCAGGGTGAAATGAGTCTGGTGGGGCCGCGGCCCCATCCGTTGGACGACTTTGAGCGTTACGACTTGGCCGATTTGCAGCGGTTGGACGTACCCCCGGGACTTACCGGGTTGTGGCAAATTACGGCGCGACGCGATCCATCGTTTGAGCGCGGGCTGGCGCTTGACCTGGAGTATATAAGGAGCTGGACCCTGTGGAAGGACTTTCGGATCCTTTACAAGACGGTTTCCGTGGTTCTGCATGGAAGCGGCGTGTAGACAATGTCCTCAGTCGCACATCCGGCAGGGCGAATTCCCGGCAGGGATGCCCTGGCATGGGCTATTTACGGAGCATTGCGACCGTGGCACGCATTGATCGTGGCGCCGTCGCTGCTCTTCTTAGCCACTTTGGCGCTAATGCTCTTTCATCCTCCAGACTTCAATTTCCATTCCGTAGATCGAGTCGCCTTTGGGCTGCTGATTCTTGTAGTGCTGCTGCGCATGTGTGTCCTGCAGCAGCCACTGCGATGCGGCGGCACGATCTTATGGCCCATGCTGGCTCTGCTGGTGCTGGCATTCTGCGGCGCTCTTGCCCAACCTAATGACGCGGAGACCTGGAGTCTGTTTGCCGCCAAATGGCTGGTGCCATTCACGCTTTATCATCTGGCGGTTTATGTCTTCAACGACGAGCGCTCTTTGCACAGGTTCGAGACGTTCTCATTGATTGTGCTGGCATATCTCAGCCTGACCGCCATTTTTTTCATGTTCGACGCCAAACAGTTCATCTTCCCTCGCTACATTCTGGACGAAAGTCTGGGCTACCACGCCGATCGAGCGCGCGGGCCGTTTCTGCAAGCTGTGGCCAACGGCGTCACCCTGAATTTGCTCGGCATCGTCGCCCTGAATTCGTTCCGTCGGAGGCGGCTGCGGGGCATCGTGGGGATCCTTTTTCTGGCAGCGCTGTCGCTGGCCATCTTGGCCACGAAGACGCGCGCGGTATGGTTGTCCTTTGCCCTGTCAGTTCTCGTTTTACTTTTCTTCTCTCCCAGCCGGCGATTGCGGCGAGCCTGCCTATGCCTCGTGCTTGCTGGCGGCATAGGACTCGCCGCGGTCGTCACTCTTGCCGATCGCAATACGTCCTTGGGAGATCGACTGCAAGAACGGGGGCCTGTGACCTTCCGCATGGCCATCTATCAGGCAGGTTGGGAAATGTTTTTGAAGAAACCGCTTACCGGATGGGGAGCGGCCGATATGCAAACCGAACTCTCAAAAAGGATCAGCGATTTTCATCAGGAGCAGTTCTTTTTTCACAACACCTATCTTGAGATCGTCGTCCAATACGGGCTGGTGGGCTTGCTGTTCTACCTGTGGATTGTGGTTGATCTCTTCAAGCTGGGTCGAAGTAGGAATCCAGCAGGCTTTCCGGCGGGCAGCAGTTTCCTCGATCAAGAGTTTCGATCGCTATGGCCGTTGCTGCTGGGAGTTTACTTGTTGAATGGCTCGTTTGTGGTCATGAACTACCAGTTCGTGAACGGGTTTTTATTCACTGTGGCGGGCTTGCTAGTCGCCCAAAATCGTCGCAACGAAGCGATCGAACCCAGCGCTTTGAAGTACTGATGCCGATTGTTGCTTACCTCGCTAATCAATTTCCTTCTCCAGTTGAGCCGTACGTGGCGCGGGAAATCCATGAACTGCGTAGGCGTGGTGTAACTGTGATCCCGTGTAGCGCGCGTCGTTGCGAAGTTGCTCTGGACCCCGAGTTGCGAGCCTTAGCGTCTGAAACCCTGTACCTGCAACCGCTCCGCGTGAAGCTCCTGATCTACGCGGCGGTGATGTGCCTGCTGAGGTTCCCTGTGCTCAAGGATTTCTTGGCTCGCGCGCTGTGGCAGGGAAGCGAACCTTGCAAGCGTCGATTGCGAACTCTTCTGCATACCTGGCTTGGAGTTTACTACGCACTTCGTATCCAGCGATTCGGCGTAGAGCACATCCACGTGCACCATGGATATTTTGCCTCATGGATCGCAATGGTCGCGGCTCGTTTTCTCGGAATTGGATTCAGCATGACTCTACATGGATCCGACCTGCTGCTGCACCCTTTGTATCTCGACACAAAACTGAAACACTGCAAGTTCTGCGTGACTGTTTCTGAATTTAATAGAGCGCATGTTCTCAAACACAATCCTGAAATTCCGCCGGAAAAGGTCTTGGTGCAATATATGGGGATCAAGCCCGGCAACGAGCACCTTCCGACTCGGAAAGGACGCCGCACAAACCCCCACCTGGATATGCTCGCCGTCGGACGCTTGCATCCGGTAAAAGATCACGCATTTCTGGTTCGAGCCTGCCGTCTTTTAAAAAATCGCGGCGTACCGTTCACCTGCGTGATTGCGGGCGAGGGGCCGGAGCGCGCGTCCGTCGAGGCTACGATTCGTAATTTGGATCTCCAAAACCAGGTCCGGCTGCTTGGCCATTTGTCGCGGCAACAGCTCGCCGCGCGCTACCTAACCTCCGATATAGTGGTGCTCACCAGCCGCAGTGAGGGCATTCCGCTGGTCCTTATGGAAGCGATGGCGTACGGCACGCCAGTGCTTGCCCCCGCGATCACGGGCATTCCGGAACTGGTATTCGACGGCACAAATGGTTTTCTCTATCGTCCGGGTTCGCTTGAAGACTTTGTGGCGCGGGTAGAGCTCATTCATCACTCGGAATCTGCTCTCGGCCCGCTTTGCAGAGCAGCCCGCCTGCACGTTCTGGAGAATTTCAATTGCGAAAAGAACCTGGCAACCTTCTCCAATCTCTTTCTCAGCCACCTCACTCTCACCCACCCCAGTCCACCTCCGGAGAGCTATTTTCATGAGAATTCTCTATTGCAATAAATACAATTTCCCGTTCAGCGGCACTGAGGTTTACATGTTCGAGCTCATGAACATGATGAAAGCTCAGGGGCACGAGGTCGCTCTTTTTTCGATGGCCGACCCTCGTGGCCTGCCCACGCCCTACGACGCGTTCTTCCTGCCACACATCGATTTCAAGGACCCTGCCCACGGATTGCTAACGCGCGCCAAACTAGCAGCCCATGCGATTTATTCCACCGACGCGCGGCGGCGATTGCGGCAAGTCATCGCCGCTTTTCATCCTGACGTCGCTCACGTGCGCAACATTTATCACCATCTCTCTCCGTCGATTCTCTGGGAACTGAAGGCGCAAGGCGTGCCAGTTCTCTATCACTTGAACGATTTCAAATTGCTCTGTCCCACCTACAACATGGTCGCGAAGGGACGCGCCTGCGAACGCTGTCGCGGCGGAAAGTTCAAACATGTTCTTACCGAGGGCTGTTACGCCGGGCCACGTGGTTCGGCGCTGGTATTAATGGCAGAGGCCTATTTCCATCGTTGGTTGGGAACTTATCGGAAATGTGTGGATCAGTTTCTGACCCCCAGCGGTTTTGCGAAGGAGAAACTTCTGCAAAATGGGTTTGACCCAAAAACGATTACGGTGCTTCCTCATTTCCAGAAGTTGCCGGTGGAAGTGCCGCCGAATGCGGCGCCCAACGCTCCCGTCCTCTACTTTGGCCGCTTGTCGGCCGAGAAGGGAATCGCCGACCTCCTTCGGGCCATGAAACATCTGCCACACGTGCAACTCCAGATTGCGGGCGATGGTCCGCAGCGATCCGAACTGGAAAGCCTGGCTCGTGAGTTATGCCTGACAAACGTGAAATTTGCTGGACACGTAGGCGGCAAAGTTCTTGACCACATGATCGCTTCGGCCTGCTTCACCGTCTTGCCTTCGCATGCTTACGAGACGCTGGGTAAGACCATTCTTGAGTCCTACGCATGGGGACGTCCGGTGGTCGCGTCGGACCTCGGTTCGCGGCGCGAGCTTGTCGACCAAGGCGAGACCGGACTTCTGTACGCTCCAGGGAACGTGGAGCAATTGGAGAAAGCGATCTCCTTTCTTATTGAGCGTCCAGAACTGGCAGTGCGAATGGGCCTTACGGGCCGCAGACTTGTGGAAACCAGGTACACGCCTGAAGCCCACTATCGCGCGCTGATGTGCCTGTACACGAGAATGAGGCCATGGCCACGCAAGGCCAGGAAGACCGTAGTCCTGCCTGTTACGGTGCCCTCGCCGTTACGCGTAGCATTCATCGGTGGACGCGGCGTGGTTTCAAAGTACAGCGGGATCGAAACGTATTACGAAGAAGTCGGCAAACGGCTGGTGGAAATGGGCCACGACGTCACCATTTATTGCCGCAGTTACTTTACCCCAGCCCTGCCAAAGTACGAAGGAATGCGGCTGGTTAGGCTGCCCACTTTCCGTTCAAAGCATCTGGAGACATTCGTACACACGCTCCTGAGTACGGTCCATGTGATGTTCAGCAGCTGCGACATCGTGCACTACCATGCGCAGGGGCCGGCGCTATTTTCGTTTTTTCCACGCCTGGCGGGGAAGAAAACTGTGGTCACGGTTCAGGGACAGGATTGGCGACGAAAAAAGTGGGGGCGCCTCGCGTCGTTCACTCTTCGTCTCGGCGAACTCGCGTCTGCGCGGCTGCCCAACCGCACTATGGTCGTTTCGCAGGTCCTGCAACAGCACTATCAGACGGCTTACGGAGTTCAGACCACATACGTGCCAAATGGATCGTTGATTCGCAAACGAGTGATTCCGTCGCAAATGGCGGAATGGGGACTGGAACCAGACAATTACATTCTGTTTCTCGGCAGATTCTCTCCCGAAAAGAATTGTCATTTGCTAATAGAAGCGTACGAAAAGCTCGATACCGGTATGAAGTTGGTGCTGGCCGGCGGATCGAGTCACACGAATGCCTACGTCGACGAACTGCGTAAGCATCAGAGCGAGCGCGTCCTCATCCTGGATTGGGTCCACGGTGCCGCCCTGGATGGACTGCTGACAAATGCCGCCCTCTTCGCCCTGCCGTCTGATTTGGAAGGCCTTTCTCTGGCTCTATTGGACGCTATGGGAGCGGCCGTCTGTGTGCTAGCCAGCGATATTCCCGAAAACCGTGAAGTAATCGAAGATACCGGCTTCACTTTCCAACCGGGAGATGTAACCGACTTGGCGCGCATGTTACGGTTGCTTCTCGCCGACGCGCGCGCCCGCACGGTCGCGGGACGAAACGCGCAGGCGCGAGTCCGGGAGCGCTATCTATGGCCGCGAATTACCGCCGAAATTGGACGCGCGTATGTGGAATTGACCGACCGAGTCGGCGCACCCGAGCGATACGCTCCAGAAAAAGCCGCGGCCGGAGAGGCCTCGAGACAAATCGGATAGCGCACAAACTCACCTTGAACAACCGCCGGTAACACCCCTCTCGACGAGAGCCTCCGTCGAGAAGTCGCCCCGCGAGAAGGCTCGAATGAGGAACATGCGCCGGCGCAGTCTGTCTTGCCTTCGTGCCCATTCGCTCAAAGCACGGATTTACAGGATCACAAAGCCAGGAAAAGTCGCCTGATGCATAAGAAACCGTCGCTGGCCTTAAGAATTCAGCGCCGCTTTGCGCAGCTTCCGGCTTTCCGCCAGCAATGCCATGGAGTGCATCAGGTTTTGCAGGGTGACGATGCCAATCAAGCGCTCGTCCTCAACGACGGGAATAATGCTGAGATTTCGTGCAGTCAGCTTGCGGAATGCCGAGGCCAGCGACTCCTTCTTTTGTGCCACTTCAAAGATGCGGTTCATCACCGCCTGCACATATCCGTTTCCCTCGGCACGCAGCGCGGCTAGGATCTTCTGTTTCGAGATCACGCCGACCATGTCACTGCCGCGGATGACAGGGAAATCGTCCTGCAGGGAATGCACCGCTTTCTCCAAGGCGTCTTCTAAAGTATCGGCAGGCGAGAGCGTCGCGAAGTCAGTCAGCATAATATCTTCCAGCCGCACGGTTTCGAGCACCGACTGAAATACCGCCGAGCGTTCTTCCAGTTGCGCCGCAATGAAGAGGAAAAAGCCAATCATGGTCAGCCAGATGTTCCAAAGCATGCCAACCAGCATGAACAATGTCGCGAACGCCTGACCAATCGAAACCGCTCGGCGCGTGGCCCGTACAGGATCCATAGTCCGGCTGAACACGGCTCGCAGCACCCGGCCCCCATCCATCGGATAGGCAGGCAGCAGGTTAAATAGCGCCAGCCCCAGGTTCGACCAGACCAGGCTGCGGGGCAGGTTTCCGGAGTAAACGTAAGGCTTCGCCCAGAGATGAATCTGAGGTGCCACCGCTAGCAGGACGCCCCCTGCGACGAAGGCGATGATCATATTGACCAGGGGCCCGGCCACCGCGATGCGAATGTCCCGCTTCCAGGTGAGTATGCCCGGCTCGAGCGGACGCTGAGTCTCGTCGAGCAGCGTGACCCCGCCTATCGGAAGCAGGATGATGGCTTTGGCGGGAATGCCGGCTCGCATGCCCACAAGTGCGTGCCCCAGTTCGTGCAGCACCACGCTGCCGAAAATGATCCCGACTAGAGCCAGACCGCGACCGGCGTTGGCTGGACCATGCGTCGTTGACTCGGTCAGCCACACGAAGATCAGCAGAAAAAAGAATGTAAGGTGGATGCGGAGTTCGACTCCGAAAATTCGGCCTGCCGGGATGGACCAATTTCGCATCTGTGGAAACCTGTAACGCCCCCGCCTCTATTCTATATAGTTTAGACGTCGTAACACGGCTCCGGGGTGCGCCTTCGGTAATCGAAGGTGCCGGGACCGGGGTTGCGCGTTGTGATTGGCTGATCAAGCATGAGGGTGATTGCAGGAAAATATCGGAGCCGGCAGCTACGATCCTTACCCGGCTTGGACCTTCGTCCGACGGCAGATCGCTTGCGGGAGACGCTGTTCAACGTGCTCACGGCGGGAAACCCGGCGGCGCTGGAGGGAACGACATGGTTCGATCTCTATGCCGGGACAGGGGCTGTGGGTATCGAAGCAATCAGTCGCGGCGCAAGCAAGGTCTACTTTGTGGAATCGGCTGACCGCGCCGCTGATCTCATAAAACGAAATCTCGCCTCGTTGGAAATAGTGACGGGCTTTCAGATCATGAAGCAGGATTCGATCCGCGCCCTACGCGGAACGGAATCGAGCACCCTTGTCGTAGATTTTGTTTTCCTCGATCCTCCCTACGACATGGAAGGAGCGTACTTGAAAACCTTGGAGACACTCTCGAAATCTCAGCGGCTGAAGCCTGCGGGCGTCGTCATCGCCGAGCACCAGAAGAAATTTGACCCTGGAGAATCATTTGGGTCGTTACAACGCTATCGGAAGCTGGTGCAAGGGGATGCGGCGCTCAGTTTTTATCGCCTCGCGCTAGCTCAATAGAAAAACGAGCGAGGTGTCACATAAGAATTTCATTCGTGCGACGCACAATCGGGTGTTGCATCTCCTGCAGATCGTTCTTGACCTGGTTGAGGCCGTAAACGCACTGCTCGAAGTGACTCGAAAGGCTTGCGAACAGCGGCGCCACTTTCGTGTATTCAAAATGCTCGAATTTGGAGACGATGTAATAGCTTTCCTTGCCGGCCTTCATCCAATCCACAAAATTCTCCGTCCGGCTGCGGCGCAAACGGAAGTGGTTGATGCTCTCCGGAAACATCCCAGTAAAGAAAAGTGTGTAGTCTCCGATGTGCTTGCGCACCTGGCGCTCGCGATCGAAAGAAGGCGCAGGACCGTACACAGGATTGGATTCGATCAGCATTTCGCCGACATCGGTTAGTGGCTTGTCCGCGCTGTTGCGAATCTTGAACAACTGCTCAACCTCGCAGAACTCGGCCATCAGATGGGCAACATAGTTCACGATTTGAGGATCGCGGATCCCAATCTCCTCGGCATAGTGCCGGCCGATGAGCTCAACAAAGAGCTGCTGCAACGGATGCGATTCCGGAATCATTCTCTGGATTCCCCCAAACCCCGCTTCCCAAGCGGGATTTCTTCTGCTGCGCGATTTTTATCGTGATCGCGCCCAAAACGCAAGTGACTTTTGTAAGTCGCTCACGTGGTCTTTCTACTCCGTTAGACTGCGCCGGAATGGGCAAAGGTTTTCCCGCGAGTTTTGTTGGCACACCTCGAGCTTGGCTGCCAATCGCCCGTTATTTCCTCAAGTTACAATGATTAAGTCAGGGAGGAAGTTGGCTCATGGAACGACAGAACATATCGAGTGGCACTCCGTGGGAACCGGTTGTGGGTTACTCCCGTGCGGTTAAGGTCGGTGCTTACGTGCACGTGGCGGGGACCACCGCGACTGGTCCTGATGGCAAAGTCGTCGGTGTTGGCGACCCTTACGCCCAAACTAAACAGACGCTGAAAAATATCGAATCGGCTTTGCAAAAGGCGGGCGCTACGTTGAAAGACGTCGTGCGTACAAGAATGTTCGTCGTCAACATCGCCGATTGGGAGAAGATCGGCAAAGCCCACGGCGAATTCTTCCGCGACATTCGTCCCGCGACGTCAATGGTCCAAGTGAGCGCGCTGATTTCCCCCGAGATGCTGGTTGAGATTGAAGCGGACGCTGTGATTGGCGCCGCCATGGCGTAGAATGCGCTTGGCATTTCAAGAGCATTGGATCCTATCCGTGGAGAGCAACCAATGAAACACTCTTGGTGGATCTTTTTCTTTGCAGCTGTGATTTGCAGCGGCGCTCAGGAAACTAGCAGTCCGGTCCTGCATCCCTTCAAAGTCGTTCGGGCGGGCGCGCTCATTGACGGCAAATCCGATTCTCCTCGCCACAACCAGGTCATTATCATTCGTGGCAACCGCATCGAGAGCATCTCCGACGCTGCATCTGCGAAGATTCCCGCCGGCGCGGACGTGATTGATCTCTCCCATGCGACCGTGCTGCCCGGCATGATCGATTCTCATACCCACATTTTCCTGCAAGGCGAGGAGCCCGCGCAGGGCGGATACGATGTCAATATTCTGAAGTATCCGCTGGCCCTGCGTGCGGCTCGAGCGACGGTTTCCGTGCGACGTGCTTTGGAGCAGGGGTTCACCACGCTGCGCGACCTCGAGACCGAAGGTGCGGGCTACGGCGACGTTGGCATCAAAGAAGCCATCGAGAACGGTTATATTCCTGGGCCTCGGCTGTTCATTTCGACCCGCGCCATTTCGACGACGGGAGGCTATCCACTCGAAGGCTACGCCCCTGAGCTTGACATGCCCACGGGAGCACAACTGGTCGATGGTCCGGTCGAGGCGCGCAAAGCCGCGCGCGAGCAATTGTCACACGGAGCGGACTGGATCAAGGTTTACATGACTCATCGCTCGTGGGTGGGAAAGAACGGCGAACTTGTTTCGCAACCAACGCTGACGGTCGAAGAACTGAAGGCGGTTGTCGATGAAACCCACGGCTGGGGGAAGAAAGTTGCCTGCCATGCCTACGGCGGAATTGGATTGCACCGAGCGCTCGATGGCGGTTGTGATTCGATCGAACACGGCCTTGACCTGGATGACGCAGCCATCGCCCAGATGCTGAAGCAAGGCACTTGGTACTGTCCAACCTTGAGTGCGTACTATCACGACTGGGCTCCCGCGGATACTCCCGAAGGTCAGCGTGATCGAAAGCGCGCGGCAGTTCATGAAGTATCGTTTCCGAAAGCACTGCACGCGGGCGTGAAGATCGCCTTCGGCACCGACATCGGAGGCATTCCCTGGACCGAGCCCATCGCACAAGAATTCCCCCACATGGTCGACCTCGGCATGCCGCCCATGGACGCCATCAAGAGCGCCACCTCTCGCGCCGCCGAGATGCTCGATATGCAAGGGCAAATTGGGGTAATCGCACCAGGAGCGCTGGCTGACATCATCGCGGTGAACGGCGACCCGGTAGGGGACGTCAAGATCCTGCAAGAAGTGAAGTTCGTCATGAAAGACGGCAAGGTCTTCAAGGACGAGATTAAGTAGCCCACGCCCCGACCACGCCCAGT
The DNA here is from genome assembly GCA_035604895.1 of Terriglobales bacterium. GTDB lineage: Bacteria > Acidobacteriota > Terriglobia > Terriglobales > Acidobacteriaceae > JABDBE01. Next base: position 15,790 of record DATNHO010000097.1, on the reverse strand, counting down.
GTGATCAATCTCCTTGACACCGGCTTTATAAGCGTCATAATGCACCATTCCTCGACGGCGAGAGTTTGGATGGGTGAAAGCGGCTGTCCTGCCCGGGCCGTCCACGTGAGGTGACTTATGAACGTCCTCGCACTGTGTGATCCCGAAGCAGCGGCAGTCCCCATAGAAGCGAACGTGGCAGACGCCATCAGCAAGATGCTTGATTTTCACGTCGGCGCGGTCGCCGTCATTGACAGTGAGAGGCGAGTGGCCGGCATTTTTACGGAGCGCGACGTGTTGCGCAAATTTTCCTTAAGTGGACGCGATCCTGCACAGACGCCGGTTCGAGAACTCATGACCACACCGGTCGAGTTGGCGACCTCGCAAACTGGTCCGGGAGAAGCCTTGCTCACCATGGTCGAGCGTCACTTCCGGCACCTTCCCGTAGTCGATAACAATGGCAAACTGCTGGGTATGCTCTCCATTCGCAACTTGCTGGAATGGCGCATTGAGGATTTGAACCGCGAAGTGGGTTCCCTCGAACAGTACGTCAGCAATGACGCTCCGGGCGGAGACTAGGCAAATGTGAGCGCAGGCGCCTGGGAAACTCGCCTTTACACCGATTCGTGCTGCCCAGTACACTACTCATTCCCTTTTCTCATTCCCCGGGAGGTGAAATGCTATGGCTGCTGGAGACAAAGTGACGCAGAGCAGTGAAAAAGTTAAGCAGATTGTCAGCGAGCAACTGGGAGTTGACGAAGCCGAGGTCACGCCCAGCGCATCATTCGTAGACGACCTGGGCGCCGATTCGCTGGACCAGGTTGAATTGGTGATGGCGCTCGAAGAGGCCTTCGACCTGGAGATTCCCGACGAGGATGCGGAAAAGATCCGCTCGGTCCAGGACGCCATCGACTACATCGACAAGCACGCCAAAGTAGCCAAGTAAGGTTCACCTTTATAATGGAGGCCGGGCGTCCCCCGCCCGGCTGGACGGGCCGCACGCCTGTCCTCCATCGTCCATATACGCAACCGCAAGGAGAATTCATGGCAGCCGTTGACGAAAAAGTGAAACAAATTATCGTGGAACAACTGGGAGTAGATGAGGGGGAAGTAACTCAGACTGCCTCATTTGTAGACGATCTGGGAGCCGACTCTCTCGACACCGTGGAACTGGTGATGGCTTTCGAAGAAGCCTTCGAGATCGAGATTCCCGACGAAGATGCCGAGAAGATCCGCACCGTGCAGGACGCGGTGGACTACATCGGCAAGCACGCGAAAGGCGGGAAGTAGTTGGCGAGACGGGTCGTAGTTACTGGGATAGGCCTGATCTGCGGGGTGGGCAACACCACCGAGGAGATTTGGCGAAACCTGCTCGCGGGCAAGAGCGGTGTGGCTCGCATCACTCACTTTGATGCCGAACAGTTTGCTTGCCAGATCGCCGCGGAAGTCAAGAATTTCGATCCGCTGAATTTCGTCGAAAAAAAAGAGCTGAAGAAAATGGGCCGCTTCATTTACCTGGCGCTGGCGGCCGCAGATGAGGCTATGAAAGCCTCGGGCCTGCAAGTGACCGAAGAGATTTCGACGCGCGCGGGAGTGCATATCGGCTCCGGAATCGGCGGGTTCGATGTGATTGAGCGCGAGCATATAAATCTGCTCAATGGCGGCCCACGCAAAATCTCCCCGTTTTTCATTCCCGCCTCCATCGTGAATCTGGCCGCGGGACATGTCAGCATCCGCTACCGCGCCAAGGGCCCGAACGAAGCCACCTGCACCGCGTGCACCTCGAGCGCGCACTCTGTCGGAGACGCCTACAAAATTATCGCCCGCTGTGACGCCGACGTCATGATTGCGGGCGGCACCGAAGCCGCGATCACGCCCATGGGCGTCGGTGGGTTCGCGGCGATGCGGGCACTTTCGACGCGCAATGATGCGCCCGAGAAAGCCAGCCGTCCCTGGGACTCGGGACGCGACGGATTCGTGATCGGCGAAGGCGCGGGAATCCTCATTCTGGAAGAAATGGAATTTGCCCGTCGCCGCGGAGCCAAAATTCTGGCTGAAATCGTGGGCTACGGCATGAGCGGCGACGCCCACCACATCACCCAGCCCGCCGAGAATGGCGACGGCGCTTATCGCGTCATGCTGAACACTCTAAACGACGCCAAAGTGCCGCCCGAGAAGGTGGATTACATCAACGCTCACGGCACTTCGACCGATCTCGGGGACAAGCTGGAAACCATCGCCATCAAGCGCGCCTTTGGCGACCACGCCCGCAAGCTGGCGGTGAGTTCGACGAAATCGATGACGGGACATTTGCTGGGCGGCGCGGGCGGACTTGAAGCCGGCATCACCGTACTTGCCCTCCGCGACCAGATCTTACCTCCAACCGCCAACCTGGAGAATCCCGATCCTGAGTGCGACCTCGATTACGTCCCCAACCACCCCAGAAAAGCTGCCGTGGAATATGCCATGTCCAATTCCTTCGGCTTTGGCGGAACCAACGGCGCCCTGCTATTCCGACGCTGGTCAGATTAGCTTTGGCTAGGCCAGCGTTCCGCGGCACAATTCCTAGAGGCGCAAAGGCCGCAGGCAGGGGCGTCCGCGCCACAACGGGCATTCCCGCACTGCTTTTGCAAGGAACTTTAGGACTCCTCCTCCTTTCGCCTCTGGTAATGAGACCTTGGTACCCGGGGATTGTCCTTCTTCGCCTTTGCCATTGCCGATAGTCCACTACAGAATGGAGTTGCAGGGCAAGAAAACCCCGTCTATGGATAAAGCCTTTGGAACCGCTGTCATGCCCACGCTTAGTACCAAGAAGGCCTCGGCCCGGGTGGCTTTAGTCGATATGAAAGAACCGGCTCGAAGCACTCTGGCGGAGTGTTTCCGGCAGTTTGGGATCGAGAGCGTCCTGGTGACCGGGAATGTCGCCGACCGCCTCAAGAAGGAGAAATTCGAGGCTTGCGTGATCAAGCTGGGTCCGGAGGCCCAAGTCACAATGGAATCCGCCCGCACCTCGCCCTCGAATGCGCGGATCGTGCTGTATGCCGTTGGCGGCAGCGCTCAGGATGCGATGCGCTATTCGAAATATGGCATCAATGCAATCTTCCATGAGCCTCTGGAGCGTCCGGCAGTGTTGAAATTGGTGCGAGCCACGCAGATGCTCGTATTGCATGAGATGCGGCGGTACGTGCGCATTCCGGTAATTACAGAAATCTCGCTGGTGATGAGCGATGGCCGCAAGGTGACAGCAACCAGTATCGAAGTCAGCTCGGGCGGTATGTCCCTGCGCAGCGCCGACGATATCGCGATTGGGCAGTCGGCAGAGGTCTCATTTGCCTTGCTCACTCTACCGCGAATATGGGTTCGCTGCGCCATAACCTGGCGCAACCTGGGCGGCAAGACTTTTGGCATCCGCTTCGACAACCAGGATGAACGCCGTTTTCGCATCAAAGAGTGGATTGACGCTTACCTGGAGGGTTAGCCGGAGCACGAGCCGATTCAGGGCCCGTGCTTTTTTGACTGGGCGGAGCCTTTCGTTGCTTGAGCGCTATCGGTTGAGCCCCCATCGGAGAAGATCGACAATTCATTTCTGCCCCGGCTGTCGTACACGAAAGAAGTCTCGATGCTCACCACCATAGGCTGACTCGTAATACGGTCGAACCCGAGGTTGCGTAAATGGTCGATGTCCTTCACCGCTAAATGAACGATCACATCGTGGCGCCCACTCACCAAGAACACCCGCCGTACTTCTGGGACGGATTCCATGTCACTCATGAACTGATCGATCGCGCCTCTCTCATACTTGGCCAGCTTGATAAAGGCAAGTACTTCCAGGTTTAGCCCAACCGCTCGTAAATCAACGTCAGCATGAGCCCCGCGGATTACCCCTGACCGCTGGAGATTCTTGATCCGCTCGTGACAGGTTGATGGCGCCAGGCCCACGGCGGCGGCAATCTGCTTGTTGGGCTTCCATGCATTCTTCTGTAGAAGACGGACAATTTCGGAATCGATTCGGTCAAGGGTGGCCTTATCCATATTGAATTCGAATTATATTCGATTGCAGTCCACGACCTTCATCGGTAAGGATTGGCGGTCGCGGAGAAGGGCTTCAGGCGTGATGGGGAACTCTGAAATGAGAGATCTATCACTGGGGATAACCAACGCCAGGACACCTCTGGTTAAATCGAAGCGGATCCGATACGGGCGGGTTCCGACAAGTGGTGGAGATGCATCAGTTGCCGATTAAGACTTTGTCTAATGCGGAGAATCTGAAGTGATCAATTCCTCACAGGCTCAACCCCACGACCTAATGGCACCCCAGTCGCCCTTGAGCAACAGCAAGATGCGGCGGGTGTTCATGGGCCAACAAGGTCTGCGCGTGGGCTGGAGTGTTTTGCTGTTCGCCGCCATTTATTTTGGCCTGAACTTTGCCGTAACCGCAGCGCTCGGCAACCTCATTTCAATGGACCAGAGTCCAATCCAGTTAGGCCCTGGGTTTCTTGCCGAAGGCAGCTGGATACTGGTGGTTTTAATCGCGACCTGGATCATGGCGCGCATTGAGAAGCGGCCGCTGCTTTCCTACGGCTACACCGGGAACCATAAGGCGCTGCGGCTGGTAACTGGCATGCTTTGGGGGTTCCTGTGTTTGTCCGTGGTGGTCGGAGTCTTGTGGAAGGCGGGGTGGCTGGTTTTTGATGGCATGTCGCTGACCGGTTTTATGGCGTGGAAGTACGCGCTGGCATGGGGGCTGGGCTTTCTGTTGGTCGGCGTGTTTGAAGAATCGACGTTGCGCGGTTATCTGCAGTACACGCTAGCGCGAGGAATCGGTTTTTGGTGGGCGGCGTTGGTGCTCTCCGTAGCATTTCTGATCGGGCATGCCAGCAACGGCGGAGAATCACCCTTAGGATTGCTTGAGGTCGGCCTCGGCGGTTTCGTTTTTTGCCTCAGCCTCTGGTACACCAAGTCGTTGTTTTGGGCGGTGGGGTTCCACACGGGATGGGACTGGGCCCAATCTTATTTTTATGGAACGGCGGATAGCGGGCTGGTAATAAAGCAGCACTTTCTGGCCTCTCATCCTGCGGGAAATCCGCGATGGAGCGGAGGAACGACAGGCCCGGAAGGAAGCCTGTTGATTCTGCCTCTTCTAACTATGGTGGTGATCGGAATGTGGCTGTGGTGGGATGTAAGAAAGAGACCTGCCCAGTCATGAGTAATTCATCGCAAACGGAGCTCGACGGGTTGCAGGGGGCCCAGCGGTCCTCAGGCGATGGCGTGCTCCGCCGGGTGTTCGTGGGCGAACAAGGCGTGCGCGCGGGTTGGAGCGCTCTGCTATTCGTCGCGATTTTTCTGATTCTAGAGATTGCCGCAAAAGCCGCGCTCGGTCATTTCGTCCTTCTCCATCCCGACGGGCCAGTCCCGCCAAGCCTGGAGCTGCTTGGGGGATCCTGCGATGTGCTGATGGTTTTGGCAGCTACGTGGGTAATGGCGCGCATCGAAAAGCGCCCGCTCCTTTCCTACGGATACACGGCGGATCGTAAGGTGATGCGATTGGTGAGTGGCGCCGTATGGGGATTCCTCGGTTTGTCGGTGCTGATCGGAGTTCTCTGGAAGGCGGGACTGCTGGTTATTGAGGGACTGTCGCCCACCGGCGTCATGGCATGGCAGTACACTCTCGCGTGGGGGCTAGTCTGTCTGCTGACCGGCATCTTTGAGGAATCGTTGTTGCGCGGCTACCTGGCAACGCAACCTTCGGGGAATCCGTTGTGGAGCGGAGGCCCGACCGGTCCGGAGGGCAGCGCATTGATGTTGCCGTTGCTATTCATGTTCGGGGTCGGAATGTGGATGTGGTGGGGTCGTAAGAAAAAAATCTACTCAATAGTTTAGGAGAAGTTCCATGAAAGCGTGGTTTCAAGTCAGAAAAGAGTCCCTTGGCTCGAGAAGTATAGGCCTAGCCGTTGCTGCAGCTCTACTGGCAGTCGTCGCCAGCCTGCTGGCTTGCAACAGTTCCGCTAGAGCAGGAGATGCTGTGCCTTCGCTGACACTGGCTAGTTCGAGCTTCACGGGAGGCGATATATCGAAAAAATGCACCTGCGACGGTTCGGAGGCCTCCCCGGAATTATCGTGGGGACAACCTCCCTCCGGCACCCAGAGCTTTGCCCTGATCGTCATCGATCGGGACTCTCCGTTTGGATTCAAGTTCTTGCACTGGACGGTGTATGACCTGCCTGCAGCGGCGCGTGGGATCCCTGAAGATCTGCCGAAACAAGGAGACCTGCCCGACGGTTCGCGCCAGGGTCGCACCGACTTCGGTAAGATCGGCTATGGAGGACCTTGTCCCCCCGGGCATTCAGCGCATCGGTATGCCTTTACGCTCTACGCCCTCAATACCAAATTAGGATTGCCGGCCGGAGCGAAAAAAAAGGAGATCGAAAAGGCCATGAAAGGTCGCATTCTGGCGCAGGGCGAACTGATAGGAAGCTATAAACACTAGGGACGCGACTCGATTGCCGCGGTTATGCCGCGCTTCGCGAATCATCAATCAGGCATGTAGAATTGAATCAGCGATGGCAGGCGCTTCTCAGTTCGTCCAGATTGAGCTTGGGCCACCAGTCCGGCAGCCAAAGCCGGAGTGGCTTAGGGCCAAGGCCCCCGTCGGCGAGAACTTCCACAATCTCAAGAAACTGGCTCGTGGCTTGGGATTGCACACGGTCTGCGAATCTGCCCAGTGCCCCAACATCGGGGAATGCTGGAATCACCGTACAGCCACTTTCATGCTTCTGGGTAACATCTGCACTCGCCGCTGCGGTTTTTGCGCGGTGCCCAAGGGTAAGCCCGAGGCGATTGATTGGGACGAACCGCGCCGCGTAGCTGAAGCCGTGGCGACTCTGGGCTTAAAGCATGCGGTCGTGACCAGCGTGAATCGCGATGACGACAATCTGGGTGGGGCGCGAGTGTTCGCAGAAACGATTCGCGAGATTCGTGAGCTGTCTCCCTATTGCCGCATCGAAGTTCTGATTCCCGACTTCCAGGGCATTGATGAGGCCTTGCAAATTGTTCTCGACGCCAAGCCCGACGTCTTAAATCACAATACCGAGACCGTGCCACGGCTTTATCGCGTAGTCCGCTCCGGCGCTCGCTATGAACGCACGTTGCGGCTTCTGGAGAATGCCAAGCAGTTCTCGCCGGGGATGGTGACGAAGTCCGGGGTTATGGTTGGTTTGGGAGAAACGGTCCCCGAACTTGTGGAAGTTTTCCGCGATCTCGGTTCACGTGGCGTAGACATTTTGACTGTCGGCCAATACCTGCGCCCATCCCGCGACCACCTGCCGATTGCTCTTTTCTACACACCCGATGAATTCCGATACTTGAAAGACGAGGCCCTGCGATTCGGATTCCGCCACGTGGAATCGGGACCGATGGTACGCTCCAGCTACCATGCTCACGAGCAGGCCGAATCGACTGCGCCGAGTGGGCGCGGCCGGGCGAGCGTCGTCTAGTCCATCCTTCTTCGAATCGCGACGGGCTTTCGGACGGGGCCGTCCGCTACTACGCGAGCGTATCCAGAATCTCAGAAAATCTTCAGGTGGATGGTCAGGTATGTCTTCGGATTCTTGCGGATTGCCGCGATCAACTGCTGCGCCTCCGTCAGCAACTGATTGGTGTTGTTATAGACGGATGGGTCCTGCAGCAGCTTCCCGATGGTGCCGTCGCCTGAATTCAAACGGTCGCTCAAGTCCGAAAGTTTGCTCATGGTGTTTTGCAGCTTGCTGGCAAACTGCTGATCTTTGGCCAATACGCCAAGGGCGCCTTTGCCCGCGTTTACGTCGTCGGTTAACTTCTTGACGTTGGCGATGGTATCGTTGGCGGTGTTATACAGCGTGGGATCCTTCAGGAATTTGCCAGCCGTGCCCTTGCCTGCGTTCAATTCGTCGATAATCCCGTTCAACTTGGCGATTGTCGCATTCGCATTCCGATAAAGCTCATCGTCGACCAGAAGCTTGCCCAGACTTCCTTTGCCCGAAGTCACATCGCTGACCAAGCCCTGAAATTGGACAACCGTGTCGTTCAGCCGGTTGTAGAGGCTGGGATCGTAGATCACCTTACCGATGGAACCCTGCCCGCTTTCTATGAACGCGAGGATTCGATCGACACGTTTCTCCAGTGCATCCAGGTTTTGCAGCGTGCTTTGGCTGGCCCGCACCACGTCCTGGATATCGGGCGTCTCGCGCGTGGGCAACACGTCCCCTGGACGGACCTCGGGACCGGTGGCTTGGGCACTGTCAATGTCGATATAGGTCTCGCCCAACACGCCAGCGGTGGAAAGCAAGGTAACTGAATCCTTGCGCAAATTGCTGCGATATTCGGTATTCACCTTCAGGGTGACTTCCACCGGGGTCAGCCGCCGGGCGGGGTCGGACACAACCCGGATGCCGGAGACGTTGCCAATGTCCACGCCATGAAGCCGCACCGGCGCTCCTTCCCGCAACCCGCCGGCATTATCGAAATATGATTTCAGTGTGATCTTCCGGGTAAAAACACCGCCCGTGCCACTCATGAGTAAAATCAGAACTCCCAGGGTGATGCTGGCAGCCAGTACCGTGAGTCCAACCTTCAGTTCAGACCACTTCAACTGTTTCTGGCTAGGCACTGATTCTCCCTAAGCTCCTCATGGCAACATTCTCCATGGCAACCCGAAAAACTAAATGAATGCCTGCATGATAGCAGACCGTTGGTCCGGGATTCACATTAGACGTTGCGCGGTTGCAACGTCCCCGAAACCAGAATGGCCACCAAGTACGCTGCTGCCCCGCAGGCTAAAGTGACATTCAGCCCGAACTGAATGGCGATGACCATTGCGAGAACGGAACCCATTACGCTGGAACCCGCATTCATGGCCCATGCCCACTCCACGGCGTTGTCCTGGAACTCACCGGCTCCAGCCACGGGAAACTCCGGCACCGGAATGCTGGCCAGCGCTCGCAGCCCGGTGGGAAACGGCATTCCCATGGCAAACCCCAACGGTACCAGCAGGACCGCGCTCACCAGCAGTTTTGCCTCGAACGGAAGCCCAACCAGCGCGTTCAACAGTCTCGGCAAAATGAAAACGTAAAGCAGAAGAACACCGGCGATGAAGGCCAGTGGAAACCAAGTGCGTTGCGTCTCCGCGAGCCACCTACGAGAAGCCAGGCTGCCGGCGCCGCTCGACAGCAGAAGCAGAAAAACGACTACGGTGAGGGCATAAGTCGGGTGGCCAAGAAACAAAACGAAGCGCTGGATGAAAGCGATCTCCACCAGAATATATCCCAGGCCCACCGCGACAAAATACAACAGCCGGACCGGGCGTTCACGCGTACCCACGCCACGCACAGCGAGGGGGATCACCAGGAACGCGAGCACCACAACGCAAGAGATGACCAGCACCATGCCCAGTACGACGACACCCAGGTTCACTTTCCAATCGATGCCATGGTACGTGCCACTGTGATGGAGCAACGTGTCGAGTTTCAGCGTGAAGAAGAAAAAAGGCGCATTGTCATCCACCGGCGCCACATTGTATGGATACTGTTGTGCAAAGGCGTAAGGATCGTTGCGCGCGATCAGTGCAGAAAACGGATTGTCTTTAGGTTCAGAAGGAAGATACAGCGCCACCAGCACGGGATTGCTCGCTAAGTGGGCTCGAACCCGGTCTTCTTCTTCGGGGGTGAAAGCGCTTTTCTTGGCCAGTACGACCACCGGAATTCCGTCTTCGTCCAACTCCCCTTCGGAGACGACGATGAAATTCCTCGCTGGATTCTCGATTCCCTGCTCGTGTAGCGCTTGCATCGCGACCGAAACCACGCGCAGAGCCTCCCGTGGCTGACGGAACTCCCAGCGAGTGATGGCTACCATGCCGTCGGGTTTCAGATGGTCGAAGTATTCTCGAAACGCCTCAACCGTATAGAGACTGTTTTCACTGAGCGCGAAAGCTCCCGCCGCGGTTGAAGCCCAAGTGTCCACCAGCGTCATCTGGACCACGTCGAAGTTCTGCTTCGCATTGCGCACGAACGATCGCCCGTCGGTTACCTGAATATGCACCTCGGGCCGCTCATATAAGTGATAGGAATAGTCCGCGTAGCGTCCGCGCATCACAGTGTTCGCGATAATCGGATTGATCTCAATTCCGATTACGCTTGGGCTCCCATTCGCCACAGCGCGAAGCACATCGACCCCGCCGCCCGGCCCAATGATCGCGTAGTCCCCGTGAGGCCTCAGAATGTTGGCGAGAGCGGGCGGAGCGGACATTAAATTCTTCTGCCACTCCGTGCCCTGCCACTGCTTGAGGTCCGCGTTCATGATGTATGTGGATGCGTCTGCATCGATTACGACTGCTTTTGCCCCGCCTTGGCGATCGACTTCCACGCGGGAGATCGCATTCCAGCGTGCGAACTCTACCCAGGCTTTGTCACGAAAGAGTCCTTTCGCATAAACCACGTCGATCAGTCTTCCTGAATGGTTCGCCGCGATTACCAGTAAGAGTGCCGCAGCCAGGGCGAGCGTGAGTTTCCGCAAGTTGATGCTGACGGCCCACGCGGCCCCCGCGATGGCTGCCATCACTGCTGCGAACAGCACGGTGTTTGGACCGCCCAGCCAGTTGAGCAGAGGGACAATTCCCAAACAAGCCAGCGCGCCGCCCAGCAGATCCGCCCCGTAAAGGCGGGAAATATGGCGCGCTTCGCGGGCAAAAAGAATCGAGAACTCGAGGCCGGTGACAAAGAACGGAACCGCGGAAGCCAGATAGATCGCCGTCAGCCGCAGAAAGTTGGCGCGTGACAAACTCAGCGAAACCGGAACGTGCAACACGATCTCCAGCACGATGGGAACGACCACAGCGTTTGTGACACACAGCCAGGAAAGCAGGGTTCGGGTGGGGAACCGGCCCAGCCAGCTTTTTCCTAAGTACGCGAACACTCCGCCGGAGCCAAGGCCGAGCAACGCGATTGAGATTGCCAGGAAGGCAAAGTGATAAAACAATACGACCGAAAATAATCGGGTGAGCGCCAATTCCAGCAACAGCGCCGCAAAGCTACTGATGGCTACGCCAGCCAGCAAAGAGCGTTCGCCGGTGTTTTGTGCCGCATTGGTTCGGCTTATCGGAGGAGCTTCACTTGTAACCGACATTCGAATGTTCGCCGTAGAATGCGACAGTCTAACAGAAGCGCACAGCAAGAGAACGTGTGGAGACGGGCGACTCGCCCGGCCGCTTTTGATCCTTCAACTTTCCAGGATGACCTGCGCGATGGCGTACTCTTCGGTGTGCGAGAGCGAAAGCGCAATGTGCACCGCGCCCAGTCTGGCGGCAAACTCCGCCGCCTTACCGTGGAATGCAATAGCGGGACGGCCTCCCGGTTGGCGGCACACTTCCACGTCGCGCCAAGCTACTCCGTGATTCCAACCGGTACCGATAGCCTTCATTGCGGCTTCTTTGGCAGCGAAGCGGGCAGCGTAGCGCTCAACTCGGTTGGCTTTCGACTCGCAGTAGCGGATCTCAGCCTCGGTGAAAACCCTGCGCAGAAAGCGTTCGCCGAAGCGCGCGATGGACGCTTCAATTCGCGGTACTTCCGCTATGTCGATGCCGGTGCCTACGATCATGCAGTAAGTTTAGTGGATGTTTAGTTTGTTCGACAGCCCGCCGAAGCCATTCAAACTCGCCAATAATCCGGCCGCCAATGTTGTATGGCCTTCTTGATATCAGCCCGAGAAAGATTTGCAGACAAAGTCCGCTCGACCAGCGCAGGCAACTCTTCGTCTGAGGCAAAGCGCAGCGCGATAAGCTGATCCTCCCTGAGCTTAGCGATCTGCGGGCGTAGCGACTCGGGCAATAGCGCGCTTAGGCGCAGTCGTTCCTCGAGCCTGATGACGCGATCCTGAACTTTCAGCGCGTATTGGCGAGCTCGGATAACGGCAACAATTATCGCCGTGTTAAAGATCACGATCCAGAAATGCAGGAAGCCCGGATGGCGCACAAGAAAGAACACACTTACCACCCAACTGATCGCAAAAACCGGCAGCACGAAGTAGTGGAATGGAGGATCAATCTTCACATGATTGGCGAGAGTCTGCGGAGAACGTTCGGCCATATTCACCTCTTTGCAGCGTAGTAGCAAGTGTAAATCACGAATGGCAGAGAGCGATTGTTGCAGACGATCGATTCGCTCAAAACAGGCGATCACCCCGATAAATGACGTGGCCATCGACCAGTTGCGCTTCCGCCATCAACTCATGCCTTTTCACCGGCCCGGCTCCATCGATATGGAGGACTTCATGCCCATGGGCTACGAGCCAGTCGGATACCAGCATGCGATGGCAATGGAAATATACGCGCTCGGCGCACATGTAAGCCGTGCGCGAGCCCTCGGCCAGTTTGATCAGTGCGGCGATGCCGCGATGGAAGTCTTCGGTGAGCATGTAATCCGCATAATTGCGAAAACTCTCGTTGCGCAGCGCGATATTGGGCGAGTCGTCGCGCATCTTCTTCCGTCTTCCACCTAGCGCCTGCAGCCAGACGTATCGAATCCCGGCAGGGGGTAGGTTTTTTTCCAACGCTTCGCGATTGAAGTGAGGCAAACGGCGCGACATGGGGAAGGAGCGAATGTCGGCCAAGGTCTGAATGGCGTGGGCTTGCAGGACAGCAATGAATTCATCCAGCGTGCGGGTGGAATGGCCGATGCTGTAAAGGGTCGCCATTACGTTCTTTTCGCCGCGGAGACACGAGGATGTTCAAGCGCACGCAATCATTTTTCTGCAATGCGGTTGAGAGTGTTCGCGACGGCCTCATCCTGTTCCGGAAACACGGTTCGCAGATCGAGCAGCACGCGGCCTTCTTCCACTCGCGCGATGACCGGGGGATCGGAGGCGCGTAGGCGTTCTGAGAGTTCGTTCGCGCTCAACCCCTCACAAGTTATCGCCAATAATCGCGTGGGCAAGACGGCGGAGGGCGCCGCTCCTCCGCCAATCACGGATTCGCCGTCAACCAGTTCCGCTAACAACCCGGCCGACTGAATTTTCTTCGCAATGCTCTCCGCGCGGCTTCCAATCTCTTCCTTCGACGAACGCATCATTCGCACCGCAGGAATCGCATCGTGCTCGCCCTTCACATACTCTAGCAGCGTCGCTTCGAGCGCCGCGTATGTTAGTTTGTCAGCGCGAAGCGCTCGGAACAACGAATTCGAACGCATGCGCGCAATCAGATCACTCCGGCCGCTGAGCATTCCTGCCTGAGGGCCGCCAAGCAATTTGTCTCCGCTGTAGCTCACCACATCCACGCCCTGGCCCAGGCTGTCGAGCACGCTCGATTCCCCATTCACGCCGACAGAACGCAGGTCGAATAGCGCGCCGCTGCCCAGATCCTCAAAAAGCGGGATGTTCCGCGTGCGAGCCAGAGCCACGAGTTCTTCGATTCGCGGTTGCTCGGTGAATCCGGTGATTTGGAAATTTGAGCGGTGTACGCGCAACAGCAGCCGGGTTTTCTCGGTAATCGCCTTCTCGTAATCGCCGATGCGAGTGCGGTTGGTTGTTCCGACCTCGCGCAGGATGGCATTCGATTTCGACATGACGTCGGGGATCCGGAACGACCCGCCGATCTCGACCAGCTCACCTCGGGAGACGATGACTTCACCGTTTTCTGCCAGCGTGTTGAGCGCGAGCAGGACCGCGGCCGCGTTGTTGTTGACTACGATGGTTGAGATTGTTGGCTTGTCCGCACGGGCGTGGACGCCCGCGCCTACATGAGCTTCCGCATCTGTTGCATCGAGCAACTTGCGGAACGGGCGGTCGACGTGGACGTCGCGTTTGCCGCGGTCCCCGGTTTCGACGTCGAACTCAAGATTGGAATAGCTGCCGGCAATCTCGCGGACGTGCTCCAGCGCTGACGCCGCCAGCGGAGCGCGGCCGAGGTTGGTGTGCAGAATGACCCCGGTGGCATTGATGACGGTTCGCAGCGAGTATTTCAGTGATTGCTGAACCTGCCGCGCTGCTGCGGCTTCGAGTCCCGAAAGAGCGAGATCAACACCATTCGCATCGAACTGGCCGGCGCCAATCTCCTGCCGCAGAGACTCCAGCACAACGCGGGCAGCATCAGTAACCGCGGTCTGGCCTTCTTTTGAAGCGAGAGCCACCAACTCTGGGCTACGCAAGAGTTCGTCCACCGAGGGTAACTTGCGGTACACGTCGGCGCTGGCTTGCGGTTTCACTGGTGACGATTATGCCATGCTGTCGCAAAGAACGCCGAGCGGCAAGCCAGATGGGCGAGGACACCCATCCTCCATCGAACCGGGGGCCTCATTACCCTACTTCCACTAGCCCGTAGCTCTTGTGCCAGCGGGTGCGCATGTGGCGCAGGGCGGTGTCGATCTCGCCTTGCGTGATTTCTGAGTTCGGACCGGCGAGTACCGCAGCGGCTTCGCGCTTGGCGGCTTCCAGCAACTGGCGATCGCGGATCAAATTCGCCACTTGAAAGCTGGGCATGCCCGCCTGGCGCGTGCCGAAGAATTCTCCCGGCCCTCGCAGCTCCAGATCGAGCTCTGCAATCTGAAACCCATCGCTGGTACGAACCATCGCTTCGAGGCGGCGCTCTCCGTCTTCCGACACTTTGCCGCCAGTCATGAGTACGCAATACGACTTGGCTGCACCGCGACCGATGCGCCCTCGCAGCTGATGAAGCTGGGCAAGGCCAAAGCGCTCGGCATGTTCGATAACCATCATGGTCGCGTTGGCCACGTCCACGCCAACTTCGATCACGGTAGTAGCTACCAGGATGTCGAGTTCACCCTTCTGGAACAGGCGCATGACCTGTTCTTTCAGATCGGCCTCCATGCGTCCGTGCAGCACGGCAACGCGCAGGTCCGGAAAGATCCGATTGCTCAGCTCCTTGTACATCTTCATTGCGGCCTTTAGTTCGGTCTCCTCGTTCTCCTCGATCACGGGATACACGACATAAGTCTGGTGTCCGGCGGCGGCCTGCTTGCGCACGAAATCCCAAACCTCAGGAGAACGCTCGTCCGATACGCAGCGTGTGATGATCGGAGTGCGTCCGGGTGGCATCTCATCGATTACGCTCACATCGAGGTCGCCGTAGAGCGTGAGAGCAAGAGTGCGCGGAATCGGGGTTGCGGTCATGACCAGGACATCCGGTTCCGGCGATGCTGCCGAGCTGTCGGCGTGGACAGGTTGCAGACCGGTCCCCACACGATCCTCGCTAGATTTCTTCATTAGCTTAAAGCGCTGCAGCACTCCGAAGCGATGCTGCTCATCCACGATCACCATGCCCAGTTTGGCGAACTCAACTTTTTGCTCGATCAGGGCGTGCGTGCCGATTACGAGTTGGGCGTTGCCCTGGGAGATGTGGCGCCGGGTTTCGCGTTTGCGATCGTCTTCCATGGAACCGGTGAGGAGCACGACCCGGTAGCCTGCGCTTTCCAGAATGCGACGCGCCGAGAAGTAGTGCTGTTGCGCGAGGATTTCAGTGGGCGCCATCAGCGCGACCTGGTACCCGTTTTCAATCGCAATGATGGCCGCTTCAAAAGCAACGATAGTCTTGCCCGAGCCGACGTCGCCCTGCAATAGGCGGCGCATGGGAAACGGTTTTTCCATGTCGGAAGCGATCTCCTTCAGCACCTGTTTCTGCGCTGCCGTGGGATGGAAGGGAAGAATCTTTTTGATGGCGGCACGGGCCCGATCGTCCAACTGGAATGCGATGCCGGTTTGTGCCTTCTGTTCGCGGCGCTTCAGTTCGAGTCCGAGTTCGACAAAAAATAGCTCTTCGAAGATGAGCCGAAGG
>DATNHO010000096.1:0-15914 GCA_035604895.1 Terriglobales bacterium | reverse complement strand
ACCGCAATGTTCGTCGGTTTGCTGTCACGCACCACCAGCAGATGGATGGTGTCACCCGGCCGCTTTTGTCCCACTGTCATTTGCAGTTGTCCGGCGTCGGTCACGGGCTTTCCGTCGAGTTCGGTGATCACGTCTCCGGTGCGCAGACCAGCCTTCGCTGCGGGTGTGTCCGGCCCAACCTCGCTGACTATAGCTCCCACGGCTTGGTTCATTTGGAAAAACTTTGCGTTGTCGGGAGTAACGTCCGAGATCTGAATTCCGATGAACCCATGAGTTACTTTGCCGTCCCGAATCAATGCCTCCACCGTGGGCTGCACAATCTGGGATGGAATCGCAAAACCCATTCCTGAAAATGATCCCGAGGATGAAATCAGGAAGGTATTGATTCCGATAAGTTCGCCCCGGGCGTCCACCAGCGCTCCGCCGGAATTTCCCGGATTGATGGCGGCGTCGGTCTGGATGAACTCGCCCGGCTTGCGTCGATCGCTCGGGTCGGGATTGGGACGGTTCAGCGCGCTGATGATGCCGCGCGTCACCGTGAAGCGGTACCCGTATGGATTCCCGAAGGCCAGCACCGTTTGCCCAGGATGCAGCTCAGCCGAGTTACCCCAGGGCACGCTCGGTAAGTTAGTCGCATTTACCTTGATGACCGCGAGGTCCGTCAGCGGGTCGGCGCCCACTAACTTAGCCGGCAGAACTTCCCGGTTACTCATGGTGACGCGAATATCGACGGCTCCATCGATAACATGGTTGTTAGTGACGATATATCCGTCGGGAGAGATGATCACGCCGCTGCCCAGGCCGTGTTCCATCCTGTTCTGAGGCTGCGACGGGACATTGAATTGACGGCCGAACTGCCGGCCGAAAGGACTGTCCGGACCAAAGAACTGTTGCATGTCGGGCAAGCCTTCGGGACCGCTCGCCTGCGAGTTGGACTTCGATACCACCGTAACGTTGACGACCGCCGGTGTAACTCGTGCCGCCAACGTTTCCATGGCGCGGTCGAGCGTGAGCAACGCTGCGACACTATTGTCGTCAAGTGCGGCCGCCGCCGGAGCCGCCACCGCTGCCTTTGCTGTCTTCGTAAAGTTGAAGGTCGCCACCGACCCAACTGCCAATACAGCAATCAGAGCCACTGCCAGACGCCTTGTCACCACTGCCTTGCAACGTGCTTTACAACTTTCTAGCCACTTCATTTTCGTTTCTCCTTGTCCAACTAATTATGTCCAACTAACTATGTGCAACTAATTATCTAGTTGTTGCTTGCAAAAAAAAATTCCCTAACTCGACTTGGCTGCAGGCACCCTCGCCAACCGGTCCGGAACTGTGCTCACCCACGTCACTCGCCACACCTGGACGCTCCACCCCGACGAATCGGCGGTTCTGTACTCGGTGGCTTCAATAAAGACCAGCGTTCGGAATTGCGGCACGGTTTCGCGCTCGGCGTTTGCGCTGATCGCGACTACTCCGTTGCTCGCCGGCTCCGCGTTCGATCGAGCGGAGACTGCCTGAGCCGAAGCAAGCTCGCGTCCAGCCACCGCGCGCGCTGGAACAGTTTTGGCAGTCGTCATTTTGGCAGCCGCCGCGGACGACGGTTCACCATGGCGAATCCAGAGTTGCTGTGGCTGCGGGCAACTGCCGAGCTGCGCTCGGCTTGGACGGGCGCGGGCGCCCGTCCCCACACGAGCGGGGCCGAGCAATGCTGAATCCGCTCTTGTCCTCAACGCGGCGGGAACGACGGCGGCCGAGTACGCATGATCGGAATTGCTCGCCGTCATACCCCGATCAAACCCGCGATCAAACGCGACGAACTGGGGCGCGTGCGGCAGCAGCGCGAGGCAGACCACGGAAAAAGCGGCGACCATACCGAGCGCCGGTTTCCAGACACGCGTGGCCACTGGCCGTTTCGCGTCGAGAATCTGCGCGAGCCGCAGCGCAACCTCGCGGGCCCGGTCGACAGCAGCGTGGGCCATCGATGATGACCTTCGTTTGTCCACGAAGCGCTGCACCCGACGATGCGCGAGACTCTTTTCCAGCAGCGAGACCAGACAAGTGGCGTATCCGTGCGGGTTGGCGGTTTCGGCCAGGACGGCATCGTCACAAGCCATCTCGCGTTCCACGGAGAGACGGTTCTCAATCCACCACACCGCGGGATGAAAGAAGAACAGCGCGCGCACAATCTTCTGAATGAGATTTGTCCAGTCATCCCCGCGCCGCAGGTGTGCGAATTCGTGCAGCAGGATGACGTTGAGATCTTCGGGTGGCAGTTCGCGCAACGCCCAAGCTGGCAAGATGATTGTCCGCTTCCAGAAACCGATGGCGGCAGGTACGCGCACGCATTCTGAAGTAGCCACAGTCACCGGCTTTGACCGGTGGAGCGACAGGCGTCCCCGCCTGTCCACGGGCTGCGGGTGCGGCGGGACGGGCGAGGACGCCCGTCGCTCCACTAACCTCGATTCGACTGAACCTGACGCGCCGATTGCCTCGACGGTTTTTCGTACGACCGGATCAATATCCGCCGCGACGACCGGAGTGCAACTCCGGTGCAACTGTCGCAGGTGCCAAAGCCCAGTCGCCAGGCGTGCCATCGCCACGCCCACCCCCACAGCCCAGGCCAGGAAAACGAAAAGCGCCCAGCGACCGGGAATGGCGATTGCAGGCCGCAGGCTTCTCCACACTGGCGCTGACATTCCAGACGTCATCAGTGCATGCCCTTGCCCTGGTCCTGCGCCAAGACCGCCCAGCACGGGCAGCGCGGCGACGGTCAGCAATGCCAGAAACCAGACGGCAAATCGCGTTCCGGAATTTTGCCTTCGCAACACGCGCAGCAACGCCCAGACAAAGAGTGCGATCAGGAATCCTTCCGGAAGCGCGTTGAGAATACGCTCGACCGAGATCTGCGCCATTGTCTGCAGGAGAAGCCAGTTCATTTCGCGTCCTTCTGAATCGTGTCCTTCTGAACTGTGTCGCTTTGAACCGTGTTGTGTTGAACCGTATCGTGTTGAACCAGCATCTCCCGCAGACGACCGATTTCCTCCGACCCGATGCCCTGGTCCTCGAGCAGATTCAAGACGAGCTGCTCGTGAGAGTTCTTGAAAAAGCGGCTCACCAGGTGCTGGATTTCCGAGCGTGTTGCCTCTTTCTGCCCGACCAGCGGCGTATACACGTGCGCCCGTCCATCCTTTAGGTGTTTCAAATAGCCCTTTCTCTCCAGAACACGGATGGTGGTCAACACAGAGTTATAGGCTAGCGCAGGTTTTTGAGTAATAGAATCAAGCACTTGCTGGACCGTGCCCGATCCTTTCCGCCAGAGCACGTCCATGATCCGCAACTCGGCCTCGGTCAAAGTTCCAGATGGTCTCGGCGGCACCGGACGCCCTCCTGCACCTTAGACGCCCCACGCGGCGAAAGGTAACTAATTGTTTAGTTGCAGGGCGAAAGCCGAGGGTTGCTTGCTGGTGGAGCGACGGGCGTCCTCGCCGGCAGGAGGAGACGCATTCGACTTCGCGGATTTGTTGCTGGACAGACGGGGGCATTCCTATCGTGGTATGACATACTAGCGCAACTCCGCTTGACTTAAAGTGCCTCACACTCGCAAACTCAAGGCAGCACAAGACAAACAGAAAGCTGCGCAAGAATTCGCATCGGGGTGTCTCTTTAGCGATACCATTAGATTTTTGGACGTCAAACACCCTTTAGAGGCTGGGGGCATCACGGGAGCCATCCCAGGAGAAACATATGTCGATCACAAGACTCGGAAAGATGGTGGCAAGGTGGGCCGTGCTGGCAGCGGCATTTCTGGTGGTCTCGGCGTCGGCCGGGTCGAAGGCGCGCATCGTCCGCTTGAGCGAAGTTCAGGGCACGGTGCAGTTCGACCGCGCCGCCGGAAATGGTTTCGATAAAGCGTTTATCAACTTGCCCGTAATCGAAACCTCTCGGCTGAAGACGGGCAAAGATGGCCGCGCGGAAGTGGAATTCGAAGACGGCAGCGCGCTGCGCCTCGCGCCCAACAGTGAAGTGGACTTCATTCGTCTTGCGCTCGGCGACGATGGCCAGAAGCTCAGCACCGTGCAACTTGTCTCAGGCACTGTCTACGCGAATCTTCACCCGAAAAACGCTGGCCAGAAAACGGGCGACCAGTTCCTGCTGAATTTCGCCCGCGAGGCCGTCACCGTATCCCAGGCCGCGCACTTCCGCGTGCAACTCACCGCCGCCACGGCGACTCTGGCCGTGTTCAAAGGCAAATTGAGCACGACTTCGCCCGCCGGACAAATTGAGGTTGCCGAGAAGCACAGCGCAACCATCGAGCTTACGAAAAACGACCTCACGAAGAACGATCCTACGAAGAACGACCTGGCCAGCGATCCCGCCAAGAAAAACACTTTCGTGATCGCCAAGAATTACAAAGACGATCCCTCCGACGACTGGGATCGCCAGCAGACCGGCTATCACGATCGCTATGCGTCCACCGGCGGCTCCACCCTGTCGTCGCCGTATGGATACGGCATGAGCGACTTGAATTACTACGGCAACTTCACCATCGTACCCGGCTACGGTTTCGTCTGGCAGCCCTACTTCATCGGCGCCGACTGGAGCCCGTTCCAGGATGGCGGCTGGGCCTTCTACCCCGGCGCCGGCTACATGTGGGTGTCGGGCTATCCCTGGGGATGGATGCCCTACAATTACGGCAACTGGGCCTTCGCTCCCGGCTATGGATACGTTTGGCAACCGGGGAATTGGAATACGTGGAATGCGCTTCCGCTAGTGGTGAATGCGCCGGCCAGAATGATCGTGCCGACAGCGCCCGCGAGCGGACATCAGACGGTGATGGTAGGACTCGGCCTCACCGCATACTCGGCCGGGGAAGCGCCGCGTCGCCTGACCATCAATCCCGGCTCCGCCGGCTTTGGGGTGCCGCGCGGATCGATCGATCACCTCGATCGCCTCGCGAAAACAATGAATCGGACTTCTCGTCCCGTCGTAGCCTCGACGGTTCAGCCAGTTTCGGCCGTGCAGCCGGCGCCGGGCTTCGGCACGGCCTCAAGTCTAGGTCCAGGTTCAGGTCTAGGTTCAACGAAAGGCGGGACGGCTTCGACGGCTGCGACGCACAAGTCGACCGCTTCGCCGCATCACTAAGAACAAGAATTGTTCACATGGTGGAGCGACGGGCGTCCTCGCCCGACCTGCCGGGCGGGACGCACGGCTCTCCACCTTTTTCCTACTCCACAATAATTCCCGCGTAACCAACCACTGACTCGTAATCGCCAGAGACCTCGCCCGATGTTGCATACTTGACCAGCGTGGCCGCAGTCGCTCCCAGAAGCTTAGCTGCGGTGAGCATGACAATCGTCGGCCCGAACCCGCACATGCTGATGTCTTCATTCATCACCACCTCCCAGAGTCCGCGTGCATCCATGGCCAGCACGCGTTCGATTGCCTTGTGGTCTTTGACGCGAGTGACCGCGTCAGACTCGTAGTGGTTCATGTCACTGGAGGCAACGATCAGGACTTTCTCTTGGCGATCTTCTTCTTGTTGACGATTTTCTTGCTGACGATTTTCTTGATAAAGACCGGCAATCACATCCGCCAGTGCGTCGCCCAATCCGCGCAGCACTTCAAAGTCGCTGGTGCCGATGACGATTGGAACTATATTCAATTCTGGCTGTCGCGCCTGCAAGAAAGGAAGCTGAACCTCGATAGCGTGTTCGGCGCGGTGCGCGGCGCTGTTCTCTTCGAGCGCAGGAAAGCGGCGCAGCAGCCGAGCGCCCATTGCCGCGTCGGCCGCAACCTCGCCCAGCGGAGTCTGCCACGTGGTGTTGGCCATAATCGAAAGCGGACGCCCCTTGCCGGTGTGGTTGGGGCACAGAATCACGCAGCGTTTGGGGATCTCCAGGCGCGAATACACAGCGCCGGCAACGCCACCCGAGTAAATATATCCCGCATGGGGAGCGACGCATCCGATGGCGGCGATGCGGACGGCTTCGACCGGAGTCTTGCCCGCAGAGGTATATTCCCGAACTTCGCGCAGCAATTCTACAGCCCGGCCCGGATAAAATCTGCCGGCGACAGCGGGAGTTCGTAAAGCGGAAGTCATCAGCAGCCTCCTAGCGGAGACGTGTGGCGCGGACCTGCCCTGAGCGAAGCCGAAGGGGCCCTCGCCCGCGAAAAATCAGCTCGCGAAAATAAAGCCCGCGAAAATTACGAACTGCCGTCGCCCAGCGCGCGGAACAGCGCGGCGCTTCTTTCAAGGGGCAGAGCTTCGGCCCGAATCGTAGGTTTCACGCCGCTTTTCACCAACGCGGCTCGCAGCGCATCTTCATCGTACCGCGTCTTCAGATTATTCCAGAGAGTTTTTCGTTTCTGCCCAAAACAAAGTTTGAGGAACTGAATGAACTCGGCCTCGGGAACCCGCAACGACTCCAGCCGAGGCCTGATGGTAATGCGAACCACGCTCGAATGAACCTTGGGCGGCGGAGCAAACGCCGCTGGCGGAAGGGTGAAGAGCTGCTCGATCCGGCCGTACAGTTGCGCCGTCGCCGAAAGCAAGCCATAGTCACGGCCTCCCGCCGAAGCCGCCAGGCGATCGGCAACTTCCTTCTGCACCATGATGACAATGGTCGAAAAGTAACGGTGATATTCGAACAGCCGCAGCAGAATATCGGAGGTAATGTAATACGGCAGATTGCCGACGACGCGGGCCGGTTCGGGGGCGAAGTTCAGGCCGGTGCGAAGGCTGCCGGGCTTCGCCCCGAAGACGGTGTCCAGTTCGATCGTCAGAATGTCGCCTTCGATGATTTCAACATTGGGTTGCAGGGAGAATTTCATCCGCAGCTGCGCCGAAAGGACACGGTCCAATTCCACCGCGATCAGCCGCCGCGCCTTCCGTGCCAGCACATCGGTGATGGCGCCGCGGCCGGGGCCGATTTCCAGCACCGTGGCCTCTGAAACATCGCCCAGGGCCTCGACAATGCGCAGAGCCGCCGCTTCGCTGGCCAGGAAATGCTGTCCCAGCTTGGGCTTGCGTGAACTCGTTTGTACGCTAGCGCCCTTCGTCACGTTGACCCTCTTTCTTTCCGGCTTTAGACTGAAGCGAATCGGCAATTGGCGATTTGTAATTTGCCATTGAACGAAATGATTCAACGGGGATTTTCAATTGCAAATTACGAATTGCAAATTACAAATGTCCAGGGGTGTCTCTACGTAAACTTAATCATAACGTGAGCGAGGCTTATCGAGTTCTCGCTCAGGAGGCTCTTTCGCAATGCATATCGCTTTCGCAGCATCCGAGTGCGTTCCCTTTTCAAAAACCGGCGGACTGGCGGACGTGGTCGGCGCCTTGCCGCGGGCACTGGCCGCTCTGGGACATCAGGTGAGCGTGTATCTTCCGCGCTATCGCCAAACCAAGCTGGCCGATCCCCAAACGGTGGTGCGCAGCATCACCATCCCGTTCGACGACAAGTATCGCTTCTGCTCGGTGGTCGCGGCGGGCACGAATACGCCCGCCGGGGTTAAGTTTTATTTCGTGGATTATCCGCCCTACTTCGACCGGGAGGCGCTCTACGGAAGTCCGGCCGGCGACTATCCGGACAACGCCGAGCGCTTCGCTCTGTTTTCGCGGGCGGTGCTCGAAGCCTCCAAGGTGCTGGGCGTGCCGCATGTGTTCCACTGCCACGACTGGCAGTCCGCGCTGGTGCCGGTGATGCTGCGCACGCTCTACGCCGAAGATCCCGCGTTTCGCGAAGTCGCCACCGTGTTCACCATCCACAACATGGGATACCAGGGCTTGTTCCCGCCCGATACCTTGCCGCTGCTGATGCTGCCGTGGGACATGCTCACCATCTCGAAGATGGAGTTTTTCGGCCAGGTGAATTTTCTGAAAGGGGCACTCGCATACTCGGACTTCGTCACCACCGTCAGCAAGAAATACAGCCTGGAGATCCAAACCACCGAATACGGGTTTGGCCTGGAAGGCGTGCTGCGCGATCGCGCGGCGACCGTGACCGGTATCCTGAACGGTGTGGACTACGACCAGTGGAGCCCGCAGACCGACAGATTCATCGCCGCGAAGTATTCGCCACAGGATCTGGGCGGCAAGCTGCAATGCAAACACGACTTGCTGCACACCTTCGGAGTGAGGAACGCCGATTCCAAAGTGCCGGTGATTGGCATCGTTTCGCGATTCGCCGCACAGAAGGGCTTCGATTTGATCTCCCAGATCATGGACCGGCTGGCGCGCGAAGAAATGATCGTGGTCGCACTGGGTGCGGGCGACAAGCTGTTCGAAGATATGTTCCAGCGGCTCAACAAGCAGTTCCCGAACAAGATTGCGGTCAAGGTAGCGTACGACAACGCCATCGCCCACAAAATTGAAGCGGGCGCGGACATGTTCCTCATGCCTTCCCGCTACGAGCCCTGCGGCTTGAACCAGATTTACAGCCTGAGGTACGGCACCGTTCCCATCGTGCGAGCGACCGGCGGTCTCGATGACACCATAGAGCCTTGGGACGCGCGCACTGGCAAGGGCACGGGCTTCAAGTTCTCCGACTACACGGGCGAGGCGCTGCTCGCGACCATCAAGCAAGCATTGCTCTCCTATCGCGATGCGTCGTCGTGGCAGACATTAATGCGTAACGGAATGACTCGTGATTTTTCCTGGGGAGCGTCGGCCCGCGAATACGGCAAGATCTACGATCGCGCGCGACAAGTGCGGGCCAGTGCGAATGCGGTCCCAGTAATCGCGGACTTGAAGAAGGAGCCGGTGCTGGGGTAGTGGGTGCCCGGGATTGTATGTACAATGTTCCACGTGGAACATGACTAATTTGGGCATTTATATCCTTGACCCACATGTTGATTTAGGGTATAGTTAATTCATGAACAGCCCCAAAACACTCCAAGAAGCGATTGTTTACTTCTCCGATCCTGACCGCGCTTTCGAGTTTGCCAAGAAGCTCCGCTGGCCGGATGGCAACGTTGTTTGCCCGCGTTGCGGCAAAGCCAAGCACTCGTTTATCAAGACCCGCCGCATCTGGTTTTGCTACGTCTGCAACAAGCAGTTCACGTTGAAACTGGGAACGGTGTTTGAGGATTCGCCGCTTCCGTTGGACAAGTGGATGACGGGCTTTTGGATGCTGGTCAACTGCAAGAATGGGATCAGCAGCATGGAGATTCACCGCGCTTTGGGAATCACACAGAAGGCGGCATGGTTCATGCTGCAACGCCTTCGGCTCGCTGTCCAAGATGATTTCTACGGCTCCAAGCTTGGGAGTGGACCGAACAGTGAGGTAGAGGTTGACGAGACGTTCATCGGGGGCAAGGCGCGGAACATGCACAAATCGCGCAAGGATAAACTTACCGGTCGCATAGATGACGACAAGGCTGTTGTAGTCGGATTCATGGAGCGTGGTGGCAGAGTCCGCACACAAATCGTCACGAAGCGCCGGAAGGACAACATGCAGCCACTTGTCCGCGAACAGGTTGAAGCTGGTGCTGCGCTCTACACCGATGCGCTCAAGTCCTACGTCGGACTCAATTCCGACTATACGCACAATGTAATTGACCATGCCATTGAATACGTGAATGGCCGCGTACACACCAACACCATCGAGAACTTCTGGAGTCTCGTAAAGCGCGGGTTGCATGGCACGTATGTTTCGGTAGAGCCGTTTCATCTTTTCCGCTACCTTGATGAGCAAATGTTTCGTTTCAACAACCGCAAGAACATGAACGACTCGCAACGCTTTGCGCTGGCCATGTCCCAGGTCGGCGGAAAGCGCCTCACTTACTCCGAACTAATCGGCAAGGATACAGATTCGCTCCACCACGAAACGACAGGGACGGGGGAAGCGTCACAAGTCCCCTTCTAGTCCTTGTCGGAACGTTTTGATTTGCGCGGGGCAGTGAGTTTTCTGCCCTTCTTTCTTGCCTTCCCGATTGCAGTTTTGGGAACCTTGAACAGTGCTATCATCCCCTGTTCAAAGTTCTTCAGTGCTTCCGGGCCTTCGATGTATACGTGTTGCTTCATGGACTCATTATGCGCTTCTTCATCGTATTGGCGGTTCTTTTATCGACCGCTGGTGTTGCCGTCTACTATCAATGCGCAAAGAAGGGCCAAGGTAAAGCACATGTAGAACAGCATCAACCGACCGAAAGTCCGCTGACCACCATCCCCACACATGAACCACAAACTAAAGAGGAAACTGCCCAAGCCTACGATGCAGGCAAGGATTGTCTCTATCGCTTGTATTTGTTCGCCACGGTTGCTGGAGTATTTGTTGCGCTTAGTGGGATCTATGCCATTTATAAGCAAACCGAAGCCACTGCGCAGTCTGTCAAGGCTGCCGAAAAAAGTGTCAAGCTTCAAGAGGTTGCCCTGAAACAGTGGGTTAATATCGGAAATTGGGATATCACAATCGACAGCGGGCAGTTGCTGTCTGTCTTCTTCAATCTCTTGAACCCGACCAACATTCCACTCACGTTGAAGGCGATTTACGTGAAATGCAGTG
Organism: Terriglobales bacterium; assembly: GCA_035604895.1. Classification (GTDB taxonomy): domain Bacteria; phylum Acidobacteriota; class Terriglobia; order Terriglobales; family Acidobacteriaceae; genus JABDBE01. The sequence goes on along the minus strand of DATNHO010000096.1, from coordinate 5,412 downwards.
CAGGACAAGAAACGGAGCAACACAATATTGAAGTCGAGAGCGTGTTGGCTCCTGGCAATCCCTATATTGGGAATATCTTCATTCGACTCACCGACAGGCAAATCAATGACCTCAAAAGTGTTCCGCTTTTCATCGGGATAGAGTGCCGGGTGTTGTTTGCTGACGCCAGCGATAAGCACTGGGAGCAATTCTTTAAGAGAATGCTCACTGCCCCCCACGGCATTTCGGATGTTCCAGACACACGGATTATCCCCGGCGTCATGGAACTTGCCAACTCGTTGCGAGAATCTTCCACCCTGCCAAAGAAGCAGGCAGACTAGCCCTGTCACGGCACACAATAGTAACAAGAAAGTACATGTGTCGCAAAGATATAAATGCCCTAATTTGTACGTATAATCATGCGCTTATTTAGAGTTGGCTTGGACGTACAAAAAGCGAAAATATGGGGTTGGGTCCGGTGTTTTTGGTGACCACTGGTCAGGTAATCTGACTGAGCCGCCATCCTAAGTCATTGATAACGCTCAGGTGGTGATGTGGCAAAAGAGGCACACGCAGGTAGGTTTTACCGTGTAAAGTTTGCCGACTCATGATTTGGTGGGTCGGCCCCCAACACAATATCAGCAAGACGACTACTTCCAGCAAAGCGCTTAGGCCCATGACGCCCGAGGCCATCGAGGCGGCTGCTCGTGCTGTCTCGACGCGCAGCCGCTGACCCCCGACGATCTTAAGCGGATGAAGCGGACGCCGCAGGCGAAAATCATTCGCCGCGCCTTAGCTTTGACGCAAGAGGAATTCGCTGTCCGCTACCACATCCCTCTGGGCACACTCCGGGACTGGGAGCAAGGCCGCGCGGAACCGGACCAAGCAACGCAAGCCTATCTCAAGGTCATTGCGCGCGAACCCGGGCGCGTCGAGCGCCTCTTGAATCCAAGGTCGCACTGACCTTCAATTCGCGCTTGAGGCTTCGCCGCGTTTCATGATGGGTCCCTTGCGCAACGTTGTTGGCCTTCGCGCCGGAGCGCATCTCGCGGGCACCCGGCCGATCACGAGCACGCAAGGTAAAGCGCCCTACCCAGATGAGTGACGCTCATTAGTTGGAAAATAGCCATGCCCCCGAATCCGTAGGCGGGAGCCGCGCACCCTAACCTATTGAGATTGCCAAGCGATATTCCCAGCTCCTTCGATATCTTCCCGGTATTCTGCGAGGTCTCCTCATGAACTCTAGTGGAGCTTGGCAGATCCCATGTCTCGAGGACCGGAAGATAGCCTTTTTCGGGAGCGTCTAGGGAAGCTCTTGCCATCAGCGAAAGATTCTTGACGTCAAAAGCAGACATACCATTCAGAATTGATATATACGCCACACGAAGTTCCATTTCCGTTGAAGCGTCGCCTGCATTTACCAACAACCTTGCCCAAGCTTCCTGAAGCTCATCGTCCTCTTCAAGAAAAGCATGCGTGAGTAGAGGAATGGCGAAATTCAGTGGGAGCTCTCGCGTAGCTCTCGATAATCTGCGCTCCGCCATGATCCTTTGGGACTTTTCAAAGAGTGCCACCTGTCCCTTCCAGCGGACAAATTTCAATCGGTCACACAGTATCCCCGCAAGCTCGTCAGCGGGTGGTTTTACGATCCGCCCTAGCCCTATCACTAAATCTAGGGCCTTGCCGCTCGTCTCTGCTACAGCTTTGGCTGCTTCCGCAATGGGATTCTGATCCATCGTATGACCCTCTAGCGCAGCCTACCATAGGTCCTGAGTAGTCGATCCGGGGAGGCACCGCCTAGCATTCTCTCGCGGTACACTTCTGCAAGGCACTCCGATCACCCGATGACCCGATCAGCCGATGGCCCGATTTCACGTACCATCTTCCACGTCGACATGGACGCCTTCTTCGTCTCGGTCGAGGAATTGTTTGACCCGTCGCTGAAAGGCAAGCCGGTAGTGGTGGGCGGACAGCGCGACGAACGGGGCGTGGTTTCGGCCGCATCCTATGCGGCGCGGAAGTTTGGTGTGCACTCGGCCATGCCGCTGCGGACGGCGGCGAAACTCTGTCCGCAAGCGATTTTTGTGAATGGGCATCCGGAGCGTTATCGCGAGTATTCCGCGAAGGTGCACGAAGTGCTCGGGCACTTTTCTCCGCTGGTCGAAATGGCTTCGGTGGATGAGGCTTATCTCGACATGACGGGAACTGAGCGCCTGCATGGCCGGCCGCTGCATTCTGCTCATCGACTGCATGAGGCGATGAAGTCGGCTACACAACTGAACTGCTCGATCGGGATCGGCACCTCGCGGCTCGTCGCGAAAGTGTCCTCCGCTAAAGCCAAACCGAACGGCGTGCTCTGGGTTCTGCCCGGAGAGGAGTCGAAGTTTTTGGCGCCGCTGGCCGTCGGCGACATTCCCGGCGTGGGCAAGGTGATGGAGCAGAAACTGCACGCCATCGGCATTCAGAAAGTGGGTGACCTCGCGCGCCTGGAGGATCGCGATTTGGAACACCGCTTCGGAAAATGGGGGCTCGCTCTGGCCGGCAAGTCGCGGGGCGAGGATGCGGGTGGATGGTTCGACAATGAAGTCGGAGAACACGTCGATCCCAAATCGATCAGCCACGAGCACACCTTCGACGAGGATACGGGCGACGCCGAGCGCTTGCAGTCCACGCTGATGCGGCTCAGCGAGATGGTGGGACGGCGGCTGCGCGAGGGCGGATATTTTGCCCGCACCCTCCAGTTGAAGTTGCGCTACAAAGATTTCTCGACCATCACGCGAGCGCAATCGCTGGAGCAGCCGACGCAGATGGATAACCAGATTTTCGATCACGCGCGGCGTCTGTTTTTCGCCAACTGGAAGCCGGGCGCGGCGGTGCGATTGCTGGGAGTGCAAGCGTCGAATTTCGAATCGGGTTCAACTCAGCTCGATCTGCTGGAGCCTGCGCAGAACGAGCGTTGGCAGAAGGCGTTGGCGGCGGCGGATCATCTGCGCGACAAATTTGGCGAAGCGTCGATCGGACTGGCTAGAGGGATGAAAGGCGGATTCCGCGAGCGCGTCCACGAAAATCCGGCAGCGTTGCCGGGCAAGGGATCGAAGAAGAAGCCTGAAATTTGAGGGGCGCGTTGGGATTGCAGAGGTCAGAGGTCAGATTGCAGAAGTGGATCGAATCCGCAGACAACCTCCGCAATCCGACCTCTGACCTCTGCGATCCGCCCTACGAAATATATTCGCGAATATATTCGTCGCGCGAAGTGGCGAGTTCGTGGCCGTCGCCGTCGAAGATGACTTTGCCGTCGCGCAGAATCAGAAAGCTCATGGGCACATCGCAATGCCGGCCTTTGGGCAGGACGACCATCTGGTTGGTGGCCTTATCGAACTGGTGAGTTGCCATGGTGAAGGCATCCTGCAGGCGGTGGGTCACCATGAGGGCGCTGGTTTTGTAGACGTCACGTTGTTTCACGATCAGTTCGACGATGGTGTTCGAAGTTACCGGATCGAGTCCGCCGGTAGGCGAGTCGTAGAGCAGCACCTCGGGCTCAGTGACGATGGCGCGGGCGATGGCCACGCGCCGCCGCATGCCACCCGATAGTTCGGATGGAAACATGTCGTAGGTTTCTTCCAACTCCACGAAGCGCAGAACCTCGCGCACCCGCCGTTCGACTTCCGCCGCGGAGATCCGCTCCTCCATCAGGCGGAAAGCGACGTTTTCGTATACCTTGAGCGAGTCGAAGAGCGCGCCTTCCTGGAACACGATGCCCACGCGCCGGCGCAGCTGGAACAGTTCCTGTTCCGACATGCGCGTGACTTCTTCTCCCAGCACGAAGATGCGGCCGCTATCGGGCCGCAGCAGCCCCATGGCCAGCTTGAGCAGAGTGCTCTTGCCCGAACCGGCGACGCCAAACAGCGCCTTGGTTTCGCCGTGCGGAAGCTGGAACGAAACGCCGTCGAGGACGACGTTTTCATCGAACGCGATGGCAACCTTGTCGAACTCGATGGCGTAGCCGGAGGGACTCACCACCGCGGCCGCCGGATTTCCGCTGGGCAGACTGGGAGCCGGCATGGCTTACCTGTAACCGAAAATTGCGAAGATCAGCTTGGTCACAAAGAAATCCGTGATCAGAATCAACACCGAAGCAGCGACCACGGCCTGAGTAGTGGAACGGCCCACCCCCTGCGTGCCGCCCCGCGTGGACATGCCGTAATAGCAGCCGACGGTCGAGATGATGAATCCGAACAGCACGGGCTTGATGAGACCGGTAAACACGTCGCGGAAGACGAGGACCTGCCACACCGAGGTCCAATATTGGTTCGTGTCCACCCCGAACAGCAGGTGCGCGACCCCATAGCCGCCGATCTCCCCAAGCAGGTCGGCGATGATGGTCAGGAAAAATAGCATGAAGGCGGTAGCGCCCACTCGTGGCGTAACCAGCTTCTTGGTGGGGTCGGTGCCCAGGGCACGCATGGCATCGATCTGCTCGGTCACGACCATCGAGCCCAGTTCGCTGGCCATGCCGGAGGCGTTGCGCCCAGCCACCATCAGCCCGGTGATGAGCGGTCCCAGTTCGGTGACCATGCCGAGCGACACGAGTTGTCCGATGAGCGTAACCGAGCCGAATCGTTCCAACGTGCTGGCCGCATTCAACGCCAGCAGCGCACCGACGGAGAGTCCGGTGAGAACCACGATGGGCAGGGAGCCGACGCCGATCAGGTCGGCCTGCTGCAGCATGTCGCCCATGTACAGAGGATGGCGGAAGAAGTTCGCCAGCGATTGCGCCGAGAGCAGGGTGTATTCCTGAATCGCCAGCACATATCCCTTGGCGACTTCAACGGGCGAAATCAGTTCGAGTTCAAACGCCATGTGTGGTCGGGGAACTGCTCAGGGAACTATAGCAGAGAGAAATCATCGGGTGATCGGGTGATCGGGTCATCGGGCGATCTAAAACCGGAGAGAGCTTACGGGCTTCAGATGACCCGATCACTCGATGGCCCGATGGCCCGATATCACTCACTCCCGGTTTTTCTTCTTGATCTCGATGGCCAGCCGTTTGATTTTCTGATTCAGCGTGGAGAGCGGTACGTGGAAGCGTTCCGCCGCTTCGGTTTGGTTCCAGCCGCACTTCTCCAGCATGTCAACGATGATGCGCCGTTCGCAGTCTTCCATGATGCTGAACAGCGTGGCCCCCGCGCTCGCATTCAAAGCCGGAATTGAGCTACCCTGGCCCACGATGTGGTCGGGGAGGAGATCGATCCCAATGTCGCTGTCGGAAGATAGCACCACGGCGCGTTCGATCGCGTTCTCCAGTTCGCGGACATTGCCTGGCCAGGAGTAGGTCACCAGCGGGCGCAACGCCTCGGTGGTAATGCGGCGCCGGGGCCGCTCATTTTCCTCGGAATACTTCTGGAGGAAGTGCTGCACCAGCAGCGGAATATC